>NZ_JAGMUF010000129.1:0-208382 GCF_019049125.1 Streptomyces sp. AC602_WCS936 | reverse complement strand
GAGACGGTGTCGATGTCGGCGTTGCCGGTGGTGATGGCGGCCTGGTTGAGTTTGGGTACGGCGTCGGCGGTGACTTGGTCGCTCTGTCCGCCCTTGGGCGCCTGTACGGCCTCGGCTCCCGTGATCTTTCCGCCGCTGACAGTGACCCGGACCTGCACGGGCCCGTACTGGGTCTGGGCGACGGCACCGGTGAGCGTCCGCGTGTCCGGGGCGCCGCCGCCCGGGTCCTGGTCGCCTGCGGCCGCCCCGGCCTTCACCTTGTCCAGTGCGGACTGGAGTGACTGCTTGTATCCGGCGCTGGTGTAGGTGGCGCCGGAGACGGTGTCGATGTCGGCGTTGCCGGTGGTGATGGCGGCCTGGTTGAGTTTGGGTACGGCGTCGGCGGTGACTTGGTCGCTCTGTCCGCCCTTGGGTGCCTGTACGGCCTCGGCTCCCGTGATCTTTCCGCCGCTGACAGTGAGCCGGACCTGCACGGGCCCGTACTGGGTACTGGCCGCTTCACCCGTCACCGTGCCGGCACCGGCACCGCGCCCGCCCTGCGGCGACTGCGCGGCCACCGGCGGGGCCGCGCCGCCCGCCGCCGAGGCGGAGCCCGGGTCGGACGCCGGTTTCAGCGACAGCAGCAGCACGATCCCGGACACGGTGGCGGCACCGGCGAGCACGGCACGCCGAACGGGGTGGCTTTTCCTCATCTGTCCTGGACTCCTGATGTCCGTCGCTCACATCTCGAACGACTCGTGATGGATACGGCGGGCGGGGACCCCCGCGCCGCGCAGTGCCTCGTACACCGACTGGGCGAAGCCGGGCGGCCCGCACAGGAAGACGTCGTGACGCTCGACGCCCGGGACCTTGCGGCTCAGGGTCTCCGCGGAGATGTCGGGGCGCTCCCCGTCGGGGCTGTTCACCGCGTACATCAGCCGGGCCCCGCGCTCCTCGGCGATCCCGGCGAGCTCGTCCCACAGGGCCAGGTCCTGGGTGCTGTTGGCCCGGTAGAGCAGCGTGATGTCGCCGGACGCGCCGGGCAGTGTCTCGAAGAGCGCCCGCATCGGTGTGATGCCGACCCCGCCCGCCACCAGCAGTACCTTGCCGCGGCTGCGGCGCTGGGCGGTCAGGGCGCCGTACGGACCCTCCGCCCACACCCGGGTGCCGGGCTCCAGCTCGCGCAGCCGGGCGCTGTGGTCGCCGATCGCCTTCACGGTGATCCGCAGCATGTCCGGGCGCGGCGCCGCCGACAGCGAGTACGGGTGCGAGCTGAACCGCATCCCCGGCGCCAGGAACCGCCAGCGGAAGAACTGCCCGGCCTCCGCGCCCATCCGGTGCAGCCGGCGCCCGCCGATCAGCACCGACACGATGCCGGGCGTCTCCTCGATCACCGCCTCGACCCGCATCCGGTGCCGCAGGTTGAGGCGCAGGGGAGTCAGGATCCGGTACCAGAGGACGAGCGCGGTCACCGCCCCGTACAGCGCGTACCAGACGGTCTTGGCGACCGGCTCGACGGCGAAGTCGTTGCCGGTGGTCAGCTGGTGCCAGAAGGTCAGGAACACCGCCGCGTAGGTGAGCAGGTGCACGTGGTACCAGGCGTCGTACGGGATGCGGCGGCGGACCGGGCCGGCGGACAGCAGGCCGATGAGCACCAGCAGGCCGGTGCCGACGGCGGCCTTGCCCATGTCCGGCAGCTGGTTCACCGAGTCGACCGTCTGCTGCACGACGGCGCCCAGGCCGTTGCCCGCCTGGGCGGCGTAACCCCACATGATCAGGAAGACGTGGGCGAGGATCAGACAGAGGGTGTAGCGGCCGGTCATGGCGTGCCAGCGGGCGACCCGGTCCGAGCCCACCCGCCGCTCCAGCGCCGGCACACGCGCCATCTGGAGCACCACCAGCGCCATCAGGTACCCGGCGAGCAGCCCGGTGATCCGGCCCGCGCCCAGGATCATGCCGGTCCGGTCGGAGATGGCGGGCGTGTTGCGCCACCACAGCCACAACACGCCCGCCGCGCCCGCCCATACGGCGAGCAGCAGGGGGACGGCGGGGGAGCGGCGCGGACGGATGCGCCGCATCGTCTGACGGCGGGCGGCACGGCCGCCGGCGAGCGTGGTGGTCACGGTTCCTCCGTGGGACTCGGCCCTTGGCCCACAGATACGCGCCGTGCCGGCCGAGCGTTCAGCGTCCGCCGGTCCCGTTGCCGCCGTTCAGTACCGGGTGATCGCCGTAGCCCCGCCCCGGGTGCCGATCGCGATGTGCGGCCGCTGAGCCGGCTCGGCCCACCGCAGGATCCGCCGCATCGCCTCGCGCGGCACCGACACGCAGCCCGCAGTCGCCCCCCGCCCGTCGACGTGCAGGAAGATGCCCGCGCCGCGGCCGCGCACCGGGCGGTGGTAGTTGAAGCCGACGACCAGGGCGTGCGCGTACTGCTCTCGGTAGGTGATCAGATGCTCGGCCTCGGTGGCGCGGCAGTCGGCGGGGCGGGGTTCGGTCCAGCGGTTGTAGGCGCGGGAGGCGTTGTCCTGGCACCACCAGGAGTCCTGGCGCACCGGGCGGTACCGGTACTCCGTCCCGCGCGGCGCGGGCTCGATGCCGAAGGCGTACGGGAGGTCGTACAGGCCGGTCGGGGTGGTGTTCGTGCCCTGCTCGCGCGTCGCCCCGTCGGTGAGGCCGCCCGCACCGAAGCGGGCGGGTGCGGAACCGGCCTCCACCCACCGGCCGCCCGCGCCTCCCCTGCGGTCCCACCAGGTGACCCGGCCCTCGGTCGAACCGGTGCCGGGCGCGACAGCGGTGATCAGCTGGGTGCCGCCGCCGGTGTCCGCCATCCTGGCCGGCAGCGGCCGGGGGGCCGGACCGCCCCCGAGGGTGAGGAGGGAGGCGGAGACGAGGACGGCGACGACACCGGGGCGCATGGCTCAGACGCTAGACGGGGGCAGCGGCAACGGCAGCCCGGGAAGGCCGTCCATGCTCGTCGCGATGTGCTCCTTCTTGGTGAAGTACGCGCTGAGCGAGGCGTCGTCCTCGCGGGCGAAACGCTTGCCGTGCAGATCGCGGTCCGACTCGTACGCCATGAAGGGGACGCCGTAGCCGCAGGTGTCCCGGACCAGTTCGGCGGTCACGACGATGACGGCGCGCAGCCCGTGCTCGCTCGGGTCGATGTCAGGGAAGTGGGCGAGCAGCTCAGGGAAGCGGGGGTCGTCGCGGAAGACCGGCTCGCCGCGGCCGTGCACCCGGACGATGTTCGGCGGCCCCTGGAAGGCGCACCACATCAGGGTGATCCGCCCGTTCTCACGCAGGTGGGCGATGGTCTCGGCGTTGGAGCCGGCGAAGTCGAGGTAGGCCACGGTCAGTTCGTCGAGGACGGCGAAGCTGCCCGTGAGGCCCTTGGGGGAGAGGTTGACCGTGCCGTCGCCGGCCAGGGGAGCGGTGGCGGTGAAGAAGACGGGCTGCGCCTCTATGAAGGTGCGGAGTCTGCCGTCGATGCGTTCGTAAGTCTTTCCCATGTCTAACGATTATGAGGGTGCGAGGCGCGGTGCGTGGTGCCGACCTGCGAAATTGACGAATCATGCAGAGTTCTGCATACTCATGCATAACACTGACCGTACGGTGAGGAGCGACCCAAGTGAGCAGCAACAGCGGTGACGTCCGGCTCTGGGGCGGCCGTTTCGCCGACGGTCCCGCCGAGGCGCTGGCGAAGCTGTCCGCGTCCGTCCACTTCGACTGGCGGCTCGCGCCCTACGACATCGCCGGCTCGCGTGCCCACGCGCGCGTGCTGCACAAGGCCGGGCTGCTCACCGAGGACGAGCTCACCCGGATGATCGCCGGGCTCGACCGGCTGGAGTCCGACGTCGCCGACGGCTCCTTCACCGGGACCATCGCCGACGAGGACGTCCACACCGCCCTGGAGCGCGGGCTGCTGGAGCGGCTCGGCCCCGACCTCGGCGGCAAGCTGCGTGCCGGCCGGTCCCGCAACGACCAGGTGGCGACCCTCTTCCGCATGTACCTGCGGGACCACGCCCGCACCGTCGGCGGGCTGATCGCCGACCTCCAGGACGCGCTGATCGGCCTCGCCGAGGCCCACCCGGACGTGGCGATGCCCGGCCGCACCCACCTCCAGCACGCCCAGCCGGTGCTCTTCGCCCACCACGTCCTCGCCCACGTCCAGGCGCTCGGCCGGGACGCGGAGCGGCTGCGGCAGTGGGACGAGCGCACGGCCGTGTCGCCGTACGGCTCGGGAGCGCTCGCGGGCAGCAGTCTCGGCCTGGACCCGGAGGCCGTCGCCCGGGACCTGGGCTTCGAGCACGGCAGCGCGGGGAACTCCATCGACGGCACGGCCTCCCGCGACTTCGTCGCCGAGTTCGCCTTCATCACCGCGATGATCGGCGTCAACGTCTCCCGGATCGCCGAGGAGATCATCATCTGGAACACGAAGGAGTTCTCCTTCGTCACGCTGCACGACGCCTTCTCCACCGGCTCGTCGATCATGCCGCAGAAGAAGAACCCGGACATCGCCGAGCTGGCCCGCGGCAAGTCCGGCCGCCTCATCGGCAACCTCACCGGCCTGATGGCCACCCTCAAGGCCCTCCCGCTCGCGTACAACCGCGACCTCCAGGAGGACAAGGAGCCGGTCTTCGACTCCATCGACCAGCTGGAGATCCTGCTCCCCGCCTTCACCGGCATGATGGCCACCCTCACCGTGCACCGCGAGCGGATGGAGGAGCTGGCCCCGGCCGGATTCTCGCTCGCCACCGACATCGCCGAGTGGCTGGTGCGGCAGGGCGTGCCGTTCCGTGTCGCGCACGAGGTGGCCGGCGAGTGCGTGAAGGTCGCCGAGGCGGAGGGCAAGGAGCTGGACGAGCTGACCGACGAGCAGTTCGCCAAGATCTCCGAACACCTCACCCCGGAAGTCCGGGACGTCCTCAACGTCCCGGGTGCCCTCGCCTCCCGCAACGGGCGCGGCGGTACGGCGCCCAGCGCGGTCGCCGTGCAGCTCGCCGAGGTGAAGGAAGACGTGGCGGCCCAGCACACGTGGGCGGACGCCAAGAAGTAGCAGCCGGTGTGCCCGGAGGGCATCGCGGTTACGTTGGTCAACAGCTCAGCAGCTGCAACAGCTTCAGCAGTCGACCGAACGGAGCCCGCGATGCCCTTCGCCCGCCTGGCCGCGGCGACCACCCCCACCTGCCACATCGGACTGGGTCTCGCCGCCGTCGGCCGCCCCGGCTACATCAACCTCGGCCGTGACCGTGACCTGCCGGCCGACCGCACCGTCGAGGCGATGCGCGAGCGCACCCACGACCTCCTCGACGCCGCCTACGCCCAGGGCGTGCGCTACTTCGACGCCGCCCGCTCCTACGGCCGCTCGGAGGAGTTCCTGGCCGGCTGGCTCCAGGACCGCCCGGACATCGACGACGTCGTCGTCGGCAGCAAGTGGGGCTACACCTACACGGCCGACTGGTCCGCCGACGCCGACCGGCACGAGGTCAAGGACCACGGCGCCGCCACGTACGAGCGCCAGCGCGCCGAGACCGACGCCCTGCTCGGCGACCGGCTCGACCTCTACCAGATCCACTCGCTCACCCCCGACAGCCCGGCCCTCACCGACAAGGACCTGCACGCGAAGCTGGCCGAGGCCGCCGCGCGGGGCGTCACCGTCGGCTTCTCCACCAGCGGCCCCGCCCAGGCCGACGCCATCCGCGCCGCGCTCGCCGTGACCGTCGACGGCGAACCCCTCTTCCGCACCGTGCAGTCGACGTACAACATCCTGGAGACCTCGGCCGGGCCCGCGCTCGACGAGGCACACGACGCGGGGCTCACCGTGATCGTCAAGGAGGGCATGGCCAACGGCCGCCTCGCGGAGCCGCACGCGCCCTACGCGCTGAAGGCCGTGGCCGAGGAGACGACCCTCGGCTGCGACGCGGTCGCCCTCGCGCTGGTCCTGCGCCAGCCCTGGGCCGGCCTCGTCCTCTCCGGAGCCGCGACGGTCAACCAGCTCGGGTCCAACCTGCACGCCGCCGTGGTCGACCTCGACGACGACCAGGTGGCCCGCCTGGACGCGCTCGTCGAGGACCCGCGCGCCTACTGGGAGCGGCGCGGGCAACTGCCCTGGCACTGAGCTCCCTCCGTTCGCGTGACTGACCGTGAGAGGTGAGTCACGCATGCCCAGTGTGAGACATAGATGTCTCATATGGGTTATGGTTGTCTCATGGCCGTCGATCGTGAACAGGTACTGCGCAGCGCCGCGGCCCTGCTGACCCGGAAATCCACCGCGACCATGGACGAGGTCGCGCGGGCCGCCGGACTCAGCCGGGCCACGCTGCACCGGCACTTCGCCGGACGCGACGCCCTCGTCCGGGCGCTGGAAGACCTCGGCATCGCCGAGTGCGAGGCGGCCCTGGAGGCGGCCCGTCCGGACGACGGGCCGGCGGCCGACGCGGTGCGCCGGCTCGTGCGCGGCATCGAGCCCTCCGCCGCGCTGCTCGCCTTTCTGTACACGGAGAACCAGCTGTTCGAGGGCGAGGAGCAGAACGAGGGCTGGGCCCGCATCGACGCCCGGCTCACCGACCTGTTCCGCCGGGGCCAGGAGAGCGGTGAGTTCCGCATCGACCTCACCCCGGCCTGGCTCACCGAGGCTCTGTACGGCCTGCTGGGCGCCGCCGCGTGGGCGGTGGCCGAGGGCCGCGTGGCCCGCAACGACTTCAACCACATGATCGCCGAGCTGCTGCTCGGCGGCGCACTTCGGAGAGAGTGAACCATGACCCGCACCCCGCAGTCGGCGCAGACGACCGAGGCGGTGAAGCGCCCCGGCCGCTGGCTGGCGCTGTCCGTCCTCGTGCTGGCCGTACTGCTGGTGGCCGTCGACGCGACCGTGCTCGGTCTCGCGACCCCCTACATCAGTGAGGACCTCGCCCCCTCCAGCACCCAGCTGCTGTGGATCGGCGACGTCTACTCCTTCGTCATCGCCGGTCTGCTCGTCTCCATGGGCAGCCTCGGCGACCGGATCGGCCGCAAGCGGATCCTGCTCATCGGCGCCACGGCGTTCGGCTTGATCTCCGTCCTCAACGCCTACGCGCACACCCCCGAGCTGATGATCGTCGCCCGGGCCCTGCTCGGCGTCGCGGGCGCCACCCTGATGCCCGCCACCCTCGCGCTGATCCGCAACCTCTTCCACGACCCGCGCGAACGCAGTCTCGCCGTCGGCATCTGGGGCGCCGCGGCCTCGGCCGGCGCGGCGGTCGGCCCGGTCGTCGGAGGCTTCCTGCTGGAGCACTTCTGGTGGGGCTCGGTCTTCCTGATCAACCTGCCCGTGATGGCCGTCCTGGTCCTCGTCGGCATCAAGCTGCTGCCGGAGTCGCGCAATCCGAACCCCGGCCCGTGGGACCTGCTCAGCGTCGTCCTCTCCCTCGTCGGCATGGTCGGTGTCGTGTACGCCGTCAAGGAGGCCGCCGCGCACGGGTTCGCGTGGGCCACGCTCGCCGCGGGCCTGCTGGGCGCCGCCGCGCTCTACGGCTTCGTCCGCCGTCAGCTGACCATGCCGACCCCGCTGCTCGACATGCGGCTGTTCCGCAGCCGGGGCTTCAGCGGCGCGGTCCTGGCCGACCTGCTGACCATCCTCGGCCTGTCCGGGCTGGTGTTCTTCCTCTCCCAGTACCTGCAACTCGTCCAGGGCAGGCGCCCGTTCGAGGCGGGCCTGGCCGAGCTGCCCGCCGCGATCGGTGCGGTGGTGGCGGGTCTGCTCGCCGGTCGCGCGGCCCGGCGCTTCTCGGTCCGCGCGACCGTCTCCGGCGGACTGGCCGCCGTCGGTCTGGCGCTGGCCGCGCTGACCGTCATCGGCCAGCACACCGGGTACCCGCTGCTCGGTGCCGTCCTGCTGGTGGTCGGCGTCGGCGCCGGACTCTCCTTCACCGTCACCGCCGACGTGATCCTCTCCAGCGTGCCCAAGGAGCAGGCGGGCGCCGCCTCCGCGGTCTCCGAGACGGCCTACGAACTCGGCGCCGCCCTCGGCATCGCCGTGCTCGGCTCCATCGTGACCGGCGTGTACCGCGACTTCACCGGCCCGGCCGGCACCCCGGCCGCGGCCCACGAGTCACTGGGCGGCGCGGTGGAGGTCGCCGCCCACCTGCCGGCCCCGTCGGCCGAGGCCCTGCTGGACGCCGCCCGTCAGGCCTTCGTCGACGGCCTGACGCTCGCGGCGGGCGTCGGCGCGGCGGTGCTGCTGGCCGCCGCGGGAGCCGCCTGGTTCCTGCTGCGGGGCCAGCGCCTGGAGGACGGGGTGGAACACCCGTAGCCGTACGGCGGCCTCAGGGCCGAACACGTGGACGGCGGGCCGCTCACCGAGCGGCCCGCCCTCCACGTACGCACGTTCCGCGGCGTTACGCCGCCTTCGCCTTGCTCGCGTACATGTCCACGTACTCCTGGCCGGACAGCTGCATGACCTCGGTCATCACGGAGTCGGTCACGGCCCGCAGGACGTAGCGGTCGCGGTCCATGCCCTCGTAGCGGGAGAACTCCATCGCCTCACCGAAGCGGACGGTGACCTTGCCCGGCCGGGGCAGGCCCGCGCCGCCCGGCTGAAGCTTGTCGGTGCCGATCATGGCGAACGGGACGACGGGGGCCCCGGTCATCAGGGTCAGCCGCGCGATGCCGGTGCGGCCCCGGTAGAGGCGGCCGTCGGGGGAGCGGGTGCCCTCCGGGTAGATGCCGAAGATCCTGCCCTCCTCCAGCACCCGGCGGCCGGTCATCAGCGCCGCGACCCCGCCCCGGCCGCCGTCGCGGTCGACCGGGATCATGCCGACGCCGGTGAAGAACCAGGCCATCAGTCGGCCCTTGAAGCCCTTGCCGGTGACGTACTCGTCCTTGCCGACGAAGACGACCTGCCGGTCGCAGACCAGCGGGAGGATCATCGAGTCGATGAAGGTGAGGTGGTTGCCGGCCAGGATCACCGGGCCGTCGCCCGGGATGTTCTCCACACCCTCCACCCGTGGGCGGAACATCAGGCGCATGATCGGACCGAGCACTGCCTTGATGAGCGCGAAGCGGGACAACGGGTCCTCCGGTGTCGGGGATGCGGTATGAGTCTGTGCAGGTGAGGACATTACTCGCGGCGCGGGGGGTCGCGCACGTCGGGTCACCCGGACCTTACGCACTGTTGACATGCGTTCACCTGCGGTGCAGGGGCGTTTCGCGGAGGTGACGGCAGCCCGGGATGTGAGACAGCTCGCGTCCAGGGGGCCGGTGAGGCACCGCCACGGCGAAACGCGCGGCCACCGACCGCGTACCCCGGCCGGCCGCTCCGAAGCCGACGGTACGTCACCCGTCCCGCCCCACCGACCACTCCACGCCCGTACGACATCCCGACGCACCCGCGTGTTCCCGCCGCGGTCTCCCACTCGTCATGTACGCGCCCTTACGATCGGCCCGCACCGACGGTCAACGACAGGAGGCCCTGATGGGAACACAGGAGTCGGACGAGCAGACGGGCGGCACCGGACGGCGGGCGCTCCTCGGGGCGGCGGTGCTCGGCGCGGGCGGAGCCGTACTCGGCCTGCCCGGCACGGCGAGAGCCGACGGCTCCCGGCACGGCGGAGGGCGCGGCGGCGGCGTCAGGAGCCTGCCCGTCCCGACGGTCATCGGCCACCGCGGCGCCAGCGGCTACCGCCCCGAGCACACCTTCGGCGCCTACGAACTCGCCCTCGACATGGGCGCCGACATCGTAGAGGCCGGCGACCTGGTCCCCACCAAGGACGGTCACCTGGTCTGCCGGCACGAGCCGGAGATCGGCGGCACCACGGACGTCGCCGACCACCCCGAGTTCGCCGACCGCAGGCGCACCAAGTCGCTCGACGGCGTCTCCGTCACCGGTTGGTTCACCGAGGACTTCACGCTCGCCGAGCTGAAGACCCTCCGCGCCACCGAGCGCATCCCGGCCAACCGCCCGCACAACACCCTCTACGACGGCCGCTGGGAGATCCCCACCTTCGAAGAGGTGCTGCGCTGGCAGAACGAGCAGACCCGCAAGCGCGGCAAGCAGGTCTGGATCTACCCCGAACTCAAGCACCCCACCTACTTCCGGGGGCTGGGCCTGGGTACGGAGGAGCGGCTCGCGCGGCTGCTGCGCAAGTACGGCAAGGACCGGAAGAACTCGCCCGTCATCATCCAGTCCTTCGAGCCCACCAGCATCCAGCGGATGAACCGGCTCGTCCGCAACCCCCTCGCCGTCCTGCTCTCCGGAGCCAAGAGCCGCCCCTGGGACTTCGTCGAGAACGGCGACCCGCGCACGACCGCCGACCTGATCACGCCGAAGGGCCTGAAGGAGATCGCCTCCTACGCGCAGGGCATCGGCCCGACGCTGGACCTGATCATTCCCAAGGACTCCGCCGGGCGGCTCACCGAGCCGACCACCCTGGTCCGCGACGCGCACCGCGCGGGCCTGATCCTGCACCCGTACACGATGCGCAACGAGAACCCCTTCCTGCCCGCCGACTTCCGCAACGGCGGCGACCCCGACGCCTACGGTGACGTGTTCGGCGCGTTCCGCACCTACTTCGCCACCGGCATCGACGGCGTCTTCACCGACCACCCCGACACCGGCGTACTGGCCCGCGAGGACTTCCTCGACGACTGGCTCGTCGACGGCTCTCGTCAACAACTGAGCGTCCGACCCCGGTTGGAGTGACCTTCGGCCGCCCGGGCAACCCACCGCCCGGGCGGCCGCGTCGAACCGCATATGACACCCGACCTGGTCACCGCCCTGCACCCTCTGCTCACCGCCGAGGTCTCGGCCGAGGCATATGCGTCCGGAGCCGAGCCCGGCGACCTGGAACAGGCCGTCTGGCTGCGCCTCCTCGAGCGGCTGGAGGCCGAGGGACCGCCCAGTGACCCCCACGGCTGGCTGCGCAGCGCCGTCCGCACCGAGGCCCGCCGCACCCGCCGTGCCGGCCGCGACGAGCGGCCGTACGACACCGAACCCGCCGGCGCCGCCGAGCACGAGCCGGAACAGCTCGTCCTCGCCGCCGCCCGCCGCCGTGCCCTGCGCGACGCCGTGCGCCGGCTGCCCGGCCGCTGCCCCCGGCTGATCGAGGCACTGCTGTCGCCGAAAGACCTCACATACCGGGAGATCGCGGGGGAGTTGGGTATCTCACAGGGCAGTCTCGGCCCGGAACGTTCCCGATGTCTGGGATGTCTGCGGCGATTGCTGACGCCGGAGGTTGCGGCGCGCTGAGGACGGGGATAGGAGTGGGGGACCACAGCGGATCAGGTGAGCGGGAGGCATGCACACATGGGCATGAGCGTGACCATCTCGGCGGCGACCGGGCAGGATGCCGAGCAGATCTTCCGGCTGCAGTACCTCTGCTTCCAGGGCGAGGCCGCGCTGTACGGCAACTACCGCATCGACCCGCTCGTCCAGACCCTCGACTCCGTGCGCGAGGAGGTCGCCGGTGACTGCGTCTTCGTCGCGCGGCTCGGCGACGAGGTCGTCGGTTCGGTGCGCGGGCGGGTGACCGAGGACGGGGCCGCGTCCATCGGCAAGCTCTGCGTCCACCCCCGCCTCCAGGGGCACGGCATCGGCGCCCGGCTGCTGCGCGCCGCGGAGTCGGCGCTCGCCGAGGAACGCGGCGCCAAGCGCTTCCGCCTGCACACCGGCCACCGCAGCGAGAGCAACCTGCGGCTCTACCGGCGGGTCGGCTACGAGACGGTCGGGACGGCACAGGGCGCGGACGGCGTGCCCATGATCGTCCTGGAGAAGGCGGCCGGGGACTACGCCACCACGGCCTGAGCGGACACCTACTCGGTACGGGCCCGGCGCAGCCAGTACAGGGCCGACAGCGGCAGCAGCACCGGGATGAAGAGGTAGCCCATGCCGAAGTCCGACCACACGGTCGCGTCGGGGAAGGCGGACGGTTCCACCAGGGTCCAGGTGCCGACCGCGAGGACGCCCACCAGCTCGGCGGCGCAGCACACCAGCGCCGCCTTGCGGGCCGTCTCGCCGCCGCGTACCAGGGTGTAGGTGATGAAGCCGTAGACGACGCCCGCGAGTGCCGAGAGCGTGTAGGCGAGCGGTGCCCGGTCGAACTCGGTCGCGATCTGGTACGCGGACCGCGACACCGCGCCGACGACCATCACCCCGTACAGCCACACCAGCAGGATGCCCGGGCCGCCGATCAGCCGCTTGCGGCCCGCCCGCTGCTCCGTCGCCGCCATCTCAGCCTCCCCAGATGTCGAACAGCCGTACTTCCAGGACGGCGAGGACGACGCCGCCGGCGGCGACCGTCACCGAACCCCAGCGGGTGCGCTCGGCCAGCGACATGAAGCCCGCCGCCGGTACACAGGCGAAGGCGCCCAGCAGGTACGCCACGAAGATCGTGGTGCCCTGCTCCGGCTTCTCGCCCCGCGCCAGCAGCACGATCCCCGCGATCAGCTGGATCAGTGCCAGCACCGAGACCACGGCCATGCCGATGAAGTGCCAGTCCTTCGTCGGCTGGTCACGGTAGGCCGCCCAGCCGCACCAGGCGGCGAGCAGCAGCGCGGCGACCCCGGTCACCAGCGTCAGGACGTCAAGCATGGCAGCGACCCTATTACGCCCCAAAAGCCTCGCCGCCCCCGGCCCCGCCCCACACCGGGCCACGGTGGCGTTGACCACAGCCCGCACGCCCGCCGGACGCGGGCCCGGCCCATGGCCGGCGGAGCGGCGGCCTTGTCGGCACTGGTCACCGGAGCCCGAGCAGGTACCTCCGCCCCCGGCCGCCGGCGCGCCGGTGTCCGGTCACCGCCCACGGCTGTCCAGCATCCGGACAGCCGTCTCCGGTCAGGACCGTACGTCTGCTTTACTGATCGCATGAGCACGACGAGCGACCGCACCCCTGCGACCGAGGCGACGATGACGCCCGGTGCTCGTTGTATGTGCCGAATGTGCGCCTTCTAGAGGGCCCCTGCACCACCTGAGCCTCGCGCCCCGAAGCGAGCGCCGCCCGAGTCCGCCCACGCGCCCCGCGCCCGCGGCCGGGCCACGCCCCGCGCACACGTTTCTCCCCGGTTCACCGCCACCGCGCATCGCCACCGCGAGAACCGTGCCGCGTTCCGAAGGTCCCCAGAACCCCGAAGAACAACGCCCCCGTGCCCGGCGCACACCAGAGCGCCGCGCACTCGACAGTGACGGAAACCCACGTGATCACCACATCGGGCCTGACCAAGGTCTACCGCTCCCGCGGCCGCGAGGTCACCGCCCTGGACGGCGTCGACCTGCACGTCCGCGAGGGCGAGGTGTACGGCGTCATCGGCCAGTCCGGCGCCGGCAAGTCCTCGCTCATCCGCTGCGTCAACCTCCTGGAGCGCCCCACCGCCGGCACGGTCACCGTCGCCGGCCAGGACCTCACCGCGCTGGCGGGCCGCGGCCCCCGCGCCGGCCGGGAACTGCGTCAGGCGCGCAGCCGTATCGGCATGGTCTTCCAGCACTTCAACCTGCTCTCCTCCCGGACCGTGCAGGACAACGTCGAACTGCCGCTGGAGATCCTCGGCAAGACCGGGAAGGAACGTTCCCGCAAGGCGCTCGAACTCCTCGACCTGGTCGGCCTCGCCGACAAGGCCAAGGCGTACCCCGCCCAGCTCTCCGGCGGCCAGAAGCAGCGCGTCGGCATCGCCCGCGCCCTGGCCGGCGACCCCAAGGTGCTGCTCTCCGACGAGGCCACCAGCGCCCTCGACCCGGAGACCACCCGCTCCATCCTCCAGCTGCTGCGCGACCTCAACCGGCAGCTCGGACTGACCGTCCTGCTCATCACCCATGAGATGGACGTCGTCAAGAGCATCTGCGACTCGGCCGCCCTCATGGAGAAGGGGCGCATCGTCGAGTCCGGCACCGTGAGCGACCTGCTCGCGACGCCCGGCTCCGAACTGGCCGCCGCCCTCTTCCCGGTCGGCGGCGACGCGTCCGGGGACGACCGCACCGTCGTCGACGTCACCTTCCACGGCGAGGCCGCCACCCAGCCGGTCATCTCCCAGCTGTCCCGCACCTACAACATCGACATATCGATCCTGGGTGCCGCCATCGACACCGTCGGCGGGCTCCAGGTCGGCCGCATGCGCATCGAACTGCCCGGCCGCTACGAGGACAACGTCGTGCCCGTCGGCTTCCTGCGCGAGCAGGGCCTCCAGATCGACGTGGTGGACGGCGACACGGCGAACGAGGACCAGCCGCTGCTGGTGAAGGAAGGTGCCAAGTGACCTGGTCCGAGATGCAGCCCCTGCTGGAGCAGGCCTGTCAGGAGACCCTGATCATGGTCGGCTGGTCCACCCTGATCGCGATCGTCGGCGGACTCCCGCTCGGCATCCTGCTCGTCCTCACCGACAAGGGCGGGCTGCTCCAGAACACCGTGGTGAACAAGGTCATCGGCCAGATCGTGAACATCGGCCGCTCGCTGCCGTTCATCATCCTCATGGTCGCCCTGATGAACTTCACCCGCTGGGTCACCGGCACCACCATCGGCAGCGAGGCCGCGATCGTGCCGCTCGCCATCGGCGGCATCCCGTTCTTCGCGCGCCTGGTCGAGACGGCCGTCCGCGAGGTCGACGGCGGCCTGGTCGAGGCCGTCCAGGCCATGGGCGGCAACACCTGGACCGTGGTCCGCAAGGTCCTGGTGCCCGAGGCGCTGCCGTCGCTGATCGCCAGCACCACGACCACGGTCATCGCCCTCATCGGATACTCCGCCATGGCCGGCACCGTCGGCGGCGGCGGCCTCGGCGACCTCGCCGTCCGCTACGGCTACAACCGCTTCGAGTCCGGCCTGATGTGGGTCACCGTCGCGATCCTCGCCGTCGCCATCTCGCTCATCCAGTTCGCCGGCGACGCCGCCGCCCGCGCCCTGCACCGCCGCGGCGGACGCTCCGGCGCCACACCCCGGCTGCGGCTGCTCAAGGCCAAGGAGCCCGCCACGGCCGACGTCGGCAAGGTCGCGTAGCGCGCCTCGGCCTCCCAAGACTCCCCGCCGAACACAGGGCGGGGTCGCACCACCTGAAGGAAAGGCACTTTTCGTGCGTAACACCGCCAAGATCACCACCGCCGTCCTCGCCACCGGAGCCCTCACCCTCGGGCTGACCGCCTGCGGCTCGGACAAGGACGCCGCCTCCGACACCTCCGGACCGCTGGTCGTCGCCGCCAGCCCCGTCCCGCACGCCGAGATCCTCAACTACGTCAAGGACAACCTGGCGCAGAAGGCCGGCCTCGAACTGGAGGTCAAGGAGGTCACCGACTACGTCACGCCGAACACCTCCACGGAGGACGGCTCGGTGGACGCCAACTTCTTCCAGACCACCCCGTACCTCGACGACTTCAACAAGAAGCGCGGCACCCACATCGTGTCCGTCGTCGACGTGCACCTGGAGCCCCTCGGCCTGTACTCCAACAAGGTCGACAAGGCCGCGGACCTGAAGAGCGGTGCGACCGTCGCCGTCCCCAACGACACCGTCAACGAGGGCCGCGCCCTGCAGCTGCTGGCCGCGAACGGGCTCATCACCCTCAAGGACGGCGTCGGCACCACGGCGACCCCGGCGGACATCACCGAGAACCCGAAGAACCTCAAGTTCAAGGAGCTGGAGGCGGCCACCACGCCGCGCTCCCTGAACGACGTCGACGCCGCGGTGGTCAACGGCAACTACGCCATCGAGGCCGACCTCAAGCCGGCGAAGGACGCCCTCGTCCTGGAGTCCGCCAAGGACAACCCGAACAACAACCTCCTCGCCGTCAAGGAGGGCAACGAGGACGACCCGCGGGTGAAGAAGCTCGCGAAGCTCCTCACCTCGCCCGAGGTGAAGAAGTTCATCGAGGACAAGTACGACGGCGCCGTGCTGCCCTCGTTCTGATCCCCTCCGCACACCACGGGGGCCGCTCCGCCGGAGCGGCCCCCGTGGTGTGGTTGAGTGCTTACATGCTGCATGCTGGGCAGTTCGAGCAGGCCCTGACGGTTACACAGGTTACGGAGCGGCGCATGACGAGCACCTTCCCCAACATCTCCATCAGCACGGAGCGGTTGGTGCTGCGCCCCCTCGACGAGGACGACGTCCCCGCCCTCACCGCCATGATGAACGACGAGCAGGTCGCCGCCTGGACCCACGTCCCGCAGCCCTTCACCGAGCAGGCCGCCCGCACCTGGATCGGCGAGTACGCCCCCGCCGAGCGCACGGCGGGCCGGGGACTCGACCTGGCCGTCACCGAGTTCCTCACCCAGCGGCTGGTCGGCGTCATCCAGCTCACCAAGACCAACTGGCACGTGCGGTCCACCGAACTGTCGTACATCGTCGCCCCCTGGGCGCGCGGCGAGGGCTACGCGTCCGAGGCGGCGCTCGCCACCGCCCAGTGGCTCTTCGGCGACCAGAAGTTCGAGCGCGTGGAGCTGCGCACGGCCGCCGGCAACACCGCCTCCCAGCAGGTCGCCCAGAAGATCGGCTGCATCAGCGAGGGCGTCCTGCGCAACGCCTGCATAGCCCGCGTCCGCACCGACGACGAGGTGTGGACGGACGTACGCACCGACTTCATCGTGTGGAGCCTGCTGCCCGAGGACCTCGAGGGGGCGGCCGGGCCGCTGACCGACGACAGCGGTTTCAGCACCTTCACCGACTGGAACTGATCCATGGGCCGGCGGCGCCGACACCCCGCCCAGGGGCCGCGCCGGGGTACCCTCACGGGGCGCACCCGCGAACGGTTCCGCGACACGACCCGCAAGACCCCTGGAGACTGACGACGATGGCCGACCGGGTCACGGTGATCGGCTGGGACGGTTCGCCACTGACCGCCGCGGCACGCTCCGCACTGGGCGCGGCCACCCTCGTGGCCGGCGCCGCCCACCACCTGGCACTTCCCGAGGTGCCCCCCGCCGCCGAACGCGTCCGCCTCGGCAGCGTCGCCCTCGCCGCCCGCCGCATCGCCGCCCACCGGGGCACCGCGGTCGTCCTCGCCGACGGCGACCCCGGCTTCTTCGGCGTCGTACGGACCCTGCGGGCCCCCGAGTTCGGCCTGGAGGTCGAAGTCGTCCCGGCCGTCTCCTCCGTCGCCACCGCCTTCGCCCGCGCCGGCATGCCCTGGGACGACGCTCATGTGGTCGTCGCCCACCCTCGCACTCTGCGACGCGCGGTGAACGTATGCCGGGCCCACACCAAGGTCGCCGTCCTCACCTCCCCGGGCGCCGGTCCCGCCGAACTCGGCCTGCTCATGGAGGGCATCCACCGCACCTTCGTCATCTGCGAGGAACTCGGCACCGCGCGCGAACAGGTCACCGTCGTCACCTCCGAGAAGGCCGCCGACCACACCTGGCGCGACCCGAACGTCGTCATCGTCGCCGGCGGGAGCACCGGCCCGGGGACGGCGGCCGACGGCGCCGGCTGGATCGCCGGCCGCGGCCCCGCCGCCGGACCGCGCGGCTGGTCGCTGCCCGCCGAGGCGTACGGCGGTGACCTCGGCGAGGGCGAGACCGAGCTGCTGCGCACGGCCCAACTCGCCCGGCTCGGACCCCGCCTCGGCGACCTCGTGTGGGACATCGGCTGCGGCGGCGGCGCCTTCGCCACCGAGGCCGCCCGCGGCGGCGCCGCCGTCATCGCCGTCGACCGGGACCCGGACGCCTGCGCCCGCACCGAGGCCACGGCCCGTCACTTCGGCGTCCAGCTCCAGATCGTGCACGGCACCGCCCCGCACGTCCTCGAAGACCTTCCCGAACCCGACGTCGTGCGCGTCGGCGGCGGGGGAGCGGCCGTGGTCTCGGCGGTCGCCGACCGCCGTCCGCAGCGCATCGTCGCGCACGCCGCGACCCGCGACGCGGCCGAACTCGTGGGCAGGGACCTGACGGAGCACGGCTACCGGGTCGAGTGCGCACTGCTGCAGTCCGTGGGACTCGACACCCGGGCCTGGACGGAGACGGAGCGGAGCGTTGCGTTCCTGCTCAGCGGGGTACTGCCCGACCGCGCCCCGTGATCGGTTAGTCATACCGCGCGGGGTAGGCTGGCGGATTGTTGTACCGCGCTCGGACACCTGGCACTTCGCCGGTCAATGTCCGCAAAAACCGCCCTCTTACGGGCTGGGTGTGGTACGGCAAGAACCGGAGGACGCGCAACGTGGCGCAGTCCACAGCGGGCCGTCGCGGATCAAGCTGTCGTGACGGGGGAACGACCGCGACAATGCCACTCAATGGCTTTGTCGTCATTTTCGACGGGTCGTTCGTGCCGCTGGGCACGCACGCTCGTTCTCACTACGGGGCGGTCGGTGCGCCGTCCCGGGCGAGCTGGTCGTAGAAGCACTAACCGATGGGCGAGGGGTTACGCATGACCGACACCGGCCAGATCCCGGGCGAGGGGCTGCCGGAGAACGCAGGCATGGTGGAGCAGCCGGGCGTCCCCGCACCCGGCGCGTACACCTACCTCTCCGAGACCACCGCCGAGGACGAGGACCTGTTGTTGCTGCCGGGAGCCCAGAGCGCCTGGGGCAACGAGGTCGCGCCGCCCGCGCCGGAGCCGGTCGTCGAGACCGTGCACCAGCCGGGTCCGCACGAGATGTCCGGCCGTGACAGCGGCTCGGTCGATCTCAGCGGTGTCCGTCTGCCCGAGTCGGCGCCATCGCCGGAGCCCGCCTCCGTCCCCGCCCCGCCGCGCAGGCCACTGCACCTCGGTCCGCCGATCCCCGACACCTCCGCCAGCCCGGTCCGCTCCCTCGCCGACCGCGGCCCGGCCGACGCGCCGGTGCGCCACGCCGGCCCGCCGGCCACCGGTCCCGAGTACCTCGACGCCCCGCAGACCGCCGCGACGCCTCCGCAGGGGGCGGCGCCCTGGGGTGCAGCGCAGGCGGCTCCGCAGGCCCAGCAGCCGGCGGAGGTCCCGGTGGGCGCCGGGGCCGTGCGTGCGGAAACGGTTATTCCGGTAGCCGACCCGGCCGCCCGGCCGGTGGGTGCCGCCCAGGCCGTGGTGACCCGCGTGGCGACGGAGGCCGTGGCGGCGACGGGAGGAGAGAGCGGCGAACCGGGCGATGCCGTGATGCCGGCCGCGGACGCCGACGCCGGGGTCCTGGACCCGACCGGGAGCGCGCCGGGCGACACGGACGGCGCCGCTTCCGCACCGGGTGCCGATGCGACGCACGTCCAGGGAGCGTCCGAGGGCGGCGACGGGACGCGGGAGGCCGTGGCCGAGCCGGCGGCGGAGGAAGCGACCGCTCCGGCGGCCGTGGACGCGCCCCAGGCGGGAACGGCGCCCGCGCCTGACGCGGTGGCCGAGCCCACGGCGGACGATGGGCCCGCACCCGACGCCGTTGCGGGGCCCGAGGCCGAGCAGGTGACCGCGGCGGCACTCCCGGAGACGGGACCGGAGACGGGACCGGAGACGGGAGCGGAGGAGGCCGCCGAGCCGGCCCCGGCCTCCGAGGCGGGCCCCGTGGAGCCCGCGGCCGTGCTCGTCCAGCCCGTGGCGGAGGTCGCCGGGGAGCCGGTGGCGGAAGCGGCCCAGGACGCCAGGGCCGCCGAGGGGGCCGCGGCTGAGCCCGTGCCTGCGGCGGAGCCGGCCGACGCTTCCGAGACCCCGCAGGAGGGTGAGCCGGGTCAGATTCCCGGCGCCGCGCAGACGGTCGAGCCGACCGACGCTCGGGCGTCGGTGCAGGCGGTGGAGCCGACCGACGCTCGGGCGTCGGTGCAGGCGGTGGAGCCGACCGATGCCCAGGAGACGGTGCAGGCGGTGGAGCCGACCGGGTCCCCCGAAGCCGCGCAGGAAGGCGAGCCGGCACAGGTGCCAGGCTCCGCGCAGGAGGTTGGTGCGGGTCAGGCTCCCGAGCCCGTGCAGACGGTCACCGAGCCGACGGAGGCTGCCCAGTTCGTGGAGCCGGCCGAACGGACGGACGCCGCCCAGCTCCTGGAGCCGGCCGAGCCGACCGAGGCAGTCCACCCCGTACAGACGGCCGAGCCGACCGAGGCAGGTCACCCTGTACAGCCGGCCGAGCCGACCGAGGCAGTCCACCCCGTACAGCCGGCCGAGCCGACCGAGGCTCCCGAGCCCGCAGCGCAGCCGGCCGAAGCCACCGGCGTTTCCGAGCCGCAGCAAGCCCCGCCTGCCGAGGCGCAGGTGACCGAGGCCGCCCGCACCGCCTCCCCCACCGAGGCTGACCTGGCACCCGGCGAAGCCGCCGTCGAACCCGCCGGACCCGAGCCGGCCCCGGAGACCACGGCCGCCGACGGGCCGCCCGCACCGGCGCCGGGCACGACCGCACCGTCGGAGAGCCCGGCGCAGCCCGTTCCGGCGGCCGAGGACCACCCGCACGCGGACGCGCAGGCCGCCGCAGCCCAGGGCGGCGCCGTCGCGCAGCCCGCCGCGCACCAGCCGGACCTCCACGCTGCCGCCCACGCCCAGCCGGACGATCAGCCCACCCCGGACGAGGTGCCCGCCCCCGCCGACCCTCAGCCCGCTCAGGGCCCCCAGTCCCTCGCCGGCACCGACGTACCGCCGGAAGCGGAGACTCCGCACACTGCGCCCGAACCCGCGGTGGCCGTCGAGGCGCCGGCGGACGGCGCCCAGCCCGAGCCCCACCCCGGCCGGCCGGCGGGGCAGCACCCCGACCAGCCCGTGGGCCAGTTCGTGCCGGTCGACGGCGGCCAGGTCCCGATCACCCCGCACCTCGCGCCGACGCCCCCCGAGGCACTCGTCGTACCGCCGGAGACGTGGGACACCCAGACGACTCCAGTGACTCAGGAGGCCTCGGAGCCCGTCGCTCCGGTCCCCGCCCCTCGTGAGGCGGACCCCGAGGTCGCCCAGAACGCCGACGACCTGGACACCCGGGCCGACCAGGCAGACCCGGAAGACCAGGAAGAACTGAGCACGGCCGCGGAGGCGGAAGTACGGCGGTCCACCGGCCCGGCGGCCCCCGCCTACGCCGACGCCGAACGCGAGGCCGTACTGAAGGTCATGCGCGAACGCCGCGACATCCGCAACGGCTTCCGCGGCGACCCCATCCCCCACGAGGTGCTGCTCCGCGTCCTGGAGGCCGCCCACACCGCACCCTCCGTAGGCCACTCGCAGCCCTGGGACTTCGTCGTCATCCGCTCCGCCGACACCCGCCGCGCGATGCACGAACTGGCGATGCGTCAGCGCGACGCGTACGCGAAGTCGCTGCCCAAGGGCCGGGCCAAGCAGTTCAAGGAACTGAAGATCGAGGCGATCCTCGACACCCCGGTCAACATCGTCGTCACCGCCGACCCGACGCGCGGCGGCCGGCACACCCTCGGCCGCCACACGCAGCCGCAGATGGCGCCGTACTCCTCCGCGCTCGCCGTCGAGAACCTGTGGCTCGCCGCCCGCGCCGAGGGCCTCGGCGTCGGCTGGGTCAGCTTCTTCGACGAGCGCGAGATGGTCCGCGCCCTCGGCCTGCCCGAGCACCTGGACATCGTCGCGTACCTGTGCGTCGGGTACGTCGACGAGTTCCCGGACGAGCCCGAGCTGATGCAGGCCGGCTGGTCCAAGCGCCGCCCGCTGTCCTGGGTGGTCCACGAGGAAACCTACGGCCGCCGCGCCCTGCCCGGAGAGGAACCGCACGACCTGCTCGCCGAGACCGTCGCACAGATCCGCCCGCTCGACGCCAAGGCACTCGGCGAGGCATGGGAGCGCCAGAAGCGCATGACCAAGCCGGCCGGCGCGCTCGGCATGCTGGAGATCATCTCCGCCCAGTTGTCCGGCCTCTCCCGGCAGTGCCCGCCGCCGATCCCGGAGCCCGCGGCCGTCGCGGTCTTCGCCGGCGACCACGGAGTGCACGCCCAGGGCGTCACCCCCTGGCCGCAGGAGGTCACCGCCCAGATGGTGGCCAACTTCCTGGGCGGGGGAGCGGTCTGCAACGCCTTCGCCACCCAGGTCGGCGCCGAGGTGTGCGTCGTGGACGTCGGTGTCGCCACCGACCTGCCCGCCACACCCGGCCTGCTGCCCCGCAAGGTCCGCGCGGGCACGTCCGACATGACGGCCGGCCCCGCGATGACCCGCGAGGAGGCCAAGCAGGCCATCGAGGTCGGCATCGAGACCGCCCGCGACCTGGTGGCGGCCGGCAACAAGGCGCTGCTCACCGGCGAGATGGGCATCGCGAACACCACCGCGTCCGCCGCGCTCATCTCCGTCTTCACCGGCGCGGACCCGGCCGAGGTCACCGGCCGCGGCACCGGCATCAACGACGAGACCCTGGTCCGCAAGACCGAGGTCGTGCGCCGGGCGATCGAGGTCCACCAGCCCGACCCGGCCGATCCGATCGGCGTTCTCGCCGCGGTGGGCGGCTTCGAGCACGCGGCCATGGTCGGCCTGCTGCTCGGCGGTGCCTCCCTGCGCACGCCGGTGATCCTCGACGGTGTCAGCGCCGGCGCCGCCGCACTGGTGGCCCGCGCGATCGCCCCCGAGGTCCTGGCGGCCTGCATCGCGGGTCACCGCAGCGCCGAGCCCGGTCACGTCGCCGCGCTCAACAAGCTCGGCCTGCGCCCCCTGGTCGACCTCGACCTGCGCCTGGGCGAGGGCACCGGCGCCCTCCTGGCCCTCCCGATGGTTCAGAGCACAGCCCGAGCGATGCACGAGGTGGCGACGTTCGACTCGGCGGGGGTAACCGAGAAGTAGGGGTCAGCCAGAAGGCTGGGCGGGACAGCCCCGGGCGCCGAACCGGCGGACCGGTGGCTGTGCCCGGCCACGAGGTCCAGCCACCGGACCACCCGAGCCCCCGCTCCCGGCCGCACCATAAAATGCGCACGTCAGCGCCTCCGCACCGCCGCTTCCAAGAGGAGCCGTCCCCTCATGGCCGAACACCCCGCCTACCCCGTAGGCCTCCGTCTGACCGGCCGCCGCGTGGTCGTCCTCGGCGGCGGCCAGGTGGCCCAGCGCCGCCTCCCGGCCCTCATCGCGGCGGGCGCGGACATCCGCCTCGTGTCCCCGGAGGCGACCCCCTCGGTCGAGGCCATGGCGGACGCGGGGGAGATCACCTGGGAGCGGCGCCCGTACGCCGAAGGCGACCTCGCGGACGCCTGGTACGCCCTGATCGCCACCAGCGACGCCGAGGCCAACACCGCCGCCTCCGCCGAGGCCGAGCGGCGCCGCGTGTGGTGCGTCCGCTCCGACGACGCCGACCGGGCCACCGCCTGGACCCCGGCGACCGGGCACAGCGAGGGCGTCACCGTCGCCGTACTCACCACGAACGCCCGCGGCCGGGACCCCCGGCACACCGCCGCCATCCGCGACGCGGTCGTGGAGGGCCTGCGCGACGGCACCCTCGTCGCCCCGCACCACCGCACCCGCGCGGCCGGAGTCGCCCTGGTCGGCGGCGGACCCGGCGACCCGGACCTGATCACCGTCCGGGGCCGCCGACTGCTCGCCGAGGCCGACGTCGTCATCGCCGACCGGCTCGGCCCGCGCGACCTGCTCGCCGAGCTGCCGCCGCACGTGGAGGTCATCGACGCGGCGAAGCTCCCCTACGGGCGCTTCATGGCCCAGGAGGCCATCAACAACGCGCTGATCGAGCACGCCAAGCAGGGCAAGGCGGTCGTACGGCTGAAGGGCGGCGACCCGTTCGTCTTCGGCCGGGGCATGGAGGAGGCGCAGGCGCTGGCCGAGGCGGGCATCCCGTGCACCGTCGTCCCCGGCATCTCCAGCTCCATCTCGGTCCCCGGCGCGGCCGGCATCCCGGTCACCCACCGGGGCGTCGCACACGAGTTCACCGTGGTCAGCGGCCATGTCGCCCCCGACGACGAGCGTTCCCTGGTCGACTGGCCGTCCCTGGCCAAACTCACCGGCACGCTCGTGATCCTCATGGGCGTCGACAAGATCGGCAAGGTCGCCGAGACCCTGGTCGCGCACGGCAGGGCACCCGGGACGCCGGTCGCCCTCGTCCAGGAGGGCACGACGGCCGCCCAGCGCCGGGTCGACGCGACCCTCGCCACGGTCGCCGAGACGGTCGTCGCCCAGGAGGTCAAGCCGCCCGCCGTCATCGTCGTCGGCGAGGTCGTCGGCGTCGGCCCGCACGGGACCGGTGCGTGACGTGGCGGACCCCATCACCCTCGACGACCCCGACGACCCGCGCCTGCACGACTACACCGGGCTGACCGACGTCGAACTGCGCCGCCGCCGCGAACCCGCCGAGGGCCTGTTCATCGCCGAGGGCGAGAAGGTCATCCGGCGGGCCGGTGAGGCGGGCTACGCGATGCGCTCGATGCTGCTCTCCGCCAAGTGGGTCGACACCATGCGCGACGTCATCGACGAGGCCCCCGCCCCGGTGTACGTCGTCGACCCGGCGCTCGCCGAACGGGTCACCGGCTACCACGTGCACCGCGGCGCGCTCGCCTCGATGGCGCGCAAACCGCTGCCCGCGGCGGCCGACCTCCTGACCACCGCCCGGCGCGTCGTCGTCATGGAGTCGGTCAACGACCACACCAACATCGGCGCCATCTTCCGCTCCGCCGCCGCCCTCGGCATGGACGCGGTACTCCTCTCCCCGGACTGCGCGGACCCGCTGTACCGGCGCAGCGTGAAGGTCTCGATGGGCGCCGTCTTCTCCGTGCCGTACGCCCGCCTCGACACCTGGCCGGCCGGCCTCGCGACGGTCCGCGACTCGGGCTTCACGCTCCTCGCCCTCACCCCCGACGAGCGGGCCAAGTCCCTCGACGAGGTCGCCCCGCACCGCATGGACCGGGTGGCCCTGATGCTGGGTGCCGAGGGCGACGGCCTGTCCCGGCGGGCCCTGGCGGCGTCCGACGAGTGGGTCCGCATCCCGATGTCCCACGGCGTCGACTCCCTGAACGTCGGCGCGGCGGCAGCGGTCGCCTTCTACGCGGTGACGGCGGGCCGGCCTTCGGCGTAGCGGGTGCGGGAGGCTGCCGGACCGCCGTCGGCCGAGGGGCGCGCGCCCCTCGGCCCGAGGCAACGCCGAGCCGGGTGTCCGGCCCGTGTCCGGCCCGTGGGCCGACCCCCGCGCACGGTACTTGGCCGCAAGACCACGGCATCGGTCCCCCGGCCGCGGGCACGCGCACCCGGTTCCCTAGAGACCGGACACCTGACGCTGCCCGGGCGTGTCGTCCCGTACGTCCACCCGTACGTCCACCTGCTCCTGCTGCGCCCGGACCCCGTCCCGCTCGTCGCCGAGCCCCCGGGACGGCCCCTGGCATCCCTGCGCGGCGGCGATGCCCAGCGCGACCAGCAGCGTCACGACCACGAACACGGTCAGGCGCTGCCGCAGCAGCCGCGGGTTGGCGGGCCGCCGCCAGCCGGTCCCGGTGGTCCTCGGCGCCGTACGCCCGGCCCCGCCGCGCGACGAGGACCGGCCGCCGCTGTCGTGGCGGGACCCGTTCCGTCCCGGGTTGCCGCGGGAGGGGGTCGTGGACCGTGAACCGCCCCGCGAGCCCGCACCGCCACCGCGTGACGCGCTGCCACCCCGCGCCCCGGACCCCCCTCCCCGCGACGGTGCGCCACCGCGCGAGGGTGTGCCGCCCCGCGATACGTCGGCACCACGGGCGGGCGCGGGGCCGCGGGAACCGGACGCGCTCCTCGGAGCGGGTGTACCCGGCGCACCCGGCCGCCCCTGCGGGCGTCGCTGTGCCCGCTCCGGATAGGTGTCGGCGAGCCGCCCCGTCGGCATGTCAGCCTCCGCGCTGCGCGGCGCCGGAGGCCGTACGTCGGCCAGACCCTGGGCCTCGCGGGCGGCGATCTCCTTGAGCCGCAAGGACAGTTGCAGTGTGCTCGGGCGCTCCTCGGGATCCTTGGCCAGGCAGGCCCGCACCAACGGAGCGATGGCGTCCGGGACGCCGTGCAGTTGGGCCTCCTCGTGCACCACGCGGTACAGCATCACCTCGGAACTGCCGTGCCCGAAGGGCGAGTCGCCCATCGAGGCGTACGCCAGTGTGGCGCCGAGCGAGAACACGTCCGTGGCCGGTGTGACCGCCGCCCCCCGCACCTGTTCCGGCGCGAGGAACCCGGGGGAGCCGACCGCGGTGCCGACGTGGGTGAGCGTGGAGGCGCCCGTGGCCCAGGCGATGCCGAAGTCGATGATCCGCGGCCCCTTCGGGGACAGCAGGATGTTGGACGGCTTCAGGTCCCGGTGCACCACCCCCGCCTCGTGCACGGCGACCAGTCCCTCGGACAGGGCGGCACCCACCGCGGCGACGTCGGCCGCACCGAGCGGGCCTCCGTCGACGACCTTGTCGTGCAGGGAGGGGCCGGGCACGTACTGCGTGGCGAACCAGGGGCGATCCGCCTCCAGGTCCGCGGCGACCAGCCGCGCGGTGCAGCCGCCCCGGATGCGCCGGGCCGCGGAGACCTCGCGGGCGAACCGCGAGCGGAACTCCTGGTCCTCGGCCAGGTCGGGCCGGATGACCTTCAGCGCTACCCGCTGCCCCTTCTTGTCGGAGCCCAGGTAGACCACGCCCATTCCACCCGCGCCGAGCCGCCTGTGAAGCCTGAACGAGCCGACGACGCGCGGGTCCTCGCGCCTCAGGCGCATCATCGCCATGTTCATCCCCGCTGCCCGGTCCCTGTGACGAGCCACAGCTTACGTTTCCACGGCCGCCCGCGCGCAGAGGCCGCGCCCTCTCGGGACGAGGGATTGTCAGTGCCGGGTGGGAGAGTTGAGGGGCGGTCAGGGAGCGCGGGCGCTGTCCGGTCCGGGCGCACGGGTGTTCCCAACCGGCCGCCGAGGCGCGGGGATTGGGATGGGCGCGAGTGATCGGACGGAAGCGGTGCGGGGCGCCGTGGAGCCGTCGATCCTCCGCGGCGTGGCGGCGGGCGGGGGAGTGCGGTGGGGGGAGGCGGAGGTGCGCCGGGGCGGGGCTGAAGTGAGGGATGTCACCGGACAGTACGGAGAAAACGGGACGGAGCGGACACCCCTTCCGGGAAGACCCCGAGGTCCGGGACCCGGTCTCCACCCAGGGGAGTACGCCCCGGGGCACGGCTCATCCTCCGGGAGGCCCGGCAATCGGTACGAGGGCATGACGTCCGGAGAGCGCCGGACGCCTAGATTTGAGGTCAAGCGGCGGGTGCAGCACTCGTCCCCCGAGGTCAGACGCCCGCCGCTGCCAGAACAACGGAAACGGTCAGGAGAGGGACCATGGCCCAGACGGTACCGCGGACGCTGGTCCGCACACGCGACAGCCGCCGTCAGGGACGCCGTCACCCCTTGGTGGCGACGGTCATGGCCCTGCCCCTGGCGGTCCTGCTCCTCCTCGTCTTCGACGGGTGGGAGACAGTGGCCACACAAGCGTCGTCCGTGGGTGTGGTGCTGGGGCGCTGAGCGGCGACCCCAGGCCCGGAAGAGCGGTCCGGGCGGGGACATCCATCCATGAAACCCCGTGGGGACGGGGGTGCGGCGGACGGCAAAATGCCGGCGCAGCTGGGGAGCTGCGCCGGCATTGCTCTTCCCGCCGGACGCCCCCGAGCCGCTGCCGCGGGCCTCCCCGGCGCGGCAACCCGACGCACGCCCCCCCCCGGCCACCAGAACGCTCCCCGCCCACGGCCCCTTTTCGCGGCTGCCCCCTCCCCACGCATGGCACGTCGCCCCTGAAGCGTCCTGGACGGCAGGCGCATCCCTGGGCGGGAGCGCCCGGACGGCAGGCTCGCCCTTTGGCGGGAGCGTCCTGGACGGCAGGCGCATGCTTTGGCGGGAGCGTCCTGGACGGCAGGCGCATGCTTTGGCGGGAGCGTCCTGGGCGGCAGGTCCATGCTTTGGCGGGAGCGTCCTGGGCGGTAGGCGCATCCTTCGGCGGGAGCGCCCTGGGCGGCAGGCTCGCCCTTCGGCGGGAGCGTCCCGGACGGCAGGCCCATCCTCCGTCGGACGGCAGGCTCGCCCTCCGGTAGGAACGCCCCGGACTCCAGGCCCACCCTGGAAACGCCCCGATCGCAGGCCGCCCCTCGGCGGGAGCGCGCCCCGCCCGGCAAGGGCACCCGCATCACGAGTCCCCGGCGGCGGAACACCTGCGTACGCTCACTCCGTGACGACGGACGCCCTCCTCCCCGCCCTGACGCTCCGCGTCAAGGAAGCAGCCCACGCCCGCACCCCGGTCTGCCCCTGCACAGCGGCGGCCACTCCAGGCGACACCACTCTCGCCGACCGCCCCGACGGCATGGTCGTCCGGCATGCCGGCACCGTCGCCAAGGCCCACGCGGCGGACGCCGACGCCGCCGAGCTGGCCCGCCGCGTCACCGTCGCCGCCCGGCTCCCCGGCATCCTGCTGCCCCCGCTGCGGCCGGCGCCCGTCGCCCTGCACGGGAGACTCGTCACGTACTGGCCGTACGGCGCCCCCGTCGACCCCGAGGACCCGGACGCCGCGCCGTGGGAGGCAGCCGCCACCCTCCTCGCGCGCCTCCACCGGACCTCCGCCCCCACCGCCGTACCCCCCATGCGCGGCCCCGCGAAGGCGGCCCACGCCGTGAACCGCCTCCGGACCACCGCCCCGCACCACCCCGCCACCGCCCCCGTCCTGCGGGCCTGGGCCGCCCTCCCGGCATGGGCCCGCGGCGAGGCCGCCATGCCGGACGCGACCGGCCTCTGCCACGGCGACTTCCACCTCGGCCAGCTCGTGCGCCACCCCTCGCCCGAGGGCCCCTGGCTGCTGATAGACGTGGACGATCTCGGGACCGGTACCCCGGCCTGGGACCTGGCCCGCCCGGCCGCCTGGTACGCGTGCGGACTGCTCCCGCC
Organism: Streptomyces sp. AC602_WCS936; assembly: GCF_019049125.1. Lineage (NCBI taxonomy): Bacteria > Bacillati > Actinomycetota > Actinomycetes > Kitasatosporales > Streptomycetaceae > Streptomyces > Streptomyces sp. AC602_WCS936. The sequence goes on along the minus strand of NZ_JAGMUF010000129.1, from coordinate 179,749 downwards.
CGAGGACTGGCACTGCTTCCTGACCGCCTACCGCGCGGCCGGCGGCCCGGCCGTCCCGCCCCACGAGGACCCCTGGCCCGCGCTGGACGTTCCGGCCCGTGCCCTCACCGCGCAGACCGCCGCCCGTGCCGTCACCAAGGCCGTCGCGGCGGGCCGCCTCCTGGACGAGGTGGAGCAGTCCCTGGTCGACGCCTGCTCCCGCATGGCCTCCGTGCGCCCCTCCGCCCCACGCGGTTGAGCGGAACTTCCACGCCGTAGGGTGCAACCGACCCGTAGCCGGACAGAGTCTGTCCTGGCGATACGCGAAGCAGGACCGACCGGCGAGGAGTTGAGCCGACGATGCAGTGCCCCAAGTGCCGTGCACCGATGCACACCTACAACCGCAACGGCGTTCAGATAGAGCAGTGCAGCGGCTGCCGAGGGATCTTCCTGGACTACGGCGAGCTGGAGTCGCTGACCCGCCTGGAGGCCCAGTGGTCCCAGCCCGCCCCGCCGGCCCCGCCCGCCGCCCCGGCCCCGCAGGCCTACCCGGCCGCTCCCGCGCCCGCCTGGGGCGCCCCGCACGCCGGCCACGGCCACCACGGTCACCACCGCCACAAGAGCTTCGGCCACATGCTGTTCTCCAGCTGACCCGGCGGGTCAAGCCGATCCGAGCCACGACGAAGCCCCCGGCCGTACGAGACGGCCGGGGGCTTCGGGCGGTGTGGACGATACTGGGATTGAACCAGTGACCTCTTCCGTGTCAGGGAAGCGCTCTCCCGCTGAGCTAATCGTCCTGGGAGCACCAGGTGCGGTACTGCGTGCGCGATACTGGGATTGAACCAGTGACCTCTTCCGTGTCAGGGAAGCGCTCTCCCGCTGAGCTAATCGCGCGGGGATCCATGCGGATCGGTGATCCTTGGCGGACCAGTGGACGATACTGGGATTGAACCAGTGACCTCTTCCGTGTCAGGGAAGCGCTCTCCCGCTGAGCTAATCGTCCTTGGAGGTGGAGACGGGATTTGAACCCGTGTAGACGGCTTTGCAGGCCGTTGCCTCGCCTCTCGGCCACTCCACCAGGAGTGTAGAGGGCCCGGGAGGCCCCCTGTTCCTGCGAGCGGACGACGAGGCTCGAACTCGCGACCTCAACCTTGGCAAGGTTGCGCTCTACCAACTGAGCTACGTCCGCCTGTCGGTTCGGTCCGCTTCCGCGTCCCGGCGACGTGTTGAACTCTAGCGGATTCCGGGGCCAGTACAAAAACGCGTTTGTGCAGCGTGCTGCGGTGCGTCCGCCCGAGGGCCTGGTCAGGGCACCCGGAAGGACACGTTCGGGTCACCTCCGGGCCACCGTCCTAGACTCGGACACGTGCTCGACCTCCCTCCCCTCGCCCGTTTCGGCGAGCGTCTCGCCACCGGTCTCCTCGACGTCACGAGCGATCCCGCCGCCCTCGAATCCGAGGGCTTCTGGGCCGTCTGCGCGGACTTCGAAGGCCGTCTGACCTGCGCACGCTTCGCGGACCTACGGACGCGGCCGGTGCCGGCTCCCGCACCCGGCCGGTGGCGGGGACCGGCCGTCGGCGACTGGACGTCGTCCCTCGACCGCGCCGCGTACACGGCGGCCGTACGGCGCATACGCGAGCACATAGCCGCCGGCGAGGTCTACCAGGCCAACCTCTGCCGGGTGCTCTCGGCGCCCGTCGACCCCGGCGCCGACGTGGACGCCCTCACCGCCCTGCTGGCCCGCGGCAACCCGGCACCGTACGCCGGAACGATCCGGCTGCCCGGCCACGGCGTCGAGATCGCCACCGCCTCGCCCGAGCTGTTCCTGCGCCGGGACGGCCGGACCGTCGAGTCCGGGCCGATCAAGGGGACCGGACGGACCGAGGCCGACCTGCTGGAGAAGGACTACGCCGAGAACGTCATGATCGTGGACCTCGTCCGCAACGACATCGGGCGGGTCTGCGCCACGGGCACCGTCACCGTGCCCGACCTGTGCGCCGTCGAGAAGCACCCGGGGCTCGTGCACCTGGTGTCGTCGGTCCGCGGCGTGCTGCGCGCCGACACCGGCTGGCCGGAGCTGTTCGCCGCGGCCTTCCCGCCCGGGTCCGTCACGGGCGCCCCCAAATCCAGCGCCCTGCGGATCATCGACGCCCTGGAGACCGTGCCCAGGGGCCCGTACTGCGGCGGCATCGGCTGGGTCGACGCCGACCGGGGCACCGCCGAGCTCGCCGTCGGCATCCGCACCTTCTGGATCGACCGTGCCGAGGGGATGCTGCGCTTCGGGACCGGCGCCGGCATCACCTGGGGGTCCGACCCGGAGGGGGAGTGGCGGGAGACCGAACTGAAGGCGTCCCGGCTGCTCGCGGTAGCGTCGGGGACGTACGAGGTGAGCGGAGAGGGAATACAGGCGTGAAGATCTGGCTCGACGGCGGGCTCCAGGACATCGAGTCCGCCCGCGTCTCCGTCCTCGACCACGGGCTGACCGTGGGCGACGGCATCTTCGAGACCGTGAAGGCGGTGGACGGCAGGCCGTTCGCCCTGACCCGGCACCTCGACCGGCTGACCCGCTCGGCCCGGGGCCTCGGCCTGCCCGATCCCGACCTCGACGAGGTCCGCCGCGCCTGCGCCGCCGTCATCGAGGCCAACCCCATGCCACTGGGCAGGCTGCGCATCACGTACACCGGCGGTCACGGCCCGCTCGGCTCCGACCGGGGCGAGCACGGCACGACCCTCGTCGTCGCCCTCGGCGAGACCGGCCGGCGCCCCGACTCGACGGCCGTGATCACGGTGCCGTGGACCCGCAACGAGCGGGGCGCGCTCACCGGTCTGAAGACCACCTCCTACGCGGAGAACGTCGTCGCCCTGGCCCGCGCCCGCGAACGGGGCGCCAGCGAGGCGCTGTTCGCCAACACGGTGGGGCAGCTGTGCGAGGGCACCGGCTCGAACGTCTTCGTCGTCCTCGACGGCGAGATCCACACCCCGCCGGTCGCCTCCGGCTGCCTCGCCGGGATCACCCGCGCCCTGGCCGCCGAGTGGACCGGCGCCCGCGAGACCGACCTCCCGATGGACGTCCTGGAGCGCGCCGAAGAGGTCTTCCTGACCTCCACCCTCCGGGACGTACAGGCCGTGCACCGCGTCGACGACCGCGAACTGCCGGGCGCCCCGGGGCCGGTGACCGCCAAGGCCATGCGGATCTTCGAGGAGCGGTCGGGGAACGACCTGGACCCGTAAGCGCGCCCGCAGACCCGGGAAGGCCTCGGAAATGAGGCTGACTCGGACACCGTCGCCGGGTAGAACTTCCGGTGATGACCACCACCCTGCGGCCGACCGAGCCGCTCCAGCGCGCCGCCGACGGGACGCGTTCGCGCCACTACCAGGTGTGCGTGAACAGCCGGCCCGTCGGCGCGATACACCTCGGCACCTCGCGAGCCTTCGGCGATTCGGTGGCCGTGATCCACCACCTGAGCATCGACGAACCGGACCGCCGGCGCGGCCGGGGCACGGTGGCGGCCCTCGCGGCCGAGGAGGTCGTGCGGGGCTGGGGCTGCCGGCGGATCGAGACGAACCTGGCTCCCGACGCCCACGCGGGCCTGCGCCTCACGGAAGCGCTCGGCTACGTCGTGCGCAACCGCGCCATGGCCAAACCGCTCGACGGCACCGCGCCCGCCCTGCCCGCGGGCAGCCGGGCACGGCCGATGACGGCCGACGAGTTCGCCACCTGGTTCGCCCACCAGTCGGAGGAGTACGCCCGTACCTGGATCGAGCGGGGCGTCCCCGAGGAGGAGGCGTACGCGAAGGCGCGCAGAGACCACGAGCAGCTGCTGCCACAGGGGCAGGACACCGAGAACATGCTGTTCAGCGTGGTGGAGCACGACGGGGCGCGGGTCGGCGTCCTGTGGCTGGCGCTGAACGAGGACCGCGCCTTCGTCTTCGACGTCGAGACCGACGCGGCGCACCGGGGCCGGGGGCACGGACGGACGCTCATGGCGCTGGCCGAGGCCCAGGCCGTCGACGCCGACCGACGACTGATCGGCCTCAACGTCTTCGCGGGCAACACCGCCGCCGAACGGCTCTACGAGTCGCTCGGCTACGCGACCACGCGCTACTACTGCAGCAAACCGCTGCTGTAGGCGTACGCGCCGACGGCGTCGGTCCGGCTCCGTCCGTCAGTCCTGCCGCTCGGCCAGCAGCCGGTCCGCAATCTGCTCGACGCGCTCGCGCAGCCCGTCCTGGCTCTTGCCGCCGTCGAGGCGCTCGCCGCCGATCACGTACGTGGGGGTGCCGGTCACGCCGATCGCTTTGCCCTCGGCCTGGTCGGCGTCGACGATCAGGATGTGCCGGCCGTCGATCAGGGCCGTGTCGAACTCCTCGGCGTCCAGTCCCAGATCCCGGGCGACCTCGACCAGGAAGGGTTCGCCCTTGCGGTCCAGCTCCGCGACCCGGTTCAGCACGGCCTCCGCGTACGGCCACCCCTGCCCCTGGGCCGCGGCCTCCTCGGCGGCCTGCGCGGCGGCGAAGGAGTGCCTGTGCTTCTCCAGCGGGAAGTGCCGCAGCCGCAGCTCGAGTCGGTCGCCGTAGCGGGCGCGCAGGGCGCGGAGATCGTCCAGGGCGGTGTGGCAGTCCGTGCACTGGAGCTCGCACCAGACGTCGAGGACGGGCGCGGCGGGCCGGGCGGGGGAGGAGTCGCTCATGGCCCCATTCTCCCAGCCCGGAGGGTGTCGTCCGGACCAGGTCGTACGGCGGCCACCGGCACCTGGGGAGGAGCGGACCCCGAGATCTCCCTGATCTCCGGGACGCGGCATGGCCCCACGGCGTCCCGACGGTGCAGGATGGAAGGGACGAAGTACTCATGCCCGACCGACCTGCCCTGGAGGACCGGATGATTGCCGAGACCGTCTGCTCCGCGGTGTCCGCGGCCGGCCTGGGCATCGCGGCGGTCACCGCGTACCGCAGGCGTTTCCTCACCGCGGCCCGCATCGCCGCCTACTCGCTGATCCCGGTCGGCCTGGTGATGACCGGGGTGGTCGAGTGGCTGGCGGACACGGCGTTCAGCCCCGTGGCCTGGGCCGGCTTCGCGGTGCTGGGCGTGTCGTGGGCGCTGTTCATGACCACGCGTGCCGTGGAGCGCCGCCGCGGTGGCACCCGCAAGGAGCGCAAGGAAGCCCGGGCCGCGGCACAGCGCGACGCGGTGGCCCCGGCGGCCTCGGAGCCCTCCCTCGGCCCCGGTGCCCGCCCGGCGGCCCGGCCCGCTCCCCGTCCGGCCAAGGCGTCCGGCGGCGAGGACGACTTCAGCGACATCGAGGCCATCCTCAAGAAGCACGGCATATGACCACGGATGCCGGCACCGGGGGCTGAAACGACACAGCGGTTCCAGGTCGTCAGAGCGCGCTCCGTAACGATCAAGATCCGAACGGAGATTGCGGATTTCAACGAACTCCCGGTCTTCGCTCGCGTGTTGATCGCGTAGGTCCTGGTCGCTGGGTCATCATCACGGCGAGATGCCGGACACCACTCAGCTGGATACCCAGCTGGACACGAGACAGAGCGAAACCACGCGGGCGCAGGACGAACCGCGCGGCTGCCTCTTCGCCCTTTCCCAGCCACCGCTCATGATCTTCCTAGCGGTGATCGGGTGTCTGCTGCTCATGGCTTCGTTGCACGATCTGCTGTTGCTGTGAGCCGTACCCGCGCTCCCCGGCGCCACCCGCCGGGGGCCGCGTCGCCACCGCGGTGTGTCGGTGCCGCGGGCGGACGTCAGCCGGCCGCCTCCTTGCGCCGTGCCCGGTACGCGGCCACGTGCAGGCGATTTCCGCACGTGCGGCTGTCGCAGTAGCGCCGCGAGCGGTTCCGCGAGAGGTCGACGAAGGCGCGTCGGCAGTCGGGGGCCTCGCACCGCCGCAGCCGCTCCTGCTCCCCGGCGACCACGAAGAAGGCCAGAGCCATCCCGCAGTCCGCGGCGAGGTGGTCGGCGACGGAGGCGCCCGGCGCGAAGTAGTGGATGTGCCAGTCGTACCCGTCGTGATCGGTGAGGCGCGGTGTGGTGCCGGCGGCGGCGACCAGGTCGTTGATCAGGCCGGCGGCCGCGCGCGCGTCGGGTGCCGCGAAGACGGCCGCGAACCGGCCGCGGATCTTGCGCACCGCCGACAGGTCGAGCTCGGAGAGCACGCCGACGTCGCTGATTTCGTGCGATCCCACAAATTCCTGGAGGGCCGCGACATCCGGCAGCCCGTCCGGCGCCGAATCGTCCTCCGGCACGGTGTTCACCAGATCCACCACGGTGTCGAGGGCACACCGGGTGTCGTGGGTGATCAGCACATCTCGCTCCCTGGCCTGGGGTCGGGCGGGCGCCCGCCGATGCTGGCCGATGGTAGTGGCTTCCGTGGCGGGGGGACCGGCTCCTGTGCGCCGGTACCGGCCGCGGGACGCCCGTACCGCCGTCGGATGCCCGTACAACGGCGGCCGGCCGCCCTCCGTTCCCGCAGTGGGCCGCGGAGCGGTCCCGCGGCCGCACACGCACCGGCGCCGCCCCCGCGGAGGACCGCGGCGACGACGCCGGTGTGTGCCGTTATGCGGTTGTCCGGGCCCGTGCCGTCACCCCGAGTCGACGGCGACGGGCGGCTTCACGGAGCATCGCCCTAGCTTTCCGCCAGGATGTGCGACAGCTCCTGATCGAGATCGAAGTGCCGGTGTTCCGTGCCGGGCGGCACGGCGGCGTCTGTGCGCTTCAGGAAGGACTCCAGGGCCCGCGCCGGGGCCTCGAGCAGTGCCTCGCCCTCCGGGGAGCTCAGGGCGATGCACACGACCCCCTGGCCATGACTCCGGGACGGCCAGACACGGACGTCGCCGGTGCCGGTGGGGCGGTGGAGGCCTTCGGCGAGGAGGTCGCGGGCGAACACCCACTCGACGGTCTCCTCGGCTCCGGTGTGGAAGGTGGCGTGCACGGCGTAGGGGTCGGCCGTGTCGTACCGCAGGCCTGCGGGGACAGGCAGGGAGGACTCGCTCGACACAACGAGGCGCAGGTGCAGCTCGCAGCTGACCGTGGTGTTCATAAGCGCCAGGGCCTTTCGCTCAGTGTGCGCTCGGGGATTCGCACGTCGGCGAAATCGACATGCCACCTACGGTGCCGTTGTAAACCCCTCTGAGTGTTTTGCGTGCGTTTAGGTAACTCTTCCGGCCGAGCGATCGTTCGGGTCCTGCGCCCATTCCGGTGACAGGTTTCGCTCCGGTAGTGTTTGGCCGTATGAACACGGGGAGTAACAAGCCCGGCGAGGCCGCCGTGGCGGAAGACCGTACGGGGACGGACGACGAGACGGCGCCCGCGCAGGCGCTCGGTTCGCGTGCTCCGGACTTCATCAAGGCGCGCCGCGCCCTGCACCTGAGCTGGCAGGTCGGCGTCTTCATCGTCGGGCTGGCGGTCGTCGCGGCCGGCGCCGCGATGCTGGTGCTGCCCGGGCCGGGCTGGGTCGTGATCTTCGGCGGCATGGCGATCTGGGCGACCGAGTTCGTCTGGGCGCAGCTCGTCCTGCGCTGGACCAAGCGCAAGGTCACCGAGGCGGCCCAGCGGGCCCTCGACCCCAAGGTGCGGCGCCGGAACATTATCCTGACCTCGGTCGGCCTGGTGATCGTGGCCGCGCTGGCGGGGATCTACCTGTGGAAGTTCGGTCTCCAGCTGCCCTGGAAGATCGAGGACCAGTGACCCGCGGCGGGGGTGCGGCGACCCGGCCCCCGCTGGTCACGGGCACCCCCTGACATGGGGTAATGTTCTTCCTGCGTCCGGGCGATTAGCTCAGTGGGAGAGCGCTTCGTTCACACCGAAGAGGTCACTGGTTCGAACCCAGTATCGCCCACCGGATCATCAGGCGGCCCGGCTCACGATCGTGAGCCGGGCCGCCTTCGTGTGGGGTGCGTCCGAGCGTCCGGGCATTCCGCTTCCGCGCGCCTTCACTCAACCGTGACCTTCCCTGCCGCCCGTCCAGGCGGACCCGTCCGCGTTCGGCCCGTCGGTCACGCAGCGCCGACCTGGGAGTTCACCCCGGCTGCCAGCCGATGGCGGCGGAGAGGGCGCTCCCGCGGCCGACGGGCGGTGCCCGTCAATTCCTGTCCGAATCATTGACGCGCCCCGGGGCCCTCCGTACCTTGTGCCAGCAAGCGCTTACTTGAAACGATTCATGAGGCGGACGCGACGTCGCGGGGAGGCTCATATGCAGCAGGGCGGGAATGTGGAGAGGCGGACGATCCTCAAGGCGGCGGGGGCCTCGCTGGCCGTCGCGGGGCTGGGGGCGACGGCCACCGCGTGCGGCGGCGGCAGCGGATCCGGGGACGGGACGGTGACGATTCGTTACTCCTGGTGGGGTGCCGAGGACCGGGCGGAACGCATCAACAAGACCATCGCGCTCTTCGAGAAGAAGTACCCGAAGATCAAGGTGAAGACCGACTTCCAGCCGTACACCGACTTCTGGAAGAAGTTCAACACCCAGGCCTCCGGCGGGAATCCGCCGGACGTCTTCCAGAATGCCATCGGATTTCTCCGGAAATACGACGCCAAGAATGTACTGCTCGACCTGAGCGAGCAGGTGAAGGCCGGCAATCTCTCCATGGACGGCTTCCGGGCGGGTCTGGAGAAGTTTGGCGAGATCGACGGCAAGCTCCTCGGCGTGCCGGTCGGTTCGAACTCGATGGCGCTCGTCATCGACAAGCCCGTCTACACCCGGGCCGGCGTCAAGCCCGAACAGGGCTGGACCTGGGACGACTTCGACGACGCGATGACGAGGATCCGCGACAGGACGGGCCGCGCCGGCGACAGCGGTATGTACGGCGTCATGTACCTCTACGACCTGTACCTGCGTCAGAACGGCAAGGCCTTCTTCACCGAGGACGGACTCGGCTTCACCGAGGCCGACCTGACCACCTGGTGGGCCAAGGCGGAGAAGGGCGTGAAGTCCGGCCTGTTCGCCGACCCGAAGAAGGTCGCCCAGATCAAGCCCAAGTCGGCGCTCTCCGCCGAACTCGCCGGCAGCGAGTTCACCTGGGACAACTTCACCGTCCGCTACACCTCCGAGGGCAAGAGCGAGTACGGCCTCGCGCCGATCCCCACCACGGACGGCAAGCGCACCGGCCAGTACCTCGGCTCGCTGATGCTCAGTGGCTACAAGCGCACCGAACACCCGAAGGAAGTCGCCCAGTTCATCGACTTCATGGTCCACGACCCCGAGGTCGCCAAGATCATGGGTTACGACCGCGGGGTGCCGACGACCCAGGTCCAGTACGACGCGTACCGGCCCACCGATCCCGTCAACAAGGCGATCGCCGCCTACGAGCAGTCCCTCGTCGACGCGGGCGTCCTGGAGACCATCACCCCGCACCCGAACGGCGCCGACATCTGCGAGGCCGCCTTCCTGCGCATCGCCGAGGAGATGGCGCTCGGCGAGCGGTCCGTCGAGGACGCCGTCAAGCAGTTCTTCACCGAGTCGAAGACGGCTCTCGCCGGCTGATGGGAAGCGCCGTGACACACGCCCCCGCCGTGGAGGACCTGGTCAAGGGCTCCGAGCCGCGGCACGGTCCGGCGAAGTCCCCGCGCCCCGCCGAACTCAAGCGGCGGGGCCGCCGGGAGAACCTGGCCGGCTACCTCTTCATGTCCCCCTGGATCGCCGGGTTCCTGTTGCTGACGGCCGGACCGATGGCCGCCTCGCTCTACTTCGCGTTCACCGACTACAACCTGTTCGACGCGCCCCGGTGGATCGGCCTGGACAACTTCTCCGAGATGTTCGGCGACCCGCGCTGGCGCCACTCGGTCCAGGTCACGCTCTGGTACGTCGTCGTCGGCACGCCGATCAAGCTGATCGCCGCGCTCGGCGTGGCCCTGCTGCTGGCGCAGAAGCGGCGCGGGCAGGCCTTCTACCGGGCCGCGTTCTACGCCCCGTCGCTGATCGGCGCGAGCGTGTCCGTCGCCATCGTGTGGAAGGCGATCTTCTCGGACGACGCGGTCGTCGACCGTACGCAGCAGTTCTTCGGGATCGACGCCGGCGGCTGGACCGGCGACCCGGACCTGATCATCTACAGTCTGGTGGCGCTCACCGTCTGGCAGTTCGGCGCCCCGATGGTCATCTTCCTGGCCGGCCTCAAGCAGGTGCCGCGCGAGCTGTACGAGGCGGCCGACGTGGACGGCGCGAGCAAGCTGCGGCAGTTCTGGAACATCACCCTGCCGATGATCTCCCCGGTCCTCTTCTTCAACGTCCTGCTGGAGACCATCCACTCCTTCCAGATCTTCAGCTCGGCCTACATCGTCGGCGGCGGCGCGGGCGGCAGTTCCTGCGGACCGGCCGACGGAACCATGGTCTACACCTGTTATCTGTACATCCAGGGCTTCGAGAACAGCCGCATGGGCCTGGCCTCCGCCATGGCGTGGATGCTGCTGGTCGCGGTCGCCCTGGTCACCGCGGTGCTGTTCTGGTCGCAGAAGCGCTGGGTGCACTACGAGGAGGGCGGCCGATGAGCGCACAGGCCACCGACGTCACGCCGGCCCCGACCGCGAAGGGGGCCCTGCGGCGCAGGCTGCCGGGCTCGCTCGCCTGGCACATCGGGTCGCTGGCGATCCTGGCGGTGATCCTCTACCCGGTGCTCTGGGTCATCGGCGGCTCCCTCAAGGAGAGCGGGGACATCGTCGGCAGCCTGGACCTGTTCCCGGCCGACCCGATCATCTCGAACTACACCGGCCTCGCCGACGGCATCGCCGACATCTCGATCTCCACCTTCTTCGTCAACTCACTCGTCCTCGCGGTGGGTTCGGTGATCGGGATCGTGGCGTCCTGCTCGCTGACCGCCTACGCCTTCGCGAAGATCCGGTTCGCCGGCCGCAACCTGCTCTTCACGCTGATGATCGGCACGCTCCTGCTGCCGTACCACGTGCTCCTCATCCCGCAGTACGTGCTCTTCCGCAACATGGACCTGATCAACACGTACACCCCGCTGCTGCTGGGGAAGTACCTGGCCACGGAGGCGTTCTTCGTCTTCCTGATGGTGCAGTTCATGCGGAACCTGCCCAAGGAACTCGACGAGGCGGCGCGCCTGGACGGCTGCGGGCACTTCCGCATCTACTGGTCGATCGTGCTGCCGCTGTGCCGCCCGGCCCTGATCACCAGCGCCATCTTCACCTTCATCAACTCGTGGAACGACTTCATGGGCCCGCTGATCTACCTCAACGAGCCCAGCAAGTACACCGTCTCCCTCGGCCTGAAGATGTTCGTGGACCAGGAAGGGCTGGCCAACTACGGCGGCATGATCGCCATGTCGCTCGTCGCCCTGTTGCCCGTCCTCGCCTTCTTCCTGGCCTTCCAGCGCTATCTGATCGACGGAATGGCCACGTCCGGCCTGAAGGGCTGAGGTGAACCGATCATGACCGAGGTGCGTGCGAAGGCCCGTGCGGAGCGGGCGGGGGAGCGGGGCGAGTCGCGGTTCGCCGAGGGGTTCGCGCTGTTCGCCGAGTGCCTGCTCACCGGCGTGTGGATCGCGGTGGCCTCGCTGCCGCTGGTCACCTACCCGGCCGCGTTCGCGGCGGGGACACGGCACCTCGGGCGGCGGCTCGCCCATGAGCGCGGTGGCTGGCGGGAGTTCACCGCCGACTTCCGTTCGGCCGTGCGCCGCGGGTGGCTCGTCGGGGTCGCCGGATGGGCCGCCCTGGCCGCGGTGTGGGTGGACGTGCAGGCCGTACGCAGCGGGCTGCCGGGCGGTCCGTTCGTGGGCGCCGTCGGCGTGCTCGCCCTGATCGGCGCCACCGTGGCCGGGCTGCGCGCGGCGGCGGCCTGGCGCCCCGGCGCCTCCTGGCGTGCGCTGCTCGCGCGGGCCGGCCGGCGCACCGTGCTCGACCCGGCCGGTTCCTTCCTGATCGTCGGCGGGCTGGCCGTGGTGGTCTGCTCCGCCTGGTTCAGCGCGCCGCTGGCGGTCGCCGTCCTCGGCGCCGTCGCGGCGGCGGCCGTCGCCGTGGAGGAGCGTTACCGGCGCCGCTGACCGCCCTGCCTCCTCCTGAAGGCCGGCGCCCCGGCGTCGCGCCTCTTCCTGTCATGCCCTTGACACCTTGACCACCCCTCTGCATCCGCACGGAACGGAAAGGAAAGGCCATGTCCCCCATCCCCCGCAGGTCCCTCCTCAAGGCGGCCGCCGTCGCCGGAGCCGCCGCCCAGTTCAGCTGGGCCCTCGGCGCGAAGAACGCCCAGGCCGCCCCCGCCGCCGAGACGGCCGACGACAGCCCCGTCACCCTGACCTGGCTGGAGGACGGCGGCCTCGGTGCCGCCCCCGGCTCCACCGTCGGCGTCCCCTGGCCCAAGGGCACCTACCAGCAGGACCAGTCCTTCGCGGTCACGGACGCGGACGGCAAGGCCGTACCCACCCAGTCCTGGCCCCTCGCCTACTGGCCGGACGGCTCCCTGAAGTGGACCGCTCACGCCGTCGGCTCCGGCAACGGCAAACTCACCCTGACCGCCGGCACCCCAGCCGCGCCCGAGAAGAAGGTCACCGTCGACCGGCGCGGCGGCACCATCGACATATCGACCGGCGTCATCACCGCCAGAATCGGCAAGTCGGGATCGACCCTCGTCAAGTCCGTCACCAGAGGCTCCACCGAGATCGCGAAGAACGGCCGCCTCGTCCTGCTGCGCCAGCCCGAGATCGAGGACGGCGACCAGGGCATGGTGAAGTACGAGCGCTTCGACGGCGCCATCGACGAGGTGAAGGTCGAACAGGAGGGCCCGGTCCGCGCCGTCGTCCGCATCGACGGCAAGCACCGCAAGGGACACCGCGGCTGGCTCCCCTTCTCCATCCGCCTCTACTTCTACGCGGGCGCCGACTCCTTCCGCATGGTGCACACCATCACCTTCGACGGGAAGCAGGAACCCGGCAAGGCGAGCGGCGACTTCATCCGTGGCCTCGGCGTCCGCTTCACCGTCCCGATGCGCGACGAGTCCTACGACCGCCACATCCGCATCGGCGGTGAGGGCACCGGCCTGCTGCGCGAGGCCGTCAAGGGCATCACCGGCCTGCGCCGCGACCCGGGCGCCGCCGTGCAGGCGGCCCAGTACGCGGGCGAGAAGCTGCCCGACCCCGCCACCTGGGACCAGCGCGTCACCACCCGCCTGAAGTACATCCCCGAGTGGGGCGACCACACCCTCTCCCAGCTCTCCGCCGACGGCTTCACCCTGCGCAAGCGCACCAAGAAGGGCCACGGCTGGATCGGCGCCGGCGGCGGACGGCGCGCCTCCGGCTTCGGCTACGTCGGGGGCGTGAGCGGCGGCCTCTCCTTCGGTCTGCGCGACTTCTGGGAGAAACACCCCGCCCAGCTCGACATCCGCGACGCGCAGACCGACGAGGCCGAGGTCACCCTCTGGCTCTGGTCGCCCGAGGCCCAGCCCATGGATCTGCGCTTCTACCACGACGGCATGGGGCAGGACACCTACGAGGAGCAGCTGGAAGGCCTCAACATCACCTACGAGGACTACGAACCCGGCTTCGGCGCCCCCTACGGCATCGCCCGCACCTCCGAGTTGCTCTTCTGGGCCAACGCCGCCACCCCGAGCGCCGAGAAACTCGCCGAACAGGTCGAGGCCGTACGCGTCCTGCCGCAGCTCGCCGCCCCGCCGGGGCAGCTCATCAAGGCCGGCGTCTTCGGACCCGGTCTCTACTCCGAGCCCGACCGCTCCACGCCCGCCAAGGCGAAGATCGAGGACCACCTCGACTTCCTCTTCACCTACTACAAGGACCAGGTGGAGCAGCGCCGCTGGTACGGCTTCTGGGACTACGGCGACATCATGCACACCTACGACGCCGCCCGGCACCAGTGGCGCTACGACATCGGCGGCTACGCCTGGGACAACTCCGAACTCTCCCCGGACCTCTGGCTCTGGTACGCCTACCTGCGCTCCGGCCGCGCCGACATCTTCCGCTTCGCCGAGGCCATGACCCGGCACACCGGCGAGGTCGACGTCTACCACCTCGGCGAATGGGCCGGCCTCGGCACCCGCCACGGCGTCCAGCACTACGCCGACAGCGCCAAGCAGCAGCGCATCGCCAACACCACCTACCGGCGCTACTACTACTTCCTCACCGCCGACGAACGCGTCGGCGACCTCATGCACGCCAACGTCGACTCCGACGAGACCTTCCTCGCCCTGGACCCGCTCCGCAAGATCCGCACCGAGCCCTACACCCCCGACCGCAACGCCCTGTCCGTCGGCTTCGGCACCGACTGGAGCGGCCTGGTCTCGGCGTGGCTCACCGAGTGGGAACGCAAGGGCCCCAAGTGGGAGAAGGCCAAGGCCCGCGTGCTGTCCACGATGGAGACCATCGCCGCCCAGCCCAACGGCTTCGTCCAGGGCAGCGGCCTCTACGACCTGGACACCGGCCGGTTCGCGATCGCCGACACCCCGAAGGTCGAGGTCTCCCACCTGTCGGCCGTCTTCGGCCTCAACGAACTGTGCGCCGAACTCATCGACCTCGTCGACATGCCGGAGTTCAACGAGGCGTACTACGACTACTGCCGTTACTTCAACGCCACCAAGGCCGAACAGGCGGCCCGCTACGGCAGCAACTTCGGCAGCCTCATCCTCTTCCAGGGCCACTCGCGCCTCGACGCCTACGCCGCCGTGCGGACCGGGGACGCCAAGCTCGCCGCCCGCGCCTGGCAGAAGTTCTACGACTCCGACGGCTACAAGGAGTCGGCGCCCTGGAAGACGGAGAAGGTGAGCGGCCCGACCGCCCTGGTGCCGGGCAGCGAGGCGACCTGGGTCTCCACCAACGACACCGCGCTCTACGGCCTCGCCGCCATCGAGAACCTGGCACTTCTGGGGGACCGGATGCCGTAACCGGCACGTGACGGGCGCGGGTGCGGGCACACTTCCCGGGTGGACTGGAACCATTACCGATTCCGCAGCCTGTGGACCCTGCCCGCGCCCGCCCCGGCGGTCTACCGGGAGCTGGAACGCCTCGAGGATTACCCCCGCTGGTGGCCCCAGACCCGCGAGGTCACCCGGCTCGACGACACCACCGCCGTCCTGAGGGTCCGCTCATTGCTCCCGTACGACCTGACCACGACCCTGCACGAGGGCAGGCGCGACCCTGAGGCGGGGGTGCTGGAGGTCGAGATGAGCGGCGACCTGGAGGGCTGGGCACGCTGGACGGTCAGCGAGCACGGCCCGGGCACCCTCGCCCGGTACGACCAGGAGGTCGTCGTACGCAAGCCGCTCCTGCGCCGCCTCGCGGTGCCGGGGCGGCCCCTGTTCCGGGTCAACCACCGGCTGATGATGCGGGCGGGACGGCGCGGACTGGCCACTCGTCTGCAAGCGGTTTGATGGAAGGAGGCCGGTCCCTGTATTGTTCAGTGCGTTCCCGGGCGATTAGCTCAGTGGGAGAGCGCTTCGTTCACACCGAAGAGGTCACTGGTTCGAACCCAGTATCGCCCACCGGGAAGAGCCGGTCCGTCGCAGGCGGACCGGCTTTCTCATGTGCTCACTCATGCACTCACGCCGCCGCCCGCAGATCCGGCCGCAGCGGCCAGGCCGGGTCGACCGCCTCCTCCGTCCCGTTGAGCGCGAACCACGCCTGCAGTCCCCGCGCCTGCCCCGCGTGCCACACCGCCTGCAGCGTGTGCAGCTCCGCGGCGGACAGGCGCTCCAGCCGCGACGGGAAGCGGCGGCCCACCGCCCGTACGACCTCCAGCGCCGCCTGCGCGTCGGCCGCCGCGTCGTGCGCGCCGGCCAGCTCGACGCCGTAGTGCGCGCACAGGTCGGTCAGGGTGCGGCGGCCCTTGCGGTACCGGTCAAAGTGCTTGTCGAGCACCCTCGGGTCCAGCACGTGCAGCGACCTCTGCTCCAGCCAGCGCCCCAGCGACGAGGCCCGGTGCCGCCGCAACTCCCGGTCCAGCAGCGTCAGGTCGAACGGAGCATTCATCACCACCAGCGGGCGTCCGGCGCGCGCCTGCTCGCTCAGCGCCTCGGCTATCTCCCACATCACCGGCGCCGGCCACCGGCCGTGCCGGTGCAGATGCTCCTCGGTCAGCCCGTGCACCGCCGTCGCCGCCTCGGGCACCGGCACACCCGGGTTCACCAGCCACCGGGTGACCCGCGGCCTGAGCCCGGGGGCGTCCTGGACGACGAGGGCCGCCGACACGATCCGGTCGGTCTCGACGTCCACACCCGTCGTCTCCGTGTCGAAGGCGGCCAGCGGCCCCTCGAACCAGCACGTCATAGGGCACTCAACTCCTCGTCCAGGCACGGCAGCTGACACGCCGTCTTCTGTCCCGGTTCGGTGATACCCGGGCTGTTTGCGCCGTACGCCGGAAGGACACAACAGGAGTGAGGGTCTTTGCAGTTCACAGGCCCGCAGCGGGGATTCACCAGTTCTGGAAGGCTGTTGGTCATGGCCATAGCGCAGCCCGAACGGGGCGGGCTGCTGCCCGAGCGCACCGCGCCCACACGCGGCTCCCTCGCCACCACCGCCTGCATGGAGACCTTGCAGGTCGGCTACCTCCACGCGGTCGCCGCCGCGGCGGGCTGCTCGCTCTCCCAGCCCTTCCCGGACAACGGCATCGACTGGCACGTCAGCCACAGCGCCCCCGGGCACACGGTCGACGACGAGGTCACCATCAAGGTGCAGCTCAAGGCGACGTACCAGATACCGCCGGGCCCACCCGGCCGCTACTTCTCCTTCACCCTCGACAACGACCACCTGGCGAAGCTCGCCCGCACCCCGGTCTCGGTGCACAAGATCCTCGTCGTGATGATCGTCCCCCGGTCCCGGGACCAGTGGCTGCGCGCCGGCCACGACCGGCTCGACCTCAGGCACTGCTGCTACTGGACCAACCTCGCCGGACACCCGGTCACCGGCCGGCGACGCACCACCGTGCGGATACCGACCGCGCGGATCTTCGACGACCGGGCGCTGTGCGAGATCATGACGCGGGTCGGGACGGGAGGGAAACCATGACGCACCGCCCGACCGGAGAGCCCCTGCGCGCCGTGCGGCCCCACCCCGCCGACGCCACGGCCTGGAGCGAGGGCCACCCGCCCGAGCCCGGCACCGTCGACCCGGCGGTGCTGACCGCCCTGCTCCACCGGCACGGCTGGCGGCGGCGCGGCGGCGCACCGGGCCGCTACGGCCGCTGGACCCCGCCCGGACCGGGTGCCGGCGCCACCAGCCTGCTCGTGCCCGTCAGCCGTGCCTTCCCCGACAGCGACGACCTGCTCACCGAAGCCCTGCTCGCCCTCTCCCGCAGCGGCACCCCCGCCGCCCGCGAGATCCTGGTCTCCCTCGCCGTGCCCAGCGACGAGATCCGCTGGGGCCGCGACATACCAGCGGCCGGACCCGGTGACGCCGCGTCGTGGCCCGCCGAGGAACAGTTGCGCTCCGCCGCCCGCCGGATGCTGCTCGCCGGAGCGCTCGCCACCCGCGCGCGGGCGGGCTACTACGGCGCCCGGCACCGGCGCTCCGCCGCCGAGGTCCTGGAGAACGTCCTGGTCGGTGCCGCCCCCGGCGGTCGCCGCCTCACGGCGTTCGTGCCCGTCACCACCGGCCGCCCGCTCGCCGTACGCCTTCACCACGCCCTGTACGCCGCCCGCGAGGCCGTCGACTACCGGCGGGCCACCGGCGGCATGGGGGCCTTCGACGCGGCCGTGGCGGCCGGCGTCAGCCACGAACTCACCGACGCGCTCGTCGCCCTGGTCCGCGGCACTCAGGGCGCCCGCGTCGGCATCGACTGGGCACCGGCCGCAGGCGTCCCCGAGGGCTGCGCCTCACTCGCCGAACCCGTCGAGTTCTCGCCCGGCGACCTGCCCGCCCTGCGCGAGGCCGCCGCCCGCTACCTGCGCGCCGAGCCCTCCGTGCCGGTGCGGCTCACCGGCACCGTCGTCCGCATGCGCCGACCGGGGCCGCGCGGGGCGGGCACCGTACGGCTGCGGGTGCTGGCCGGAGCGGAGGTGCCGCACGTGCGGATCACCCTGGACGAGGAGGCCTACCGGATCGCCGGACATGCCCACCTCCTCGGGCTGCCGGTGCGGGTGCTGGGCCGCCTGGAGAGCCGCGGCGGCTTCCGGCGGCTCACCGGGGCCTGCGAGATCGCCCCCGTGCCGGTCGACGACGCGGAACGGGACCGGCTGCTGAAGGCGGTGCAGGAGCACGTGGAGGTGGCCGCCTTCTTCGAGGAGACCTGCGGCGGGGAGGGCGAGGACGGCATTGCCGGAGAGGACGGCGGCGACCGCGGGGACTGATTTCGCGGTGGGCGGGCCCGGGTCGGTACGATCGCCCTCATGCGTGCGCTCCGGTATGGCGCCGCAGCCCCACCTTCAGTCAGGAGAGACCGGTGTCAGACGTCCGTGTGATCATCCAACGCGATTCGGAGCAGGAAGAACGCGTGGTGACGACGGGCACTACGGCCGCCGAGCTCTTCGTCGGCCAGCGCTCGATCATCGCGGCGCGGGTGGCCGGTGAGCTCAAGGACCTCGCCTACGAGGTCAAGGACGGCGAGACCGTCGAGGGCGTCGAGATCTCCTCCGAGGACGGCCTGAACATCCTGCGCCACTCCACCGCGCACGTCATGGCCCAGGCAGTGCAGGAGCTGTTCCCCGAGGCCAAGCTGGGCATCGGCCCGCCGGTCAAGGACGGCTTCTACTACGACTTCGACGTCGAGAAGCCCTTCCACCCCGATGACCTCAAGGCCATCGAGAAGAAGATGCAGGAGATCCAGAAGCGGGGGCAGAAATTCTCCCGCCGGGTGGTCACCGACGAGGCCGCCCGCGAGGAGCTGGCCGACGAGCCGTACAAGCTGGAGCTGATCGGCCTCAAGGGCTCCGCCTCGCACGACGACGGCGCGGACGTCGAGGTCGGCGCCGGCGAGCTGACGATCTACGACAACCTGGACGCCAAGACCGGCGACCTGTGCTGGAAGGACCTCTGCCGGGGCCCCCACCTGCCCAGCACCCGTGCCATCCCGGCCTTCAAGCTGATGCGCAACGCCGCCGCCTACTGGCGGGGCAGCGAAAAGAACCCGATGCTCCAGCGCATCTACGGCACCGCCTGGCCGACCAAGGACGAGCTGAAGGCGCACCTGGAGTTCCTCGCCGAGGCCGAGAAGCGCGACCACCGCAAGCTCGGCAGCGAGCTGGACCTCTTCTCCATCCCGGAGCAGATCGGCTCCGGCCTCGCCGTCTTCCACCCCAAGGGCGGCATCATCCGCCGGGTCATGGAGGACTACTCGCGGCGCCGCCACGAGGAAGAGGGCTACGAGTTCGTCTACACCCCGCACGCGACGAAGGGGAAGCTCTTCGAGACCTCGGGCCACCTGGACTGGTACGCCGACGGCATGTACCCGCCCATGCAGCTCGACGAGGGCGTGGACTACTACCTCAAGCCCATGAACTGCCCGATGCACAACCTGATCTTCGACGCGCGCGGGCGTTCCTACCGTGAACTGCCGCTGCGGCTGTTCGAGTTCGGCACCGTGTACCGGTACGAGAAGTCGGGCGTCGTGCACGGCCTGACCCGCGCCCGCGGCTTCACCCAGGACGACGCCCACATCTACTGCACCCGCGAGCAGATGTCGGAGGAGCTCGACAAGACGCTCACCTTCGTCCTCAACCTGCTGCGCGACTACGGCCTGACCGACTTCTACCTGGAGCTGTCCACCAAGGACGAGACGAAGTTCGTCGGGACCGACGAAGCCTGGGAGGAGGCCACCGAGACGCTGCGCCAGGTCGCCGAGAAGCAGAACCTGGAACTCGTGGCGGACCCGGGCGGCGCCGCGTTCTACGGCCCGAAGATCTCCGTCCAGGCCCGCGATGCCATCGGCCGCACCTGGCAGATGTCGACCATCCAGCTCGACTTCAACCTGCCCGAGCGCTTCGACCTGGAGTACACGGCGGCGGACGGTACCAAGACCCAGCCGGTCATGATCCACCGCGCCCTGTTCGGCTCCATCGAGCGCTTCTTCGCGGTACTCCTGGAGCACTACGCGGGTGCGTTCCCGGCGTGGCTCGCCCCCGTCCAGGCGATCGGCATCCCGATTGGCGACGCGCACGTCGGGTACCTGGAGGAGTTCGCCGCGGCGGCCCGCAAGCAGGGCCTGCGCGTCGAGGTCGACTCCTCCTCCGACCGCATGCAGAAGAAGATCAGGAACGCCCAGAAGCAGAAGGTGCCCTTCATGGTCATCGCGGGCGACGAGGACATGGCGAACGGCGCCGTCTCCTTCCGCTACCGCGACGGCTCCCAGGAGAACGGCATCCCCGTCGACGAGGCCATCGCGAAGATCGCGAAGGTCGTCGAGGAGCGGGCGCAGGTCTGAGCGACCACCACGGAGGGCCCCCGGGGAGATCCCGGGGGCCTTTCCCTGTCACCGCACGCGACGCCATATGCTGCACGCATGACGAGTGAGCCCGAGCAGCAGATCGGAGTGGGGACGCAGGACGCGTTCCAGCGCCTGTGGACGCCCCACCGGATGGCCTACATCCAGGGCGAGAACAAGCCGAGCGGCCCCGGCGCCGACGACGGTTGCCCCTTCTGCTCGATCCCGGCCAAGTCCGACGAGGACGGGCTGATCGTCCGGCGCGGCGAGCATGTGTACGCGGTGCTCAACCTGTACCCGTACAACGGCGGCCACCTGATGACCGTGCCCTACCGCCACGTCGCCGACTACACCGAGCTGAACGCCGTGGAGACCGCGGAGCTCGCCGAGCTGACCAAACAGGCGATGACGGCCCTGCGCACCGCCTCCGGCGCCCACGGCTTCAACATCGGCATGAACCAGGGCACGGTGGCCGGCGCGGGCATCGCCGCCCACCTCCACCAGCACATCGTGCCCCGCTGGGGCGGCGACACGAACTTCATGCCGGTGGTCGGCCACACGAAGGTGCTGCCGCAGTTGCTGGGAGACACCCGCAAGATGCTCGCGGAGGCGTGGCCCTCCGCCTAGCACCGCGGGCCCCCGGCAACGGGACCTACGCGTTGTACAGATCCGCCTTACCCGGCGTCGGGTCCTGCACAGCCGTACTCAGGAACGCCGACCGCGTGCCGAACTTCTCCGTGTCCACGCCGTTCTCCTCCAGCACCCGGATCGCCGCCGAGTGCACCACCCGCAGCACCGGCGCCGCCGCCCGCAACGCGTCGTCGGCCATGAACCGGTGCCGCCACGGCTGGTCCGCCCACGCGTGCCGCAGCCCGAACGGCTCCGGCAGCGTGATCGTGCCGCCCAGCCAGTTCAGCAGCGGGGGGTACCAGGTGAGCGGCGCGCGGACGGCGAGCCGCACCACCTCGTTGGCGGTGATCAGCGGGAGCATCACCTTGCGGGTCTCCCACGGCTTGAACGACTTGGCGACCTCCTTGGAGGGCGCCTCCGGCTTGGTGGTGAACAACGGGTTCACCGGGCCCAGGGCGTGACCGGTCACCTCGATGCGCAGCGTCTCGTGCAGCACGGTCACCGTGATCAGCATGGTGATGACCAGCTGGCCGTCCCACAGCGTCCACTGCACGCCCAGGTAGTGCCGGTCACCGGCGCCGAACTGCTGCTTGTTGCAGATGTCCTGTATCGCGTGGGACTTGACCTGGTACGCCTCGACGTCCGTGCCCTCCGGCCGGGACACCGCCTTGGCGTTCTCCCCGATCGGCGTGACGATCCAGTGCCGTACGGAGGGCTTGGTGAAACCGCCCGTGTTCAGCGGTCCGCGCTCCAGCATGCGCAGCTGGTCGTGGATGGACTTCACCACGTCCCAGCTGCGGAAGGGGTGGATCTCCCGGGTGGGGTCGGCCGGCTCCAGGTTCTCGGCGAGCTGCCAGCTGCCCCAGCGGGTGCCCATCCCGAGTATGCCCTTGGGACCGGCGTAGAAGACGGAGTTGGACTGCTGCTCGGCGCCGAGCTTGGCCAGGGACTGTCGCAGTTGCTCGGCCGCGGTCTCGCCCGGGTTGCTGGGCACCGCCTCCGGCACCTTGGCGCCCACGCCGCTGCCCGACAGCAGGCCGTCCCAGCGCTCCCGGAGGTCCTTCGCCGTGCCCTCGCAGATCCTCTTGGCCCAGAACCAGCCGACGACCGGCATCACGACCGCCGCACGCGCATACCAGGCCCAGAAGCCGGAGAAGGGCATCTTGACGAGGAACAGCACGGCCAGCGCGGCGATCGCCACGAGCACCGCGGTGCCCAGCGCCCCGGCCTGCTTGTTCTCCGCCTTGGCGACGGTGGTGCGGATCTGGAAGCCGAGCAGCCACACCAGTGCGCCGGGCAGGAACAGCAGTCCGCACACGACACTGACCATGGTCAGCCGGTTGTCGCGGGCCTTGCGGATGCCGTTGGCCGCGAGGCAGTGCTCGACCACGACCTGCGGCTCGGCGCCGAAGGACTGGATGAGGGGCTTGCGGCCGTCGCCCAGCATGCGGTCGGCCACCGCGCGGGAGAACGCCTCGCCGAGGTTGGGCCGGAAGATGCTGGCCCAGGAACGGCCGGTGTTGACGGTCGTCTGGTGCCACTCGTTGTCGGCCTTCTTGATCTCCTTCACCGGGTTGTCCCGGTAGGCGGCCGAGGCCAGCGCGAACGTGGCCGTCTGCCCGCCGTCGTCCGTACGCGGCACCTGCGGTCCGAAGAAGTCCGCGTAACCGCCGTCAACGGTCATTCCCGCCCCCGATCGCCACCACTGTCGCTCCTGCGGCCTTCCCGACTTCCCTGCCCCGCACACCTGTTGATCAGGTCATCAGCGTATCCGCAGGCACCGACATGCGTCACCGGACGGCCAAAGGCGCCCCCGCACGCGCGGGTTGGCGCAGGGGCGCGCCCTCGTGCGCCGGGGGAGCGCGTCCGGCGCGAGGGGCGGGCCCGCGCCGGTCCCGCCGAGGCCGGCGGTGCTACGACGCGGCCCGCAGCTCCTCCCGCAGGCGCTCCGCGACCTGCTGCGGCATCGGTTCGTGCCGTGCGTAGCGGCGGTCGAAGCGCGCGGTGCCGTGCGAGAGGGAGCGCAGGTCCACCGCGTACCGGCCGATCTCCATCTCGGGCACCTCGGCCCGGATCACGGTCCGCCCGCCGCTGGTCTGCTCGGTGCCGAGCACCTTGCCGCGCCGCCCCGACAGGTCGCTCATCACGGCGCCCACGTAGTCGTCGCCGACCAGCACGCTCACCTCGGCGACCGGCTCCAGCAGGTGGATCCTCGCCTCGGCCGCGGCCTCCCGCAGCGCCAGCGCGCCCGCCGTCTGGAACGCGGCGTCCGAGGAATCCACGGAGTGCGCCTTGCCGTCCAGCAGCGTCACCCGCACGTCGATCAGCGGATGGCCCGCGGCGACGCCCTTGGCGGCCTGTGCCCGCACGCCCTTCTCGACGGACGGGATGAACTGCCGGGGCACGGCGCCGCCGACCACCTTGTCCACGAACTCGATGCCCGAGCCGCCCGGCAGCGGCTCCACCTCGACCTCGCAGATGGCGTACTGCCCGTGCCCGCCGGACTGCTTGACGTGCCGCCCCCGCCCGGCCGCCTTGCCGCCGAACGTCTCCCGCAGGGAGACCCGGTGGGGTACGACGTCGACCTGGACGCCGTAGCGGCCGCGCAGCCGTTCCAGGGCGACGTCGGCGTGCGCCTCGCCCAGGCACCACAGGACCACCTGGTGGGTGTCCTGGTTCTGCTCCAGGCGCATCGTCGGGTCCTCGGCGACCAGCCGCGCCAGGCCCTGGGAGAGCTTGTCCTCGTCGGGTTTGCTGTGCGCCTGGATGGCGAGCGGCAGCAGCGGGTCGGGCATCTCCCACGGGGCCATCAGCAGCGGGTCGTCCTTGGCCGAGATCGTGTCCCCGGTCTCCGCGCGGCTCAACTTGGCCACGCACGCCAGGTCGCCCGCGATCACGTGCGAGACCGGCCGCTGCTGCTTGCCGAACGGCGTCGACAGGGCGCCGATCCGCTCGTCGACGTCGTGATCTTCGTGGCCCCGGTCGGCCAGTCCGTGCCCGGAGACGTGCACCGTCTGGTCGGCGCGCAGGGTGCCGGAGAAGACGCGGACCAGTGAGATCCGCCCCACGTACGGGTCGGAGGACGTCTTGACGACCTCCGCGACCAGCGACTCGGCCGGATCGCACATCCGCAGCTCGCGCGGTGCACCGTCGGGAGTGGTGACCTGCGGCGCCGCGCGCTCCAGGGGCGTCGGGAAGCCCCGGGTGACCAGCTCCAGCAGCTCGACCGTGCCGAGCCCCTGCCGGGCGCCCTCGGCGGCGGGGGCGGCGGCCAGGACGGGGAAGAAGACCCCGCGCGCCACGGCCCGCTCCAGGTCCTCGATGAGCGTCTTGACGTCGACCTGCTCGCCGCCGAGGTAGCGCTCCATGAGGGTCTCGTCCTCGCTCTCCGAGATGATCCCCTCGATCAGCATGGAACGGGCCTCGTCGAGCTGCGGCAGCTGCTCCTCGCCCGGCTCGGACTCCACGCGCTCGCCCGAGGCGTAGTCGAACAGCTTCCGCGTCAGCAGTCCGGTGAGCCCCGTCACGGGCGCGTGCCCGTCGGGCGCCGGCGGGCCGTGCAGCGGCAGGTACAGCGGCAGTACGGCGTCGGGGTCGTCCCCGCCGAAGGTCTCCGCGCAGATCCGGGTCATCTCCTCGAAGTCCGCGCGGGCGGCCTCCAGGTGCGTGATCACGATGGCGCGGGGCATGCCGACGGCGGCGCACTCCTCCCAGATCATGCGGGTCGAGCCGTCCACCCCGTCGGAGGCCGAGACGACGAAGAGGGCCGCGTCCGCCGCGCGCAGACCGGCCCTCAGCTCACCGACGAAGTCGGCGTACCCGGGGGTGTCCAGGAGGTTGACCTTGATGCCGTCCCATTCGACCGGCACCAGGGAGAGCTGTACGGAGCGCTGCTGCCGGTGCTCCATCTCGTCGTAGTCCGAGACGCAGCCGCCGTCCTCCACGCGGCCCGCCCGGTTCAGTGCCCCCGCGGTCAGCGCGAGGGCTTCCACCAGAGTCGTCTTGCCCGCTCCGGAGTGGCCGACCAGCACCACGTTCCGTACGGACGTGGGATGGTCGGCCGCCGACGCCCTGCCGGCGGCTCCGGGGTGGGTGTGTGCCTTGTCGCCCATGTCCTTGCCTCCCGTGCACGGTGAGGTCACTGTGGGCGCGGACACGCGGGACCGCGTGCACTGGCGGCTCCGGCGACGCCCGCGGTTCTTCGAGCTTTCCACTCCCGTCACGCCGCGTCCATACGAAGGACCCGATCCCGCCGCCCACCGGCCGCCCACCAGCGGGTCCGGGTGCCCGTCCGTCGCACGCGCGCGTGCGTGACTACGATGGGCCAGCCGGTGGCCAGCAGGGGCCGCGGCCACACCGACCGTCGGGAAGGCCATGCTGAACAAGTACGCGCGTGCATTTTTTACGCGTGTCCTCACACCGTTCGCCGCGTTTCTCATCCGCCGGGGCGTCAGCCCGGACACGGTCACGCTGATCGGCACCGCGGGTGTGGTCGCGGGAGCGCTGGTCTTCTACCCCATGGGCGAGTTCTTCTGGGGCACGGTCGTGATCACGCTCTTCGTCTTCTCCGACCTGGTCGACGGCAACATGGCCCGCCAGCTCGGCCGCTCCAGCCGCTGGGGCGCGTTCCTGGACTCCACGCTGGACCGGGTCGCCGACGGCGCGATCTTCGGCGGCTTCGCCCTCTGGTACGCGGGCGCCGGTGACGACAACGTCCTGTGCGCCGTGTCCATCTTCTGCCTGGCGAGCGGCCAGGTGGTGTCGTACACCAAGGCCCGCGGCGAGTCGATCGGGCTGCCGGTCGCGGTCAACGGCCTGGTCGAGCGGGCCGAGCGCCTGGTCGTCTCGCTGGTCGCGGCCGGGTTCGCGGGCCTGCACAAGTTCGGCGTGCCCGGCATCCAGTACCTGCTGCCCGTCGCCCTGTGGATCGTCGCCGTCGGCAGCCTGGTCACGCTGGTCCAGCGCGTCGTCACGGTCCGCCGGGAGGCCGCCGAGGCCGACGCCGCCGCGCAGGAGGACCAGGGCACCGAGGCGGCGAAGTGAGCGCTCAGGACCGGCTGGCCGACGCCCTGTACGGCGCGGGCTGGGGCACGGTGAAGAAGCTCCCCGAGCCGGTCGCGGCGCGCCTCGGCCGCACCATCGCGGACGTCGCCTGGAAGCAGCGCGGCGCGGGAGTGCGGAGGCTGGAGAGCAACTACGCGCGCGTGGTGCCCGGCGCGAGCCCCGAGCGCCTGGCCGCGCTCTCCCGCGCGGGCATGCGGTCCTACCTGCGCTACTGGATGGAGTCCTTCCGTCTCCCGGCGTGGAGCACCGAGCGCGTCAAGGCGGGCTTCGCCCCCAAGGACCTGCACCACCTCACCGACGGCATGGACGCGGGCAAGGGCGTCGTCCTCGCCCTGCCGCACCTGGCCAACTGGGACCTGGCCGGCGCCTGGGTCACCACCAAGCTCGGCATCCCCTTCACGACGGTCGCCGAGCGCCTCAAGCCGGAGACCCTGTACGACCGCTTCGTCGCCTACCGCGAAGGGCTCGGCATGGAGGTCCTGCCGCACAGTGGCGGCACCGCCTTCGGCACGCTGGCCCGGCGGCTGCGCGACGGCGGCCTGGTCTGCCTGGTCGCCGACCGCGACCTGTCCGCCTCCGGCGTGGAGGTCGACTTCTTCGGGGAGACGGCCCGCATGCCCGCCGGTCCCGCCCTGCTCGCCCAGCAGACCGGCGCACGGCTGCTGCCCGTGACGCTCTGGTACGACGACTCGCCCGTGATGCAGGGGCGGGTGCACCCGCCGGTCGAGGTCCCCGAGTCAGGTACCCGGGCCGAGAAGACGTCTGTCATGACACAGGCGCTGGCCGACGCCTTCGCCACGGGAATCGCCGAGCACCCGGAGGACTGGCACATGCTGCAGCGCTTGTGGCTGAAGGATCTCGACCCGGCCAAGGCACCCGGGGCGCGCGAGCGGGGCGACCGGTGAGGATCGGCATCGTCTGCCCGTACTCCTGGGACGTGCCGGGCGGAGTCCAGTTCCACATCCGGGACCTGGCCGAGTACTTCATCCGCCTCGGCCACGAGGTGTCCGTCCTCGCCCCCGCCGACGACGACACCCCGCTGCCCCCGTACGTCGTCTCGGCCGGCCGCGCGGTGCCAGTGCCGTACAACGGCTCCGTGGCCCGCCTCAACTTCGGTTTCCTGTCGGCGGCCCGGGTACGGCGCTGGCTGCACGACGGCGCCTTCGACGTCATCCACATCCACGAACCGACCTCGCCCTCGCTCGGCCTGCTCACCTGCTGGGCCGCGCAGGGCCCGATCGTGGCCACCTTCCACACGTCCAACCCGCGCTCCCGCGCGATGATCGCCGCGTACTCCATCCTCCAGGCCGCCCTGGAGAAGATCAGCGCCCGGATCGCGGTGAGCGAGTACGCCCGCCGCACCCTCGTCGAGCACCTGGGCGGGGACGCGGTCGTCATCCCCAACGGCGTCGATGTCGACTTCTTCGCCGGCGCCGAGCCCAAGCCCGAGTGGCAGGGGGACACCATCGGCTTCGTCGGGCGCATCGACGAGCCCCGCAAGGGCCTGCCGGTGCTCATGCGGGCCCTGCCGAAGATCCTCGCCGCCCGCCCACAGGCCCGGCTGCTGGTCGCCGGACGCGGCGACGAGAAGGAGGCCGTGGCCTCCCTGCCCGCCGAGCTGCGCTCCCGCGTGGAGTTCCTCGGCATGGTCAGCGACGAGGACAAGGCCCGCTTCCTGCGCAGCGTCGACCTCTACGTCGCCCCCAACACCGGCGGCGAGAGCTTCGGCATCATCCTCGTCGAGGCGATGTCGGCCGGCGCGCCCGTGCTCGCCTCGGACCTCGACGCCTTCGCCCAGGTCCTCGACCAGGGAACGGCCGGCGAACTGTTCCCCAACGAGGACGCCGACGCGCTGGCCGACGCGGCCGTGCGGCTGCTGGCGGACCCGGAACGCCGGGCGGCGCTGCGCGAGCGCGGCAGCGCCCACGTACGGCGCTTCGACTGGTCCACGGTCGGCGCGGACATCCTGTCCGTCTACGAGACGGTGACGGCGGGCGCGGCGGCCGTGGCCACGGACGACCGGGCGACGGGCCTGCGCGCCCGCTTCGGGCTGGCGAGGGACTGAGCGCGGGGCCCCGGCGGCGCATCGGGATTATCCGCCCGCCCCGGGGTTGACTAGGGTTACCGCCCGTGACCGCAACCCTCATCTGGATCCTGGTCGTCCTCGTCGCCGTCGGCCTCTACCTCAGCTGGACGGCCGGCCGACTGGACCGCCTGCACGCCCGGATCGACGCCGCGCGTGCCGCCCTCGACGCGCAGCTGCTGCGCAGGGCGTCCGTGGCCCAGGAACTGGCCACCTCGGGCGTCCTCGACCCGGCCGCCTCCATCGTCCTGTACGAGGCGGCGCACGCCGCCCGGCAGGCGGAGGAGGAGCAGCGGGAGGTCGCCGAGAGCGAGCTGAGCCAGGCGCTGCGCGCGGTGTTCGCCGATCCGCAGCAGGTGGACGCCCTGCGCGAGGCGCCCGGGGGAGTGGAGGCGGCCCACGAGCTGGCCGAGGCCGTGCGACGCGTCCCGATGGCCCGGCGCTTCCACAACGACGCGGTGGGAGCCGCGCGCCGGCTGCGCGAGCACCGCAAGGTCCGCTGGTTCCGCCTCGCCGGGCACGCGCCGTTCCCGCTGGCCTTCGAGATGGACGACGAGTCGCCGGCCGCGCTCGTCGAGCGGGCCGCGTAGCGCGCCCCGGCACCGAAAACGATCCACCGCCTTCCCATTGGCCCTTGCTGTGGCCTGGTCCCCTCACGTTTCCTCGTTGCTGCAGAAACCCCCTTCTCCCAGCGAGGTACCCGTGTCCAGCACGCTCTCCGAAAACCAGGCCCCCGAGACCGGCACCGCCCGCGTGAAGCGCGGCATGGCCGAGCAGCTCAAGGGCGGCGTGATCATGGACGTCGTCACGCCCGAGCAGGCGAAGATCGCCGAGGACGCGGGCGCCGTCGCCGTCATGGCCCTGGAGCGCGTCCCCGCCGACATCCGCAAGGACGGCGGCGTGGCCCGGATGTCCGACCCGGACATGATCGAGGGCATCATCGAGGCCGTCTCCATCCCCGTGATGGCCAAGTCCCGCATCGGCCACTTCGTCGAGGCCCAGGTGCTGCAGTCCCTCGGCGTCGACTACATCGACGAGTCCGAGGTCCTCACCCCGGCCGACGAGGTCAACCACAGCGACAAGTTCGCCTTCACCACCCCCTTCGTCTGCGGCGCCACCAACCTCGGTGAGGCCCTGCGCCGCATCGCCGAGGGTGCGGCGATGATCCGCTCCAAGGGCGAGGCCGGCACCGGCAACGTCGTCGAGGCCGTCCGCCACCTGCGCCAGATCAAGAACGAGATCGCCCGCCTGCGCGGCTACGACAACAACGAGCTGTACGCCGCCGCCAAGGAGCTGCGCGCCCCGTACGAGCTGGTCAAGGAGGTCTCCGAGCTGGGCAGGCTGCCGGTGGTCCTCTTCTCCGCCGGCGGTGTGGCCACTCCGGCGGACGCCGCGCTCATGCGCCAGCTCGGCGCCGAGGGCGTCTTCGTCGGCTCCGGCATCTTCAAGTCCGGCGACCCCGCCAAGCGCGCCGCCGCCATCGTGAAGGCGACCACCTTCTACGACGACCCGAAGATCGTCGCGGACGCCTCCCGCAACCTCGGCGAGGCCATGGTCGGCATCAACTGCGACACCCTGCCCGAGACCGAGCGCTACGCCAACCGCGGCTGGTAAGGCACCGATTCCCATGAGCGAGACCCCCGTGATCGGCGTCCTGGCCCTCCAGGGCGACGTACGGGAGCACCTCGTCGCCCTGGCCACGGCCGACGCCGTGGCCAGGCCGGTGAGGCGCCCCGAAGAACTCGCCGAGGTCGACGGCCTGGTCATTCCCGGCGGCGAGTCCACCACCATCTCCAAGCTGGCCGTCCTCTTCGGAGTGATGGAGCCCCTTCGCGCGCGCGTGCGGGACGGCATGCCCGTCTACGGCACCTGCGCCGGCATGATCATGCTGGCCGACAAGATCCTCGACCCGCGCTCCGGGCAGGAGACGGTCGGCGGCATCGACATGATCGTGCGCCGCAACGCCTTCGGACGGCAGAACGAGTCCTTCGAGGCCGCCGTCGACGTCAAGGGCGTCGGGGGCGAGCCCGTGGAGGGCGTCTTCATCCGCGCCCCCTGGGTGGAGTCCGTGGGCGCCTCGGTCGAGGTGCTCGCCGAGCACGACGGCCACGTCGTCGCCGTCCGCCAGGGCAACGCGCTGGCCACGTCGTTCCACCCGGAGCTGACCGGCGACCACCGCGTGCACCGCCTCTTCGCCGACATGGTGCGCGCGAACGGGGCCCCGGAGTCCTTGTAGGATTCCTGCGTTCGTTGCAGTGATGGGTTACGCGAAGGAGACAGGCAGATGTCCGGCCACTCTAAATGGGCTACGACGAAGCACAAGAAGGCCGTGATCGACGCCAAGCGCGGCAAGCTCTTCGCGAAGCTGATCAAGAACATCGAGGTCGCGGCGCGCATGGGCGGCGTCGACATCGAGGGCAATCCGACGCTGTACGACGCCATCCAGAAGGCGAAGAAGCAGTCGGTCCCGAACAAGAACATCGACTCCGCAGTCAAGCGCGGCGGCGGCCTCGAGGCCGGTGGCGCCGACTACGAGACGATCATGTACGAGGGCTACGGTCCGAACGGCGTCGCGGTGCTCATCGAGTGCCTCACCGACAACCGCAACCGCGCCGCCTCCGACGTCCGCGTCGCCATGACCCGCAACGGCGGCTCCATGGCCGACCCCGGCTCGGTGTCGTACCTGTTCAACCGCAAGGGCGTCGTGATCGTCCCCAAGGGCGAGCTGGGCGAGGACGACGTCCTCGGTGCCGTCCTGGACGCGGGCGCCGAGGAGGTCAACGACCTCGGCGAGTCCTTCGAGGTGCTCAGCGAGGCCACCGACCTGGTCGCCGTCCGCACCGCCCTCCAGGACGCCGGCATCGACTACGAGTCCGCCGACGCCAACTTCGTCCCGACCATGCAGGTCGAGCTGGACGAGGAGGGCGCCCGGAAGATCTTCAAGCTGATCGACGCCCTGGAGGACAGCGACGACGTGCAGAACGTCTTCGCCAACTTCGACGTGAGCGACGAGGTCATGGAGAAGGTCGACGCGTAACGCGCGCACGGCTCCGGCGGGCCGACGGGACACACACCCCGTCGGCCCGCCGCTTTGTCAGTGGCACCCGATAGCCTGCACAAACAGGTGATCGACGAGAGGGGGCCGTGTGCGCGTGCTGGGGGTGGACCCCGGACTGACCCGCTGCGGGGTCGGGGTCGTCGAGGGGGTGGCGGGCAGACCGCTCACCATGGTCGGCGTGGGCGTCGTCCGCACGCCGGCGGACGCGGACCTCGGCCACCGCCTCGTCGCCGTCGAGCAGGGCATCGAGCAGTGGCTCGACGAGCACCGGCCGGAGTTCGTCGCCGTGGAGCGCGTCTTCAGCCAGCACAACGTCCGCACGGTCATGGGCACCGCCCAGGCCAGCGCCGTGGCGATCCTGTGCGCCTCCCGCCGCGGCATCCCCGTCGCCCTGCACACCCCGAGCGAGGTGAAGGCCGCCGTCACCGGCAGCGGCCGCGCGGACAAGGCGCAGGTCGGCGCCATGGTCACCCGTCTGCTGCGGCTCGCCGCGCCCCCCAGGCCCGCCGACGCCGCGGACGCCCTCGCCCTCGCCATCTGCCACATCTGGCGCGCCCCCGCACAGAACCGGCTCCAGCAGGCCGTCGCCCTGCACGCGTCCCGTGCCCCCCGCACCCCGCACGTCCCGAAAGGCCGTACGACATGATCGCCTTCGTCAGCGGCACCGTCGCCGCCCTCGCCCCCGACGCCGCGGTGGTCGAGGTCGGCGGCGTCGGCATGGCCGTCCAGTGCACGCCGAACACGCTCTCCACGCTCCGCCTGGGCAAGCCCGCCAAACTCGCCACCTCCCTCGTCGTGCGCGAGGACTCGCTCACCCTCTACGGCTTCGCCGACGACGACGAGCGCCAGGTCTTCGAGCTCCTCCAGACCGCCAGCGGCGTGGGCCCCCGCCTGGCGCAGGCGATGCTGGCCGTGCACAGCCCCGACGCCCTGCGCAGAGCGGTGTCGACCGGCGACGAGAAGGCGCTCACCGCCGTCCCCGGCATCGGCAAGAAGGGCGCCCAGAAGCTGCTGCTGGAACTGAAGGACCGCCTCGGCGAACCGGTCGGCGCCCCCGCCGTCGGCGCCCCGGTCAGCACCGGCTGGCGCGACCAGCTGCACGCCGCCCTGATCGGCCTCGGCTACGCCACCCGCGAGGCCGACGAGGCCGTCACCGCCGTGACGCCCCAGGCGGAGGCCGCCGAGGGCACGCCCCAGGTGGGACAGCTGCTGAAGGCGGCCCTCCAGACGCTCAACCGCGCCCGCTAGCCGGCTAGGAGACGCACACCGTGAACTGGGACGACGACACGACCGGCACCGCTGCCGCCGAGCGGCTGGTGGGCCCGGCCGCCGACGGCGAGGACCAGGCCGTCGAGGCCGCCCTGCGCCCCAAGGACCTGGGCGAGTTCATCGGCCAGGAGAAGGTCCGCGAGCAGCTCGACCTCGTTCTGCGCGCCGCCCGCGCGCGCGGGGCGACCGCCGACCACGTCCTGCTCTCGGGAGCCCCGGGCCTCGGCAAGACCACCCTCTCGATGATCATCGCGGCCGAGATGGGCGCCCCCATCCGCATCACCTCCGGCCCCGCCATCCAGCACGCCGGCGACCTCGCGGCGATCCTCTCCTCCCTCCAGGAGGGCGAGGTCCTCTTCCTCGACGAGATCCACCGCATGTCGCGGCCCGCCGAGGAGATGCTCTACATGGCGATGGAGGACTTCCGCGTCGACGTCATCGTCGGCAAGGGACCGGGCGCCACCGCCATCCCCCTGGAACTGCCCCCCTTCACCCTCGTCGGCGCCACCACGCGCGCCGGACTGCTGCCGCCGCCGCTGCGCGACCGCTTCGGCTTCACCGCCCACATGGAGTTCTACGGACCGGCCGAACTGGAACGGGTGATCCACCGCTCCGCCGGCCTGCTCGACGTCGAGATCGACCCGGCCGGCGCCGCCGAGATCGCCGGCCGCTCCCGCGGCACCCCACGCATCGCCAACCGCCTGCTGCGCCGGGTCCGCGACTACGCCCAGGTCAAGGCCGACGGTCTGATCACCCAGGAGATCGCCGCCGCCGCCCTCGCGGTCTACGAGGTCGACGCCCGTGGCCTGGACCGGCTGGACCGGGGCGTGCTGGAGGCGCTGCTCAAGCTGTTCGGCGGCGGCCCGGTCGGCCTGTCCACGCTCGCCGTCGCCGTGGGGGAGGAGCGTGAGACAGTGGAAGAGGTCGCCGAACCGTTCCTCGTACGGGAGGGCCTGCTGGCCCGCACACCGCGCGGACGGGTGGCGACCCCGGCAGCATGGGCGCATCTCGGCCTCACCCCGCCGCACGCGCAGAGTCCCGGAAACGGACAACAGGACTTGTTCGGGACGTGACGGCACCGTCACGAAGAGGACATTCGCCGGAGCAGGAACCCCGGTGCCATGCTGAGCGTTGTTCCATGCGCGCGGACTCGCTTAGACTCCGCCGATGCCGCCCTTGTCGGCGGCGCACACACCCCCAACCATCAGGCCGCTCACCATTTGCGGTCGTGTGAAGGAAGTACCGACCCGTGAGTCTCGTGACCCTCCTCCCGTTCATCGTGCTCATCGGGGCCATGTTCCTGATGACCCGGTCGGCGAAGAAGAAGCAGCAGCAGGCCGTCGACATGCGGAACCAGATGCAGCCCGGTTCCGGCGTCCGCACCATCGGGGGCATGTACGCCACGGTCAAGGAGGTCAGCGACGACACGGTCCTCCTTGACGCCGGCCCGGGTGTGGAGCTGCTCTTCGCCAAGAACTCCATCGGTGCCGTCCTCACGGACGAGGAGTACAACCGCATCGTCCACGGCATCGAGCACGACCTGAAGTCCGACTCCGACATCGTCCCGGACGATGCCTCCTCCCTCACCGGGACCGACGCCTCCGCCGACGACGCTGACGCCTCCGGCGACAAGTCCGTCGACCTCGGCAAGAAGGACGCCGACGACACGCCGGCCGACGAGCCGACGGCCGACGCCACGTCCGCCGAGGCCAAGACGGACGAGCAGGCGAAGAAGTCCGACGGCGGTTCCGAGGCGAAGTAAGCCGTGCTCCGGGGTGCGCGGACCGTTCCCGCGCACCCCGTGCGATGCGCGGCTCGCACGGATTCCGACACCATGTGATGGCCGCCGGTGACGCCTACCCGGCGCGACGCGGCCCGAGAGGGAGTACGCAAAGGTGGTAGCACCTAAAAAGGGAAAGAATGCGAGCGCTCAGAGTAAGCCCGGGCGCTCGCTGGCCCTGATTCTGATCGCCATCGTGGCGCTCACCGGGGGCATGTTCGCCTCCGGACACACGACTCCGCGTCTCGGTATCGACCTCGCCGGCGGCACGAGCATCACGCTCCGTGCGGTCCCGGAAGAGGGCCAGGAGTCCGCGATCAACAAGACCAACATGGACACCGCGGTCGAGATCATGAACCGCCGTGTCAACGGTCTGGGTGTTTCCGAAGCCGAGGTCCAGACCCAGGGCGACCGGAACATCATCGTCAACATCCCCAAGGGGACGAACTCCAAGGAAGCCCGGCAGCAGGTCGGCACCACCGCCAAGCTGTACTTCCGTCCCGTCGTAGCCACCGAGCTCTCCGGGGCCAACGCGACCGGCAGCCCCTCGGCGAGCCCCACCGGCAACGCCTCCGGCGAGCCGACGGACAAGGCGACCGACAAGGCCACGGACAAGGCCACCGATGGCGCGGCCGACAAGGACAAGGCCACCGACGGCGACAAGGCGAGCGGCACGCCGTCCGACGCCGCGTCCGCCAGCGCCAGTCCCCAGGGCCGCGCCGCCAGCGACGCCCTGAAGGCCGACCCCAGCCCCTCCGCCTCCGCCAAGGCGTCCGACGGCGCCTCCCCGTCCCCGAGCGCCAGCGCCTCCGGCGACGACGCCACCGCAAAGCTGCAGGAGCAGTACGCGAAGCTGGACTGCACCGACGCGGGCGCCCGCGCCAAGGCCGGTGACGGTTCCAAGCCCGGCGAGTCGATGGTCGCCTGCGGTCAGAACGCGCAGGGCCAGTGGCAGAAGTACATCCTCGGCCCCGCCGCGGTCGACGGCACGGACGTCGACGAGTCCGAAGCCGTACTGAACACCCAGACCGGCGCCGGCTGGACCGTGACGATGAAGTTCACGGACAAGGGCGCCAAGAAGTTCGCCGACATCACCGGCAAGCTCGCCCAGAACCAGTCCCCGCAGAACCAGTTCGCCATCGTCCTGGACAACGAGGTCGTCTCCGACCCCTACGTCAGCCAGGCGCTCACCGGCGGCAGCGCGGAGATCTCCGGCAACTTCGACCAGGAGGAGGCCGAGGGCCTCGCCAACATGCTCTCCTACGGTGCCCTGCCGCTGACCTTCAAGGAGGACAGCGTCACCACCGTCACCGCCGCGCTCGGCGGTGATCAGCTCAAGGCCGGTCTGATCGCCGGCGCGATCGGCCTCGCCCTGGTCATCATCTACCTGCTGGTGTACTACCGCGGCCTGTCGTTCATCGCGATCGCCTCGCTCTTCGTCTCCGCGGGGCTCACGTACGTGATCATGTCGCTGCTCGGCCCGGCCATCGGCTTCGCGCTCAACCTGCCGGCCGTGTGCGGTGCCATCGTCGCGATCGGCATCACAGCGGACTCGTTCATCGTGTACTTCGAACGCGTCCGCGACGAGATCCGGGAGGGCCGCACGCTGCGCCCCGCCGTCGAGCGGGCCTGGCCGCGCGCCCGGCGCACCATCCTGGTCTCCGACTTCGTCTCCTTCCTCGCCGCCGCGGTCCTGTTCGTCGTCACCGTCGGCAAGGTCCAGGGCTTCGCGTTCACGCTCGGCCTGACCACCCTGCTCGACGTGGTGGTGGTGTTCCTCTTCACCAAGCCGCTGCTGACGCTGATGGCCCGCCGCAAGTTCTTCGCGAGCGGCCACAAGTGGTCCGGCCTCGACCCGAAGAGCCTGGGCGCCAAGCCGCCGCTGCGCCGCACCCGCCGTCCCGCGCGCCCCGTCGCCGGCCCCGTCGACCCGAAGGAGGCGTGAGATGGGAAAGCTCGGCAACCTCGGCGCCCGACTGCACCACGGCGAGGTCGGCTACGACTTCGTCAAGAACCGCAAGCTCTGGTACGGCATCTCGATCCTGATCACCATCACGGCGATCGTCGGCCTGGCGGTGCGCGGTCTGCACATGGGCATCGAGTTCCAGGGCGGCGCGGTCTTCACCACCCCGAAGAACATGAGCGCCTCGGTCTCCCAGGCCGAGTCCTACGCGGAAGAGGCCTCGGGCCACGACGCGATCGTCCAGAAGCTCGGCGACGGCAGCCTCCGTATCCAGATCTCGGGCACCGACACCGAGGCCTCGGACCAGATCAAGGAACAGCTCTCCAAGGACCTCGACGTTCCGGCGGCTAAGATCGCCGCCGACCTGGTCGGGCCCAGCTGGGGTGACCAGATCGCGAACAAGGCGTGGCAGGGCCTCGGGATCTTCATGGTCCTCGTGGTCATCTACCTGGCCATCGCCTTCGAGTGGCGCATGGCACTGGCCGCGTTCGTCGCGCTGGTCCACGACATCACCATCACCGTCGGCATCTACGCCCTCGTCGGCTTCGAGGTCACGCCCGGCACGGTGATCGGTCTGCTCACGATCCTCGGTTACTCGCTCTACGACACGGTCGTCGTCTTCGACAGCCTCAAGGAACAGACGAGAGACATCACCAAACAGACCCGCTGGACGTACGGCGAGATCGCCAACCGCTCGATCAACAGCACCCTGGTCCGCTCCATCAACACCACGGTGGTCGCGCTGCTGCCGGTGGCGGGCCTGCTGTTCATCGGTGGCGGTGTCCTCGGTGCCGGCATGCTCAACGACATCTCCCTGTCGCTGTTCGTGGGCCTCGCGGCCGGTGCGTACTCGTCGATCTTCATCGCCACGCCGCTCGTCGCCGACCTCAAGGAGGCCGAGCCGCAGATGAAGTCCCTCAAGAAGCGTGTCCTCGCCAAGCGCGCCCAGGCCGCGGCCAAGGGAGAGCCGGTCGAGTCCGACGCCGACGAGCGATACGCCGACGAAGCGGCCGACGAGGCCGACGAGCCCGACGACGCGGCGCCCGCCGTCGTCGGCCCCCGCAACCAGCCCGCCTCCCGTGCCCGGGGCCGCGGCCGACCCTCGGGGAAGCGCCGATGACCGAGACGACCGACCTCACGGAACTGCTGCTCAGCCGCATCCGGGACGTGGTGGACTACCCGGAGCCGGGCGTGGTGTTCAAGGACATCACCCCGCTCCTGGCAGACCCGGCGGCCTTCGCCGCGCTCACCGACGCGCTCGCCGGGGTGGCCCGGGACACCGGCGCCACCAAGGTCGTCGGCCTGGAGGCCCGGGGCTTCATCCTGGGCGCCCCCGTGGCGCTGCGGGCGGGCCTCGGCTTCATCCCCGTACGCAAGGCGGGCAAGCTCCCCGGAGCGACCCTCAGCCAGGCCTACGACCTGGAGTACGGCTCCGCCGAGATCGAGGTGCACGCCGAGGACCTGAGCGCGGGCGACCGCGTGCTGGTCGTCGACGACGTCCTCGCCACCGGCGGCACCGCCGAGGCGTCGCTGGAGCTCATCCGCCGGGCCGGTGCCGAGGTCTGTGGCCTCGCCGTCCTGATGGAGCTGGGTTTCCTGGGCGGCCGGGCCCGCCTGGAGCCGGCCCTGGCCGGGGCGCCGCTGAAGGCGTTGCTCACCGTCTGAGCGCACGTACCGCACACCTGGGGCGGGCCCGGAGGAATCCGGCGCCCGCCCCAGGCGTTTCACGGGTTGACGGCCCTCACATCGGCCTGAAGGCGATCCTGGCGTGCAGGATCGCTACCATGGGGACTCCGGAGCCTGACCGGGGGACCCGGATCGCGCACGAGGAGTCCTCTTGCCAGACGAGGCCCAGCCACTGACCGCCGCAAAGCCCGAGTCCTCCTCGGCGCCCGCGGCGAAGCCCGCGCCGAGTGCGCCCCAGGCCAAGAACGACACCCGCGGGCCGATCCAGCACGCCCCGTCCGCGCCCGTCGACAAGCCGGCCGAGCAGCAGCCGCGTCCCAAGTCCATGCCGCCCGAGCGCGAACGCAACGCGCCCGTGGTCCGCACTCCCGCCGGGCAGCCCGCCCGCTCCGGTTCCTCCAACCGCGTCCGCGCCCGCCTCGCCCGCCTCGGCGTGCAGCGCGCCAACCCGTACAACCCGGTCCTGGAACCCCTGCTGCGGATAGTGCGCAGCAACGACCCCAAGATCGAGACGGCGACGCTGCGCCAGATCGAACGCGCCTACCAGGTCGCCGAGCGCTGGCATCGCGGTCAGAAACGCAAGAGCGGCGACCCGTACATCACGCACCCGCTCGCCGTCACCACCATCCTCGCCGAGCTGGGCATGGACCCGGCCACGCTCATGGCGGGCCTTCTGCACGACACCGTTGAGGACACCGAGTACGGCCTGGAGGACCTGCGCCGCGACTTCGGCGACGTCGTCACCCTCCTCGTCGACGGCGTCACCAAACTCGACAAGGTCAAGTTCGGCGAGGCCGCGCAGGCCGAGACCGTGCGCAAGATGGTCGTCGCCATGGCGAAGGACCCGCGCGTCCTGGTCATCAAGCTCGCCGACCGCCTGCACAACATGCGCACCATGCGCTACCTCAAGCGGGAGAAGCAGGAGAAGAAGGCGCGCGAGACCCTGGAGATCTACGCGCCGCTGGCCCACCGCCTGGGAATGAACACCATCAAGTGGGAGCTGGAGGACCTCGCCTTCGCGATCCTCTACCCCAAGATGTACGACGAGATCGTCCGCCTGGTCGCCGAGCGCGCCCCCAAGCGCGACGAGTACCTGGCGATCGTCACCGACGAGGTCCAGCAGGACCTGCGCGCGGCCCGCATCAAGGCGACCGTCACCGGCCGCCCCAAGCACTACTACAGCGTGTACCAGAAGATGATCGTCCGCGGCCGTGACTTCGCGGAGATCTACGACCTGGTGGGCATCCGCGTCCTCGTGGACACCGTCCGCGACTGCTACGCGGCGCTCGGTACGGTCCACGCCCGCTGGAACCCGGTTCCCGGGCGGTTCAAGGACTACATCGCGATGCCCAAGTTCAACATGTACCAGTCGCTGCACACGACGGTCATCGGGCCCAACGGCAAGCCGGTCGAGCTGCAGATCCGCACCTTCGACATGCACCGCCGCGCGGAGTACGGCATCGCCGCGCACTGGAAGTACAAGCAGGAGGCCGTCGCAGGCGCCTCCAAGGTCCGCTCCGACGCGCCCAAGTCGTCCGGCAAGGGCAAGGACGACCACCTCAACGACATGGCGTGGCTGCGCCAGCTCCTCGACTGGCAGAAGGAGACCGAGGACCCCGGCGAGTTCCTGGAGTCCCTGCGCTTCGACCTCTCCCGCAACGAGGTCTTCGTCTTCACGCCCAAGGGCGACGTCATAGCGCTCCCGGCCGGGGCCACCCCCGTGGACTTCGCCTACGCCGTCCACACCGAGGTCGGTCACCGGACCATAGGGGCACGGGTCAACGGCCGCCTCGTCCCGCTGGAGTCCACCCTCGACAACGGCGACCTGGTGGAGGTCTTCACCTCCAAGGCGGCCGGCGCGGGCCCGTCCCGCGACTGGCTCGGCTTCGTCAAGTCGCCGCGCGCCCGCAACAAGATCCGGGCCTGGTTCTCCAAGGAGCGCCGCGACGAGGCGATCGAGCAGGGCAAGGACTCCATCGTCCGCGCGATGCGCAAGCAGAACCTGCCGATCCAGCGCATCCTGACCGGCGACTCCCTGGTCACCCTGGCGCACGAGATGCGCTACTCGGACATCTCAGCGCTGTACGCGGCGATCGGCGAGGGCCATGTCTCCGCGCAGAACATCGTGCAGAAGCTGGTCCAGGCGCTCGGCGGCGAGGAGGCGGCCACCGAGGAGATCGACGAGTCGGTCCCGCCGGCCCGCGGTCGCGGCCGCAAACGCCGGACCAGTGCCGACCCGGGCGTCGTCGTCAAGGGCGTCGAGGACGTGTGGGTCAAGCTGGCCCGCTGCTGCACACCCGTGCCCGGCGACCCGATCATCGGCTTCGTCACCCGCGGCAGCGGCGTCTCCGTCCACCGGAGCGACTGCGTGAACGTGGACTCGCTCTCCCGCGAGCCCGAGCGCATCCTCGAGGTCGAGTGGGCACCCACCCAGTCCTCCGTCTTCCTGGTCGCCATCCAGGTGGAGGCCCTGGACCGCTCCCGGCTCCTCTCGGACGTCACCCGCGTGCTGTCCGACCAGCACGTCAACATCCTCTCCGCGGCCGTCCAGACCTCCCGCGACCGCGTGGCCACCTCCCGCTTCACCTTCGAGATGGGTGACCCGAAGCACCTGGGCCACGTCCTGAAGGCCGTACGCGGCGTGGAGGGCGTCTACGACGTCTACCGGGTGACATCGGCGCGCAGGCCGTCGTAGGCCGCGACAGACACGGCAGAGGGGCTTCCGTACGCGTTGTACGGAAGCCCCTCTCTCGTGATGCCGTCAGCCGCCGAACTCGTGCAGCCCCTTCAGCGCCTGGTCCAGCAGTGCCTGCCGGCCCTGCAGCTCACGCTCCAGCTTGTCGGCCTTCGCGTTGTTGCCCTGGGCGCGGGCCTGCTCGATCTGGCCCCTGAGCTTGTCGACGGCGGCCTGCAGCTGACCGGTCAGACCCTCGGCACGCGCGCGTGCCTCCGGGTTCGTCCGGCGCCACTCGGTCTCCTCGGCCTCCTGGAGCGCCCGCTCCACGGCGTGCATCCGGCCCTCGACCTTGGGCCGGGCGTCGCGCGGCACGTGGCCGATGGCCTCCCAGCGCTCGTTCACCGAGCGGAACGCGGCGCGGGCCGCCTTCAGGTCGGTGACGGGCAGGAGCTTCTCGGCCTCCTCGGCCAGCTCCTCCTTGAGCTTCAGGTTCTCCGCCTGCTCGGCGTCGCGCTCGGCGAAGACCGAGCTGCGGGCGGCGAAGAACACGTCCTGGGCGCCGCGGAAGCGGTTCCACAGGTCGTCCTCGTGCTCGCGCTGCGCACGGCCCGCGGCCTTCCACTCGGACATCAGGTCGCGGTAGCGCGCGGCCGTCGGTCCCCAGTCCGTCGAGTTCGACAGCGCCTCCGCCTCGGAGACCAGCCGTTCCTTGGTCTGGCGGGCCTCCTCGCGCTGGGCGTCGAGCTGGGCGAAGTGCTGTTTGCGCCGCTTGGAGAACGCCGACCGCGCGTGCGAGAAGCGGTGCCACAGTTCGTCGTCGGACTTGCGGTCCAGCCGCGGCAGACCCTTCCAGGTGTCCACCAGGGACCGCAGCCGCTCACCGGCCGACCGCCACTGGTCGGACCGGGCCAGCTCCTCGGCCTCGGCGACCAGCGCCTCCTTGGCGGCACGGGCCTCGTCGGACTGCTTCGCGCGCTGGACCTTCCGCTCCTCGCGGCGCTTCTCCACCAGCTCGACGAGCTTGTCCAGCCGGGTCCGCAGGGCGTCCAGGTCGCCCACCGCGTGGTGCGCGTCGACCTGCTCCCGCAGGTGGTCGACGGCGGTCTGGGCGTCCTTCGCCGACAGGTCGGTGGTCTTCACGCGCTTCTCGAGGAGGCCGATCTCGACAACCAGGCCTTCGTACTTGCGCTCGAAATAGGCCAGCGCCTCCTCGGGGGAGCCCGCCTGCCAGGAACCGACGACCTTCTCGCCGTCGGCCGTACGCACGTACACGGTCCCCGTCTCGTCGACGCGGCCCCACGGGTCGCTGCTCACAGCGCCTCCTCCACATGATGCCTGCGGAGGGCTTCGCTACCCCCGGGCATCGTCCACAGTTTCGTCACGGCCAACATAGGCGACCGGCGGGGGGCCTGTCCGCATCCCGCGCGACCGAACTTTCGCTGATGAGGGTCAGGATTTCGTGACGGTGGCCTTGTCGATGACGACCGTCGCGTTGGGCGCGGTGTTGCCGGTCGGGTCCGCGGGCTGGGATCCCGCGGAGGCGATCTTCTTCAGCACCGTCATGCCCTCGTCCGAGATGGTGCCGAACGGGGTGTAGCTGGGCGGCAGCGGGCTGTTCTGGTACACGAGGAAGAACTGGCTGCCGCCGGAGTCCGGCTGACCGGTGTTCGCCATCGCCACCGTGCCCGCCGGGTACATGTTGTCCTTGAGGCTCTTGTCCTTCAGGTTCTCGTCCGGGATGGTGTAGCCCGGTCCGCCGTTGCCCTGGGCGGTGGGGTCGCCGCACTGGAGCACGTAGATGTTCTCGGTGGTGAGCCGGTGGCACTTCGTGTGGTCGAAGAAGCCCTTGCCCGCCAGGAAGTTGAACGAGTTGACGGTGTGCGGCGCCGCCTTCGCCTTCAGCGCGATGTCGATGTCGCCGCAGGTCGTCTCCAGCTTCATCGTGTACTTCGCCGACTTGTCGATGGTCATCGCAGGTTCCTTCTCCCAGGTCTGCGTCTTGACCTTGCCCTCGGCCGGCTTGTCGCACGGGTCCGGCGCCTTGCTGGACGCGGAGGCGCTGGGGGTGACCTCCGCGCTCGCGTTCGTCTTGCTGTCGTCGTCCTTCAGCACCACGCCGGTCGTGTACAGCGCGACACTGCCGATCAGGATCACGCCGAGCACCGACGCGATCGCGGCGTTGCGCGTGCGCGCCTTGCGCCGCGCGGACGTGCGCCGCTGCTGCTGCCGCAAGAACTTCTCCCGGGCGAGCTGACGCCGCCGCTGCTCCTGGCTGACCACCGGGTTCTCTCCTCATGCGTCTTCGTGTGCCGACCGGTACGCGTGGGTGCGATGAGCCGACCGTGGGCGTGTAGCCCCGTACCGTATATGGGTTCGCTGAGGAATCGGCACCGCCGGTAGTCTCTGACCATGGGCGCGACCCGTTCGCAAGCCCACCCGTACCGACACAAACGAAGGACGATCGTGCTCATTGCCGGGTTCCCCGCCGGAGCCTGGGGGACGAACTGTTATCTCGTCGCCCCGGCCGCCGGTGAGGAGTGCGTGATCATCGACCCGGGCCACCAGGCGGCCCCCGGAGTCGAGGAAGCGATCAGGAAGCACCGTCTCAAGCCCGTCGCCGTCGTCCTCACCCACGGCCACATCGACCACGTGGCCTCGGTCGTCCCGGTGTGCGGCGCGCACGACGTGCCCGCCTGGATCCACCCCGAGGACCGCTACATGATGAGCGACCCCGAGAAGGGGATCGGCCGCACCATCGGCATGCCGCTCATGGGCGAGCTGACCGTCGGGGAGCCGGACGACGTCAAGGAGCTGACCGACGGCGCGCGGCTGGAGCTGGCCGGCCTGAACCTGTCGGTCGCGCACGCGCCGGGCCATACCAAGGGGTCGGTGACCTTCGGCCTGCCCGAGGCGGCGGACATCCCGCCGGTCATGTTCTCGGGCGACCTGCTGTTCGCCGGCTCCATCGGACGCACCGACTTCCCCGGTGGCTCCATGGACGACATGCTCGAGTCCCTGGCACGCGTGTGCCTGCCGCTCGACGACTCGACCGTGGTGCTGTCCGGACACGGCCCCCAGACGACCATCGGCCAGGAACGCGCCACCAACCCCTACCTGCGGCAGGTGGCGGCCGGCCAGGGAGCCCCCGGGGCTCCCCGACGAGGAATGTGACGAGAGACCTTCCGTGAGCACCTTCAAGGCCCCCAAGGGCACGTACGACCTGCTGCCGCCCGACTCCGCGAAGTTCCTGGCGGTCCGCGAGGCGATCGCCGCCCCGCTGCGCAACTCCGGCTACGGCTACATCGAGACGCCCGGCTTCGAGAACGTCGAGCTCTTCGCGCGCGGTGTCGGTGAGTCGACCGACATCGTGACCAAGGAGATGTACGTCTTCGAGACCAAGGGCGGCGACCGCCTCGCCCTGCGCCCGGAGACCACCGCCCCCGTGCTGCGCGCGGTCCTGGAGGCCAACCTGCACAAGGCGGGCAACCTGCCGGTCAAGGTCTGGTACTCCGGCTCGCAGTACCGCTACGAGCGCCCCCAGAAGGGCCGTTACCGCCACTTCTCCCAGGTCGGCGCCGAGGCGATCGGTGCGGAGGACCCGGCACTCGACGCCGAACTGATCATCCTCGCCGACCAGTCGTACCGCGCGCTCGGCCTGCAGAACTTCCGCATCCTCCTCAACTCCCTGGGCGACAAGGAGTGCCGCCCGGTCTACCGCGCCGCGCTCCAGGACTTCCTGCGCGGCCTGGACCTGGACGAGGAGACGCTGCGCCGCGCGGAGATCAACCCGCTGCGCGTCCTGGACGACAAGCGTCCGGAGGTCCAGAAGCAGCTCACCGACGCCCCGCTGCTGCGCGACTACCTGTGCGACGCCTGCAAGGCGTACCACGAGGAGGTCCGCGAACTGATCACGGCGGCCGGCGTCGTCTTCGAGGACGACCCGAAGCTGGTGCGCGGCCTGGACTACTACACCCGCACGACGTTCGAGTTCGTCCACGACGGCCTCGGCTCCCAGTCCGCGGTGGGCGGCGGCGGCCGCTACGACGGCCTGTCCGAGATGATCGGCGGCCCGTCCCTCCCGTCCGTGGGCTGGGCCCTCGGCGTCGACCGCACCGTCCTCGCCCTGGAGGCGGAGGGCATCGAACTGGACATCCCGTCCGCCACCTCCGTCTTCGCCGTCCCGCTCGGCGAGGAGGCCCGCCGGATCCTGTTCGCCAAGGTCACCGAGCTGCGCAAGAACGGCGTCGCCGCCGACTTCTCCTACGGCGGCAAGGGCCTGAAG
The DNA here is from genome assembly GCF_019049125.1 of Streptomyces sp. AC602_WCS936. Taxonomy (NCBI): domain Bacteria; kingdom Bacillati; phylum Actinomycetota; class Actinomycetes; order Kitasatosporales; family Streptomycetaceae; genus Streptomyces; species Streptomyces sp. AC602_WCS936. The sequence continues at coordinate 134,961 of NZ_JAGMUF010000129.1, read as the reverse complement.
GCCGCGATGAAGGCCGCCAACCGCTCCGGCGCCCGCTACGCCCTGGTCCTCGGCGAGCGCGACCTCGCCGAGGGCGTCGTCCAGCTCAAGGACATGGAGTCCGGCGAACAGGCCGCGATCGGTGTCAACGAGATCGTCGCGGAGCTGGAGTCGCGGCTCGGTTAGCACGGCGTCACCCTCCAGGGGCACGCGCATTCGCTCACGCGTGCCCCTGAGGAACGGACGGTGGCCGGAACGCACCGCTCAGGAGTGATCGCCGCACCGTTCATAGGTTCATCGAACGGTGGTCATACAGGTCCGTGCGGCACAATGGCCCCTGCCCGAAGCAGGTCCGACCCTCCAGTGACGGAATCGGCGTGATGAGCAAGACGACAGTGAAGGACGTCTCCACCGTGGCAGAGTCCGCGCCGGACCCCGGCGCCCGCACCCCGCGCACCGAGGGCGGCAGCCGCGCCCTCGCACTGCTGCTGGTGATCACGGGCGCGGCCGGTCTGCTCGCTGCCTGGGTCATCACGCTCGACAAGCAGAAGATCCTCGAGGCCAAGGTCGCCGGCACCACCTTCACGCCCGGCTGCAGCCTCAACCCGGTCGTCTCCTGCGGCAACATCATGGAGAGCGACCAGGCTTCCGTCTTCGGCTTCCCCAACCCGATGCTCGGCCTCGTCGCCTACGGCATGGTCATCTGCGTCGGCATGAGCCTGCTCGGCCGCGCCCGCTTCCCGCGCTGGTACTGGCTCACCTTCAACGCCGGCTGCCTCTTCGGCGTCGGGTTCGTCACCTGGCTGCAGTTCCAGTCCCTGTACCGGATCAACTCGCTGTGCCTGTGGTGCTGCCTCGCCTGGGTCGCGACGATCGTGATGTTCTGGTACGTGACCTCCTTCAACGTCCGCAAGGGCTTCCTGCCCGCGCCGGGTTGGCTCAAGAGCTTCTTCGGCGAGTTCACCTGGGTCCTGCCGGTGCTGCACACCGGCATCATCGGCATGATGATCCTGACCCGCTGGTGGGACTTCTGGACCAGCTGACCGGCCTGGTGCGCAGAGTCCACCGGGGCCGTCGGGTTGTCAGTGCGGTGATTTAGGGTTCAGAGCGTGGAGCCCGACCTGTTCACCGCCGCAGCAGAAGAACGCCAGGAGAAGGACCCGACCGGCAGCCCCCTCGCCGTGCGGATGCGCCCGCGCACTCTCGACGAGGTCGTCGGCCAGCAGCACCTGCTCAAGCCCGGTTCCCCCCTGCGCCGACTGGTCGGCGAGGGAGGTTCCGGCCCCGCCGGGCCCTCCTCGGTCATCCTCTGGGGACCGCCCGGCACCGGCAAGACCACGCTGGCGTACGTCGTCTCCAAGGCCACCAACAAGCGCTTCGTGGAGCTGTCGGCGATCACCGCGGGCGTCAAGGAGGTCCGCGCGGTCATCGACGGCGCCCGCCGTGCGGTCGGCGGGTACGGCAAGGAGACCGTCCTCTTCCTCGACGAGATCCACCGCTTCAGCAAGGCCCAGCAGGACTCCCTCCTCCCGGCCGTGGAGAACCGCTGGGTCACCCTCATCGCCGCCACCACGGAGAACCCGTACTTCTCGGTGATCTCCCCGCTGCTCTCCCGCTCCCTCCTCCTCACCCTCGAACCGCTCACCGACGACGACGTCCGGGGCCTGCTGCGCCGCGCCCTGACCGACGAGCGGGGCCTGGGGGAGGCCGTCACGCTCCCCGAGGACACCGAGGAGCACCTGCTGCGCATCGCCGGCGGCGACGCCCGCCGCGCGCTGACCGCGCTGGAGGCCGCCGCCGGGGCCGCGCTCGACAAGGGCGAGGCCGAGATCACCCTGGCGACGCTGGAGGCGACCGTCGACCGGGCCGCGGTGAAGTACGACCGCGACGGAGACCAGCACTACGACGTCGCCAGCGCCCTGATCAAGTCCATCCGCGGCTCCGACGTGGACGCCGCCCTGCACTACCTGGCCCGGATGATCGAGGCCGGCGAGGACCCCCGCTTCATCGCCCGCCGCCTGATGATCTCCGCCAGCGAGGACATCGGCCTCGCCGACCCGAACGCCCTGCCGATCGCCGTGGCCGCCGCCCAGGCCGTCGCCATGATCGGCTTCCCCGAGGCCGCCCTCACCCTCAGCCACGCCACCATCGCCCTGGCGCTGGCCCCCAAGTCCAACGCCGCCACCACCGCCATCGGTGCCGCCCTGGACGACGTGCGCAAGGGGCACGCCGGGCCGGTCCCGGCGCACCTTCGCGACAGCCACTACAAGGGCGCCGGAAAACTCGGACACGGGCAGGGGTACGTGTACCCGCACGACCTGCCGGAGGGCATCGCCGCCCAGCAGTACGCCCCGGACGAGCTGAAGGACCGCAGCTACTACACCCCGACCCGGCACGGCGCCGAGGCCAGGTACGCGGACGCGGTGGAGTGGACCCGCGGGCACCTCGGTCGCAAGCGGTCCTGAGCAGCCTGTAGAATCGCCCGGAGTGCCGAGTCCCGTGCAGTCAGAACGGGACAACCGGCCGGAACCCTTCGGGGTTCCAGGAGCGTCGCGCACCGTCGAAGGTGTCGCGGGCAGCCCACCACCGCCCGGAGCTCCGGGAGAGGTCGGTGGGCCACTCGCGTGCTGCACGTATGTGCCCAGACCAGGGGAGCGGCTGCCCGGCAGGTCCCACGCGGGCCCGGCGGGTTTCCCCGGCTGCGGATTGCGACCTCCCTCAACCCTGACAAGCCGGAGAACTAGGAAAGAGACACAGTGGCGAACCAGTCCCGCCCCAAGGTCAAGAAGTCGCGTGCCCTCGGCATCGCGCTGACCCCGAAGGCCGTCAAGTACTTCGAGGCCCGCCCCTACCCGCCGGGTGAGCACGGCCGCGGCCGCAAGCAGAACTCGGACTACAAGGTCCGTCTGCTCGAGAAGCAGCGTCTGCGCGCGCAGTACGACCTCAGCGAGCGCCAGCTCGTCCGCGCCTACGAGCGTGCCTCCAAGACCAACATGAAGACCGGCGAGGCCCTGGTCATCGAGCTCGAGCGCCGTCTCGACGCGCTGGTCCTGCGTTCGGGCATCGCCCGCACGATCTACCAGGCCCGCCAGATGGTCGTCCACGGCCACATCCAGGTCAACGGCCAGAAGGTCGACAAGCCGTCCTTCCGCGTCCGTCCGGACGACGTCGTGCAGGTGCGCGAGCGCTCCAAGGAGAAGACCCTCTTCACGATCGCCCGTGAGGGTGGCTTCGCCCCCGACGGCGAGACCCCGCGCTACCTCCAGGTGAACCTCAAGGCCCTGGCGTTCCGCCTGGACCGCGAGCCGAACCGCAAGGAGATCCCGGTGATCTGCGACGAGCAGCTCGTCGTCGAGTACTACGCCCGCTGATCCCAGCCCCGGCGCAGTACGCCCGCGGTACCTCAGCCCGCCGTCTCCCCGCCCTTCCGGGTGGGCGAGGCGGCGGGCTTCGCCGCCCCCGTGCCCGCCGCGGCCCGGCGCCCGCTCCCGCGCGGCACGGGCAGCGGGACCGGCGCCGTCCCGGGCCGCCTGAGTGCCCGCGTCACCACCTCCCGGCGGCCGAGCCGCGCCCCGTGCCGTACGCACTCCTCGTAGCGCTCGTCGCCCAGCTGCTCCCGCGCCGCCGCCTCGCACAGCTCGTGCGGTGCGTTGTAGTGCGCCGAGCCGAACAGCGGCAGCCCCACCGACGGCCACATCCGCCCCGCCCCGCCCTGCAGCACCGCCGCCTCCGCGGCGTCGCCCTCCGCCACGGTGACCAGGGCCAGCAGTTCCACCGCCAGCACCGATCCCAGCTGGTCCCGGAAGCGGTGCGCACCGCGCAGACAGTCGACCAGCAACTCGCGGGCCCGCGCCGGCTCACCGTCGTTCCAGGCCGCGTAGGCCAGCACGTACAGGGCGTAGCCCCTGGCCCAGCGCTCCCCGTGGTCCTCGCACACCCGGCGCACGTCCTCGCACAGGAGCACCGCGTCCGGCAGGTCGCCCTGGAACGCCAGGGCCATCGCCAACTCCACCTGACCCATCAGGACGTTGCTGTTGAGCTCGCCGATCTCCCGGTAGCGGTGCAGCGCCGAGCGCAACAGCGTCTCCGCGCGCGGCATGTCGTCCGTGACCAGCGCCAGACAACCGGTGCGGTGCTCCGCGTACGCCACCGCCGTCGGGTTGGCCGACCGCTCGGCCTCCTCCCGGCACTCGTGGAGCGCCGCGAGCGCGTGCGCGGTGTCGCCCTGGAGGACCGCCACGTAGCCGAGCACCCACAGTGCCTTGAGCCGGGACTGCTCGCCCGCCGTGCCCTCCGCGTCCAGCCGCACCGCCTGCTCCAGCCACCGCCGCCCCTCCGACAGCCGTCCGCAGCCCACCCAGTGGAACCACAGGGCGCCCGCGAGGTACTGGCCCAGATGCGCCTCGTCCGGCTCGGTCAGGGAGTGCTCCAGCGCCCCGCGCAGATTCGGCAGCTCCGCCTCCACGCGCGCGGCGACCTCCATCTGGCGCGGGGAGAACCACTCCAGCTCGCACCAGGTCGCCAGGCCCACGAACCAGTCCCGGTGCCGGCGCCGCAGCCGCGCCGCGTCCCCCGTCGCCTCCAGCCAGTCGGCGCCGTAGGCCCGCACCGTGTCGAGCATCCGGTAGCGCACCCCGGCCGGGGTCTCCTCGCGGGCCAGCACGGACTGGGCGAGCAGCGCGGACAGCACGTCCAGCACCTCGTCGGCGGGCAGCCCGTCGCCGCTGCACACGTACTCGGCCGCCTCCAGGTCGAACGAGCCCGTGAACACCGACAGCCGCGCCCACAGCAGCCGCTCCCCGGGCGTGCACAGCTCGTGGCTCCAGCCGATCGCCGTGCGCAGGGTCCGGTGCCGGGGCAGCGCGGTGCGGTCCCCGCCGGTCAGCAGGCGGAACCGGTCGTCCAGCCGTTGCAGCATCTGCCGCGGGGACAGCGCGCCCAGCCGGCCCGCAGCCAGTTCGATGGCCAGCGGAATGCCGTCCAGGCGCCGGCACAGCTCGCGCACCTCCCCGTCGCCCTCGTCCGCGGCAGCGCCGTACCCGCGTCCCGCCTGCCGCTGCCCCGCACGCACCGTCAGCAGCTCCACCGCCTCCTCCGGGCGCAGCGGCGCCAGCGGCAGCACCTGCTCACCGGCCACCGCCAACGGCCTGCGGCCGACCGCCAGCACCCGCAGCCCGGGGGCACGGCCCAGCAGCTCGGCCACCAGCGAGGCGCACGCGTCCACCAGGTGCTCGACCCCGTCCAGGACCAGCAGCAGCTCCCGGTCGGCGAGGTGCGCCAGCAGCGTCTCGCGCGGCAACCGGGTGGTGTGGTCGACCAGGCCCAACGCCTCCACCACCGCGTAGTCGACGAACTCCTCGTCGCGCACCGGCGACAGCTCCACCCGCCACACCCCGTCCCTGGGCGCGCACCGCGCGGCCGTCCGCACCGCCAGCCGGGACTTCCCGACCCCGCCCGCCCCGGTCACCGTCACCAGCCGCCCCGAGCCCAGTGCCCGGGCCAGCTCCGCGAGTTCCGCGGCTCTTCCCACGAAGGCGTCCAGTTCCAGCGGGAGGTTGCCGTGGGGGATGCGGTCGCGCCGAAGGTCTCGCATGAGACACGGAGCGTACTGAACCGTATTCACTCCGTACAATCGCTTCGCCCGACTCCCTCGTTCTCCCCGGGACGCGGACGGTAATCCGGTACGGAGCCCCGCGCCCGGCGCGATAGGCTCGGTGCACGACTTTTTGATGTTCAGGCACGTCTTTCAGGGAGCGGGTGCGACAGTGTCCGGTGGCGAGGTGGCCGGAATCCTGGTGGCCGTCTTCTGGGCGATCCTGGTCTCCTTCCTCGCCGTGGCACTGGCGAGGCTGGCCCAGACGCTCAGGGCGACCACCAAGCTGGTGGCGGACGTGACCGACCAGGCCGTCCCGTTGCTGTCCGACGCCTCGTCGGCGGTGCGTTCCGCGCAGACCCAGATCGACCGCGTCGACGCGATCGCCTCGGACGTCCAGGAGGTCACGTCGAACGCCTCGGCGCTGTCCACCACCGTGGCCTCCACCTTCGGCGGCCCCCTGGTCAAGGTCGCCGCGTTCGGGTACGGCGTGCGCCGGGCACTCGGCGGCCGCAAGGAGGACGGGCCGGCGAGCCCGGCCAAGCAGCCGCGGCGCACCGTGATCGTCGGCCGTACGATCCCGGCCGCGCGGCGGATGAAGCGGAAGAAGGACTGATCCAGCGATGTTCCGCCGTACGTTCTGGTTCGGCACCGGTGTCGCCGCCGGTGTGTGGGCCACCACCAAGGTCAACCGGAAGCTCAAGCAGCTGACCCCGGAGAGCCTCGCCGCGACCGCGGCGAACAAGGCGCTGGACGCGGGCACCCGGCTCAGGGACCGCGCGGTGGGCTTCGCCCTCGACGTCCGCGAGAACATGGCCCAGCGGGAGGCCGAACTGGACGACGCGCTCGGGCTGAACGCCCCCGTCGACCGTGAACTGCCCGCACTGCGGCACCACGCCGCCATCGAGAACCGCAACACCGAACACCGCAAGAACCCGAAGTCCGTCGTCGACGTCCAGACGACGCACTCGTACAACCGGAATGAGGACCACTGATGGAGTCGGCCGAGATTCGTCGCCGCTGGTTGAGCTTCTTCGAGGAGCGCGGTCACACCGTCGTCCCTTCGGCGTCGCTCATCGCGGACGACCCGACTCTGCTCCTCGTCCCGGCCGGCATGGTGCCGTTCAAGCCCTACTTCCTGGGTGAGGTCAAGCCGCCCTTCGACCGCGCCACCAGCGTGCAGAAGTGCGTGCGCACGCCGGACATCGAAGAGGTCGGCAAGACCACCCGCCACGGCACGTTCTTCCAGATGTGCGGCAACTTCTCCTTCGGCGACTACTTCAAGGAAGGCGCCATCAAGTACGCCTGGGAGCTGCTCACCAGCGCCCAGGACAAGGGCGGTTACGGCCTCGACCCCGAGCGCCTGTGGATCACCGTCTACCAGGACGACGACGAGGCCGAGCGCATCTGGCACGACGTCGTGGGCGTCCCCTCCGAGCGCATCCAGCGCCTCGGCAAGAAGGACAACTACTGGTCCATGGGCGTCCCCGGCCCCTGCGGCCCCTGCTCCGAGATCAACTACGACCGCGGCCCCGAGTTCGGCGCCGAGGGCGGCCCCGCCGTCAACGACGAGCGGTACGTGGAGATCTGGAACCTCGTCTTCATGCAGTACGAGCGTGGCGAGGGCATCGGCAAGGAGGAGTTCGAGATCCTCGGGGAGCTGCCGAGCAAGAACATCGACACCGGCCTCGGCCTGGAACGCCTCGCCATGATTCTGCAGGGCGTGCAGAACATGTACGAGATCGACACCTCCATGGCCGTCATCAAGAAGGCCACCGAGCTGACCGGCGTGGCCTACGGCGACGCCCAGGCCTCGGATGTCTCCCTGCGCGTGGTCACCGACCACATGCGCACCTCCGTGATGCTCATCGGCGACGGCGTCACCCCCGGCAACGAGGGCCGCGGCTACGTCCTGCGCCGCATCATGCGCCGCGCCATCCGCAACATGCGCCTCCTCGGCGCCACCGGCCCGGTCGTCAAGGAACTGATCGACGTAGTGATCGGCATGATGGGGCAGCAGTACCCCGAGCTGATCACCGACCGCGAGCGGATCGAGAAGGTCGCCCTCGCCGAGGAGAACGCCTTCCTGAAGACGCTGAAGGCCGGCACCAACATCCTCGACACCGCCGTGAGCGACACCAAGGCCTCCGGCGGCACCGTCCTCGCCGGCGACAAGGCCTTCCTGCTCCACGACACCTGGGGCTTCCCGATCGACCTCACCCTGGAGATGGCCGCCGAGCAGGGCCTGTCCGTGGACGAGGACGGCTTCCGGCGCCTGATGAAGGAGCAGCGGGAGCGTGCCAAGGCCGACGCCCAGGCCAAGAAGACCGGCCACGCCGGTGCCGGCGCCTACCGCGAGATCGCCGACCAGGCCGGCGCCACCGACTTCGTCGGCTACACGGACACCGAGACCGAGTCCACGATCGTCGGCATCCTCGTCGACGGCGCCTCCTCCCCGGCCGCGACCGAGGGCGACGAGGTCGAGATCGTCCTCGACCGCACCCCGTTCTACGCCGAGGGCGGCGGCCAGATCGGCGACACCGGCCGGATCAAGGTCGACACCGGTGCCGTCGTCGAGATCCGCGACTGCCAGAAGCCGGTCCCGGGCGTCTACGTCCACAAGGGCGTCGTCCAGGTCGGCGAAATCACCGTCGGCGCCAAGGCCCACGCCTCCATCGACGACCGGCGCCGCAAGGCCATCGCCCGCGCCCACTCGGCCACCCACCTCACTCACCAGGCGCTGCGCGACGCCCTCGGCCCGACGGCCGCCCAGGCCGGTTCCGAGAACCAGCCGGGCCGTTTCCGCTTCGACTTCGGCTCGCCGGCCGCCGTGCCGACGGCCGTGATGAGCGACGTCGAGCAGAAGATCAACGAGGTGCTCGCCCGCGACCTCGACGTGCGCGCCGACGTCATGGGCATCGACGAGGCCAAGAAGCAGGGCGCCATCGCCGAGTTCGGCGAGAAGTACGGCGAGCGCGTGCGCGTCGTGACCATCGGCGACTTCTCCAAGGAGCTGTGTGGCGGCACCCACGTGCACAACACCGCCCAGCTCGGCCTGGTCAAGCTGCTCGGCGAGTCCTCCATCGGCTCCGGCGTGCGCCGTATCGAGGCCCTGGTCGGCGTGGACGCCTATAACTTCCTCGCCCGTGAGCACACGGTCGTCGCCCAGCTCCAGGAGCTGATCAAGGGCCGCCCGGAGGAGCTCCCGGAGAAGGTCTCCGCCATGCTCGGCAAGCTCAAGGACGCCGAGAAGGAGATCGAGAAGTTCCGCGCCGAGAAGGTCCTCCAGGCCGCCGCCGGCCTCGCCGAGTCCGCCAAGGACGTACGCGGTGTGGCCGTCGTCACCGGCCAGGTCCCCGACGGCACCACCGCCGACGACCTGCGCAAGCTCGTCCTCGACGTGCGCGGCCGCATCCAGGGCGGCCGGGCCGCGGTCGTCGCCCTGTTCACCACGGTGAACGGCAAGCCCCTCACGGTCATCGCCACCAACGACGCCGCCCGCGACCGCGGCCTCAAGGCCGGTGACCTGGTGCGCACCGCCGCCAAGACCCTCGGCGGCGGCGGTGGCGGCAAGCCGGACGTCGCCCAGGGCGGCGGCCAGACCCCGGCCGCCATCGGCGAGGCCGTCGACGCCGTCGAGCGCCTCGTGGCGGACACCGCCAAGTGAGCGGCGCGGCGAACGGCCGGAGGGACGACGGCCAGATGGACCAGCGAGCGGACCGCCGGACGGACGACCGTGCGAACGGCCGGACGGACGAGCCTACGGGCAGCCGGACGGATGATCAGACGGACGGCGGCCCGGTCATGCGCCGCGGCCGCCGCCTGGCCGTCGACGTCGGGGACGCCCGCATCGGGGTCGCCTCCTGCGACCCCGACGGGATTCTCGCCACCCCGGTGGAGACCGTCCCCGGCCGCGACGTCCCGGCGGCGCACCGCCGGCTGCGCGCGCTGGTCGAGGAGTACGAGCCGATCGAGGTCGTCGTCGGCCTCCCCCGCTCCCTCAAGGGGGGCGAGGGCCCGGCCGCGGCCAAGGTCAGGCGCTTCGCGCAGGAGCTGGCCCGGGGCATCGCGCCGGTCCCGGTCCGGCTCGTCGACGAGCGGATGACGACGGTGACGGCGACCCAGGGGCTGCGCGCCTCGGGCGTGAAGTCCAAGAAGGGCCGGTCCGTCATCGACCAGGCCGCCGCCGTGATCATCCTCCAGCAGGCCCTGGAATCCGAACGGGTGTCAGGCAGGCCACCCGGCGAGGGCGTCGAAGTGGTCATCTGATCGCGATACGGTAACGTTCCGCGCGATGCGGAGGCATTCGAACAGCCACCGCACAGCAAGAGGCGGAACGGAAGCCGGCCCCCATGACAGGCCGCGCGCCCCCGCCTCGCGGCTCTAGGGGATCGATGACTGAGTATGGCCGGGGCCAAGGCCCCGAACCGTGGCATCCGGAGGACCCGTTGTACGGGGACGGCGGATGGGGCGGGCAGCAGACCCACACGGGTCAGCAGCCCCCCTACGGCGGCCAGCCGCAGCAGTATCCGGAGCAGCCGCAGTCGCAGCAGCAGTACGGCGACTGGGGCAACGGCGGCCAGCCCGCATACGGTCACCAGCCGCAGTACGACCCGTACGGGCAGCAGCACCCCGAGCAGCAGTACGACCAGTACGGCCGGCCGCAGTACGACCAGTCGCAGCATGACCAGTCGCAGTACGACCAGCAGTACGGCGACCAGCAGTACGGCGACCAAGCGCACCCCCAGCACCAGCAGGGCTACGGCGACGGCGGCTGGGGCTCCGGCGCCCAGCCCGAGGCGCAGTACCCCGCCGACCCGTCGGACCCCTACGGCCGGCAGGCCGCCTACGGCCCGGACCAGCCGGACTACTACGGCACCCCGGAGGCCTATCCGCCGCCGGAACCGCCCACGCGCCGGCGCGCCGAGCCCGAACCGCAGCGGACCGACTGGGACCCGGGCCCCGACGAGGGCGAGCACGCCTTCTTCGCGGGCGGGGACGCGGAGGAGGACGACGACGAGCCCGCCGACAACGGCCGCGGCGAGCGCAGGGCCCGGGGCGGCGGGAAGCCCAAGAAGCGCCGCAACGGGTGCGCGTGCCTGGTGGTCTGCCTGGTGCTCGGCGGCGGCGTCGCGGGTATCGGGTACTTCGGCTACCAGTTCTACCAGGAACGTTTCGGCGCGGCCCCCGACTACGCGGGCGACGGCAACGGCGAGCAGGTCACCGTCACCATCCCCAAGGGCGCCGGCGGCTCGACGATCGGCCAGGAGCTCAAACGCAAGGGCGTGGTGAAGAGCGTCGACGCCTTCACCGCCGCCCAGCAGAGCAACCCGCGCGGCAAGAGCATCCAGGACGGCGTGTACACGCTGCAGAAGGAGATGTCCGCCGAGAGCGCGGTCGAACTCCTGCTCAACCCCGACAGCCGGAGCAACCTGATCATCGCCGAGGGCAAGCGCAACGTCGACATCTACAAGATGATCGACAAGCAGCTCGGCGTGGACGAGGGCACCACGGCCAAGGTCGCCAAGACCGAGTGGAAGAGCCTCGGCCTGCCCGAGTGGGCGATGAACCACAAGGACGTGAAGGACCCGCTGGAAGGGTTCCTCTACCCGTCCAGCTACTCGGCGGCCAAGGGGCAGAAGCCCGAGGAAGTGTTGAAGCAGATGGTGGCGCGGGCCACCGAGAAGTACGACGAACTGGGGCTGGAGGAGAAGGCCGAGGAGCTCAACCTCGAAGGGCCGTGGCAGCTGCTGACCGTGGCGAGCCTGGTTCAGGCCGAGGGCAGGAGCCACGAGGACTTCCGCATGATGGCCGAAGTCATCTACAACCGCCTGAAGCCAGGCAACACGCAGACCAACGGGATGCTCGAGTTCGACTCGACGTACAACTACGTCAAGAACCAGAGCAAGCTCGACCTGTCGCTCAGCAAGCTGCGCAACTACGACAACCCGTACAACACGTACTACTACAAGGGCTTGCCGCCCGGACCGATCAGCAACCCCGGTGAGGACGCGCTGAAGGGCGCGCTCAACCCGACCGACGGCGGTTGGTACTACTTCATCTCGCTCGACGGCAAGACGAGTGAGTTCACCAAGACCAACAAGGAACACCAGAAGCTGGTCGACAAGTGGAACGCCTCGAGGAAGAACTGATGCCCGCACGCCGTCGAGCCGCCGTTCTGGGCTCCCCGATCGCCCACTCCCTGTCGCCGGTGCTGCACCGCGCCGCTTACACGGAGCTGGGCCTGGACGGCTGGACGTACGACCGCTTCGACGTCGACGAGGCGGCCCTGCCGGGCTTCTTCGGGGAACTCGGCCCCGAGTGGGCCGGGCTGTCGCTGACCATGCCGCTGAAGCGGGCGGTCATCCCGCTGCTCGACTCGATCAGCGAGACCGCCGCCTCCGTGGACGCGGTCAACACCGTCGTCTTCACCGAGGACGGCCGCAGGACCGGCGACAACACGGACATCCCGGGTATGGTCGCCGCCCTGCGCGAGCACGGCATCGATAAGACCGAGACCGCCGCGATCCTCGGCGCCGGCGCCACCGCCTCCTCCGCGCTGGCCGCCCTGGCCCGGATCTGCACCGGCGAGATCGCCGTCTACGTCCGCAGCGAGGCGCGCGCCGCCGAGATGCGGGGCTGGGCCGAGCGCCTGGAGGCCGACGTGCGCATCGCCGACTGGGCGGACGCCGAGGAGGCGCTGCGCGCCCCGCTGGTCGTGGCCACCACCCCGGCCGGCACCACCGACGCCCTCGCCGCCGCCGTCCCGGAGATGCCCGCGACCCTCTTCGACGTGCTCTACGACCCGTGGCCCACCGCGCTCGCCGCCCGCTGGTCCGCGTACGGCGGCGCCGTCGTCGGCGGCCTCGACCTGCTGCTGCACCAGGCGGTGCTCCAGGTGGAGCAGATGACCGGCCGGTCGCCGGCGCCGCTCGCGGCGATGCGTGCGGCCGGGGAGCGCGCGCTCGCCGGCTGACCCTCCCTCGCGGAGCCGGGGGCCCGCTCGCGCACTGTCCGTCCAGCGGACCGATTCCGGGCCCTGCCCGCGGACGTGGGAGGATCGGAGGTGGCGGGCCGGGGCCGCGCACCCGGCCGGGCCGTTGCCGTACGTGGTCAGGACGCGTACGCAAGGCATAACCGGGGCGCGAGCACTGAGGAGCACCGTTGAGCAGGTTGCGCTGGCTGACCGCGGGGGAGTCCCACGGTCCCGCACTCGTCGCGACGCTGGAGGGTCTGCCCGCCGGCGTGCCGATCACCACGGACATGGTGGCGGACCATCTGGCGAGGCGGCGGCTCGGCTATGGCCGCGGTGCGCGGATGAAGTTCGAGCGTGACGAGGTCACCTTCCTCGGTGGCGTCCGGCACGGACTCACCCTCGGTTCCCCGGTCGCGGTCATGGTGGGCAACACCGAGTGGCCCAAGTGGGAGCAGGTCATGGCGGCCGACCCGGTCGACCCGGAGGTACTGGCCGGTCTGGCCCGCAACGCGCCGCTGACCCGCCCGCGCCCCGGGCACGCCGACCTCGCCGGCATGCAGAAGTACGGCTTCGACGAGGCCCGCCCGATCCTGGAGCGCGCCTCCGCGCGGGAGACGGCGGCCCGGGTGGCGCTGGGCGCGGTCGCCCGGTCGTACCTCAAGGAGACGACCGGCGTCGAGATCGTCAGCCATGTGGTCGAGCTGGCCGCCGCCAAGGCACCCCAGGGCGTGTACCCGACGCCGGCCGACGTCGAGAAGCTGGACGCCGACCCGGTGCGCTGCCTGGACGCCGACGCCTCGAAGGCGATGGTCGCCGAGATCGACCAGGCCCACAAGGACGGCGACACCCTCGGCGGTGTCGTCGAGGTCCTCGCCTACGACGTGCCGGTGGGCCTCGGCTCGCACGTTCACTGGGACCGCAAGCTCGACGCACGGCTCGCGGGCGCGCTCATGGGCATCCAGGCGATCAAGGGCGTCGAGATCGGCGACGGCTTCGAGCTGGCCCGCGTGCCCGGCTCCCAGGCCCACGACGAGATCGTGAACACGGCCGACGGCATCCGCCGGGTCTCCGGCCGCTCCGGCGGCACCGAGGGCGGCCTCACCACCGGCGAGCTGCTGCGGGTGCGCGCCGCGATGAAGCCGATCGCCACCGTGCCGCGCGCCCTGAAGACCGTGGACGTCACCACCGGCGAGGCCACGCAGGCACACCACCAGCGCTCCGACGTGTCCGCCGTGCCGGCCGCCGGCATCGTCGCCGAGGCGATGGTCGCCCTGGTCCTGGCGGACGCGGTGGCGGAGAAGTTCGGCGGCGACAGCGTGACCGAGACCCGCCGCAACGTGCGGTCCTACCTCGACAACCTGGCGATCCGGTGAGCGCCCCGCTGATCGTCCTGGTCGGCCCGATGGGAGTCGGCAAGTCCACGGTGGGGCAGCTGCTGGCCGAGCGCCTGGGCACCGGTTACCGGGACACGGACGCGGACATCGTCACCACGCAGGGGCGGGCCATCGCCGAGATCTTCGTCGACGAGGGCGAAGCCGCCTTCCGGGCCCTGGAGAAGGAGTCCGTGCGGACCGCGCTCGCCGAGCACGAGGGCGTCCTCGCCCTCGGCGGCGGCGCGATCCTGGACGCGGACACCCGCGCGCTGCTCGCCGGGCAGCGCGTCGTCTACCTCTCGATGAACGTCGAGGAGGCCGTCAAGCGCACCGGCCTGAACGCCGCGCGCCCGCTGCTCGCGGTCAACCCGCGCAAACAGTGGCGCGAGCTGATGGAGGCCCGCCGCCACCTCTACGAGGAGGCCGCCACGGTCGTCGTGGCCACCGACGGCCGTACGCCCGAAGAAGTCGCCGAAGCCGCCCTGGACGCACTGGAGTTGAAAGAAGCATGAGCGAGGCAGTCACCCGGATCCAGGTCGGCGGCACCCCGGGTTCCGACCCCTACGAGGTCCTGGTGGGCCGTCAGCTCCTGGGCGAACTGGGCGGCCTGATCGGCGCCAAGGCCAAGCGGGTCGCGGTCATCCACCCCGAGGCCCTCGCCGAGACCGGTGACGCGCTGCGCGCCGACCTCGCCGAGCAGGGCTACGAGGCGATCGCCATCCAGGTGCCCAACGCGGAGGAGGCCAAGACCGCGGAGGTCGCCGCCTACTGCTGGAAGGCGCTCGGTCAGTCCGGCTTCACCCGGACCGACGTCATCGTCGGCGTCGGCGGCGGCGCCAGCACCGACCTGGCCGGCTTCGTGGCCGCGACCTGGCTGCGCGGCGTGCGCTGGATCGCCGTGCCCACCACCGTGCTGGCCATGGTGGACGCGGCCGTCGGCGGCAAGACCGGCATCAACACCGCCGAGGGCAAGAACCTCGTCGGCTCCTTCCACCCGCCGGCCGGTGTCCTGTGCGACCTGGCCGCGCTGGACTCGCTGCCGGTCAACGACTACGTCTCCGGACTCGCCGAGGTCATCAAGGCCGGCTTCATCGCCGACCCGGCGATCCTGGACCTGATCGAGGCCGACCCGCAGGCCGCGCGCACCCCGGCCGGACCGCACACCGCCGAGCTGATCGTGCGCTCCATCAAGGTCAAGGCGGAAGTCGTCTCCTCCGACCTGAAGGAAGCGGGCCTCAGGGAGATCCTCAACTACGGCCACACCCTCGGCCACGCCATCGAGAAGAACGAGCGCTACAAATGGCGCCACGGCGCCGCCGTCTCCGTCGGCATGCACTTCGCCGCCGAACTGGGCCGCCTCGCGGGCCGCCTGGACGACGCCACCGCCGACCGGCACCGCAGCATCCTCGAAGCGGTCGGCCTGCCGCTGCACTACCGCTACGACCAGTGGCCCAAGCTCGTCGAGAACATGAAGGTCGACAAGAAGTCCCGCGGCGACCTCCTGCGCTTCATCGTCCTGGACGGCCTCGCCAAGCCCACGGTGCTGGAGGGCCCCGACCCGGCCGTCCTCCTCGCCGCCTACGGCGAGGTGGGCGAGTAGTACCCCGGCGTACCTTCCGTCCGATTCGCCTTGCGTGACGGGCACTTCACACCGCCCCCGGCCGTTCACCAAACGACGGCCGGGGGCGGTACCGTTCGGTAGCAGCGGGCGGGCCACCCCCTCCCGCCGTCAGCGCCCATCGCCTGTACGAGACGGAGTGGCACCGGATGCAGCACGCAGTGGGTTCTCCGCTGCCGCCGCCCCCTCAGCCGGGGCACGGACCGGCCGTCGGCTGGTCCCCGGCCGCACACCACCCGGGCCCGCACCAGGGGGCCGCCCCGGTACCGCCGCCCGTGGCGCCGGGACACCCCGCGCAGGCCCCGCCTCCACACCCCGTGGCCCCCCAGCACGCCCCGGGCCCGCACCAGGCGCCAGGGCCCCACCGGGCCGCCCCCGTACCGCCCGCGCCGGACACCGGCGGCACCACCGGCCACGTTCCGCTGCCGCCCGGCGCCCCCGTGGCCGTGCCCAGCGTCCCGCCCGCCGCGACGGCCCTGCCCGACCCCGCCTCGGCCACCCTCGCGGTACTGCTCATCGGTCCCGCGGGCGCCGGCAAGACCAGCGTCGCCAAGTACTGGGCGGACCACCGCCGGGTGCCCACCGCGCACATCAGCCTCGACGACGTCCGCGAATGGGTCCGCTCCGGCTTCGCCGACCCCCAGACCGGGTGGAACGAGAACAGCGAGGCGCAGTACCGCCTCGCCCGCCGCACCTGCGGCTTCTCCGCCCGGAACTTCCTCGCCAACGGCATCTCCTGCATCCTCGACGACGCGGTCTTCCCGGACCGCCCGGTCGTCGGCCTCGGCGGCTGGAAGCGGCACGTCGGACCCGGCCTGCTCCCGGTCGTCCTCCTGCCGGGCCTCGACATCGTCCTGGAACGCAACGCCGAACGCAGCGGCAACCGCCGCCTCACCGACGAGGAGGTCGCCCGCATCCACGGCCGCATGGCCGGCTGGTACGGCTCCGGCCTCCCGATCATCGACAACTCCCAACTCGACGTACCGGAAACGGCAAGGGTCCTGAACGAGGTCCTCTCCCGCTCGATAGCAAGCCCACCGAACTGGTAAGCGCGGGGAGGGGCAGCGCCGGAAGGGGCGCGGGGAACTGCGCGAGAAGCCCCACCGGCGGTCGGACGCCACACAACAACCACCCCCACCCCAGTTGGCGCACCCGGCAAGCCCACTCGGCCTCTCCCAAGCGGCGCCCGCTCAGCGAAGCTCATACGCTCGGCTCATGTCACAGGTGTACGCGGCCCGCCGAACCCGCCTACGAGAACGCTGCAACGCGGGCGGCAGCGCGGCGGCGCTCGTCTCCCGCCCCGCCAACGTGCGCTACCTCGCGGGCACCGCCCCGCACGGCGCCGTGCTGCTCCTGGGCAAGAGCGAGGATCTCCTGGTCTGCTCCGCCCCTCCGGACGACCGGCCGGCCGACGGAAGGCCCGACGACTCACTCCCGGTGCGCGCGCTGCCCGGCCCCGGCGGCGACGCGGCCGTCGCGGCCACCGGCCTCGCGGCGGCCCAGGGCGCCGAGTCCCTCGCCACCGAGGACCACCACCTCACCGTGGTCCGGCACCGCGCCATGCGCTCGGTCGCACCGCGTCTGCGCCTGACCGACCTCGGCCAGGCGGTCGAGCAGCTCCGGGTGGTCAAGGACGAGGAGGAGATCTCCTGCCTGCGCATCGGCGCAGAGATCGCCGACCAGGCCCTCGGTGAGCTGCTGGAGTCCATCCTCGTGGGCCGTACCGAGCGGCACCTCGCCCTGGAGCTGGAACGCCGCCTGGTGGACCACGGCGCCGACGGCCCTGCCTTCCCGACGTCCGTCGGCACCGGTCCGAACTCGGGGCGTCGCGGCCACCGCCCGACCGACCGGCGGGTGGAGGAGGGCGACTTCCTCTCCGTCTGCCTGGGTGCCACCTACCGCGGGTACCGCTGCGAGATCGGCCGTACGTTCGTCATCGGGACCTCGCCGGCCGACTGGCAGATCGAGTTGTACGACCTCGTATTCTCCGCCCAGCGGGCCGGCCGGGAAGCCCTCGCACCCGGCGCGGCCTGCCGGGACGTGGACCGGGCCGCCCGACAGGCACTGGATTCGGCCGGGTACGCTGAGCACCTTCCCGCCCTCACCGGTCACGGGGTCGGACTCGAAATCGACGAGGACCCGCAGTTGGCCCCCGCGGCCATGGGTAAACTGGACGCTTGTGTGCCGGTCACCGTCGAACCGGGGGTCCACCTCCCGGGCCGGGGCGGGGTCCGGATCGATGACACGCTCGTCGTGCGCCCCGAGGCGGACGGCGGACCCGAGCTACTCACCATCACGACCAAGGAGCTGCTCGCGCTCTAGCCTTCGCGCTGTGCGCATGTCCGCACCGAGGTCGTCCACGTCAGTCCAGTCCAGGAGATTCCCAAACCGTGGCTTCCACGAACGACCTCAAGAACGGCCTGGTGCTCAAGCTCGAAGGCGGCCAGCTCTGGTCCGTCGTCGAGTTCCAGCACGTCAAGCCCGGCAAGGGCCCGGCCTTCGTGCGCACCAAGCTCAAGAACGTGCTCTCCGGCAAGACCGTCGACAAGACCTTCAACGCCGGGGTCAAGGTCGAGACGGCCACTGTCGACAAGCGTGACATGCAGTTCTCGTACATGGACGGCGAGTACTTCGTCTTCATGGACATGCAGACCTACGACCAGCTGCACATCGACCGCAAGGTCGTCGGCGACGCCGCCAACTTCCTGATCGAGGGCTTCGAGGCCACCGTCGCGCAGCACGAGGGCGAGGTGCTCTTCGTCGAGCTGCCGGCCGCCGTCGAGCTGGTCATCCAGGAGACCGAACCGGGCGTCCAGGGCGACCGCTCCACCGGCGGCACCAAGCCCGCCACCCTGGAGACCGGTCACCAGATCAACGTCCCGCTCTTCATCACCACCGGTGAGAAGATCAAGGTCGACACCCGCGACAGCAGCTACCTCGGCCGGGTGAACAGCTAACCGTGGCTGCCCGCAACACGGCCCGCAAGCGCGCCTTCCAGATCCTCTTCGAGGGCGATCAGCGCGGCGCCGACGTCCTGACGGTCCTCGCCGACTGGGTCCGGCACTCCCGGTCCGACACCCGGCAGCCGCCGGTGAGCGAGTACACGATGGAGCTGGTCGAGGGCTACGCCGCGCGCGCCGAGCGCGTCGACGAGCTCATCGCCCAGTACTCGGTCGGCTGGACGCTCGACCGGATGCCGGTCGTCGACCGCAACATCCTGCGCCTGGGCGCGTACGAGCTGATCTGGGTCGACGAGACCCCGGACGCCGTCGTCCTGGACGAGATGGTGCAGCTGGCGAAGGAGTTCTCCACGGACGAGTCGCCCGCGTTCGTCAACGGACTGCTCGGCCGGCTGAAGGAGCTCAAGCCTTCGCTGCGTCGCGACTAGCTCCACGACGTGCCAAAACCGCCGGGGTGGCGGGAACCGTTCGGTTCCCGCCACCCCGGCGGCACGTTTCTGCTGAGGCTGCTGCGGCTCAGATGTCCTCGTGGGACGCCACCGCGCGGCGCGCGTCCGCGTCCAGGACGCCCCAGCTGATCAGCTGCTCGGTCAGGACCGAGGGCGACTGGTCGTAGATGACGGCGAGCGTGCGCAGGTCGTCCTGGCGGATCGAGAGCACCTTGCCGTTGTAGTCACCGCGCTGCGACTGGATCGTGGCCGCGTAGCGCTGGAGCGGGCCCGCCTTCTCGGCCGGCACCGTGGCCAGCCGCTCCAGGTCCAGGACCAGCTTCGGCGGGGGCTCGGCGGCACCGCCCGGGGTGGTGCCCGGAAGCAGCTCCTGCACGGGAACGCCGTAGAAATCCGCCAGCTCGGCGAGGCGCTGCACGGTCACGGCGCGGTCGCCGCGCTCGTACGAACCGACCACGACGGCCTTCCAGCGGCCCTGGGACTTCTCCTCGACACCATGGAGGGAAAGGCCCTGCTGGGTGCGGATGGCCCGGAGCTTGGCCCCGAGCTGTTTGGCGTATTCGCTGGACATATGGCTCCCCGGACAAGGTGTCGACGCGGTCTGCACAGGGTGCGCACCCGCGCGGCTGGTAACTCACTGTGAGGTTACGCAGCGTTACTCTTCTGCGTCAAGCCGAATGGTCCGCACCGACTCTTCCGTGGTATTCGCCTTCCATTGCTCCGAACGGGTGGTGGCGGGATGGCGGAAGGGTGACGCGGGAGTGTCCGGGGGGTCGTCAAGACGGTTCTGTGAGCCTGATACCGTAGGTGGTGCACAGCCCGACGTCCTTTAAGGTCCGTCCCGTGAGGCGGAGAAGGAGGTCCGTTTCGTATGGACAAGCAGCAGGAAACGCCCTCGGGCGCACAATCCGATGCGCGGCCCGTTCTCGAAGGCCCCGACATCGCGCGGGTGCTGACCCGCATCGCCCACGAGATCGTCGAACGCGCCAAGGGCGCCGACGACGTGGTGCTCCTCGGCATCCCGACCCGCGGCGTCTTCCTCGCCCGGCGGCTCGCCGACAAGCTCGAGCAGATCACCGAACGCAAGATGCCGGTCGGCTCGCTCGACATCACCATGTACCGCGACGACCTGCGCATGCACCCGCCGCGCGCCCTGGCCCGCACCGAGATCCCCGGCGACGGCATCGACGGCCGCCTGGTCGTCCTCGTCGACGACGTGCTCTTCTCCGGCCGCACCATCCGCGCCGCCCTCGACGCGCTGAACGACATCGGCCGCCCGCGCGCGGTGCAGCTCGCCGTGCTCGTCGACCGCGGTCACCGCGAACTGCCCATCCGCGCCGACTACGTCGGCAAGAACCTCCCGACGTCGCTGCGGGAGACGGTCAAGGTCCAGCTCGCCGAGGAGGACGGTCGCGACACCGTGCTGCTCGGTGCCAAGCCGGCCTCCCCGGGCGCCCACCCGTAGCACCCCGCGTACGCGCCCAGCCGTGCCGTACGCCCGCTCGGTGTGCCCGCACGCACGGCCGCCCGAATTATCCCGCTCTTCCGCATGAATCGCCCTACGGAGCCTGACAGATGCAGCG
This sequence comes from Streptomyces sp. AC602_WCS936, assembly GCF_019049125.1. Classification (NCBI taxonomy): domain Bacteria; kingdom Bacillati; phylum Actinomycetota; class Actinomycetes; order Kitasatosporales; family Streptomycetaceae; genus Streptomyces; species Streptomyces sp. AC602_WCS936. The sequence continues at coordinate 114,430 of NZ_JAGMUF010000129.1, read as the reverse complement.
TCATCTCATCTCGGCCGCCGACCTCACCCGCGACGACGCCGTCCTGATCCTCGACACCGCCGAGGAGATGGCCCGGGTCGCCGACCGGCCGATCAAGAAACTGCCGACCCTGCGCGGCCGGACCGTCGTCAACCTCTTCTTCGAGGACTCGACGCGGACCCGGATCTCCTTCGAGGCCGCCGAGAAGCGCCTGTCGGCGGACGTCATCAACTTCACCGCCAAGGGCTCCAGCGTCTCCAAGGGCGAGTCCCTCAAGGACACCGCCCAGACCCTGGAGGCCATGGGCGTCGACGCCGTCGTCATCCGGCACAGCGCCTCCGGCGCCCCCTACCGCCTGGCCACCTCCGGCTGGATCGACGCCCACGTCATCAACGCCGGCGACGGCACCCACCAGCACCCCACCCAGGCTCTGCTGGACGCCTTCACCATGCGCCGCCGCCTGGTCGGCCCCGACGCCGGCCTCGGCAAGGACCTCGACGGCCGCCGCGTCACCCTCGTCGGCGACATCCTGCACAGCCGCGTCGCCCGCTCCAACGTCGACCTGCTGCACACCCTCGGCGCCGAGGTCACCCTGGTCGCCCCGCCCACCCTGCTGCCGGTCGGCGTCGAGACCTGGCCCTGCGAGGTCTCCTACGACCTCGACTCCACCCTGACCAAGTCCGACGCGGTGATGCTGCTGCGCGTCCAGCGCGAGCGCATGAACGCCGCGTTCTTCCCCACCGAGCGCGAGTACTCCCGCCGCTACGGCCTCGACGGCGACCGCATGGCGAAGATGCCCGACCACGCCATCGTGATGCACCCCGGCCCGATGGTCCGCGGCATGGAGATCACCGCCGAGGTCGCCGACTCCGACCGCTGCACCGTCGTCGAGCAGGTCACCAACGGCGTCTCCGTCCGGATGGCCGTCCTCTACCTGCTGCTCGGCGGAGCCGAGCCCGCCGTCACCCACGCCCGCCCCACCGAGGAGAAGTAAGAACATGAGCAAGATCCTGATCCGCGGTGCGAAGGTGCTCGGCGGCGAGCCGCAGGACGTGCTGATCGACGGCACCGTCATCGAGGCGGTCGGCGAGAACCTCTCCGCCGAGGGCGCCGAGGTGATCGAGGCGGGCGGCAAGGTGCTGCTGCCCGGCCTGGTCGACCTGCACACCCACCTGCGCGAGCCCGGCCGCGAGGATTCCGAGACCGTCCTGACCGGCACCCGCGCGGCGGCGAGCGGCGGCTACACCAACGTGTTCGCCATGGCCAACACCTTCCCGGTCGCCGACACCGCCGGTGTCGTCGAGCAGGTGTGGCGGCTCGGCCAGGAGTCCGGCTACTGCGACGTGCAGCCCATCGGCGCCGTCACCGTCGGCCTGGAGGGCGCCAAGCTCGCCGAACTGGGCGCCATGCACGAGTCCGCGGCCGGCGTCACCGTCTTCTCCGACGACGGCAAGTGCGTCCACGACGCGGTGATCATGCGCCGTGCCCTGGAGTACGTGAAGGCCTTCGGCGGCGTCGTCGCCCAGCACGCCCAGGAGCCCCGGCTGACCGAGGGCGCCCAGATGAACGAGGGTGTCGTCTCCGCCGAGCTGGGCCTCGGCGGCTGGCCGGCCGTCGCCGAGGAGTCGGTCATCGCGCGGGACGTGCTGCTCGCCGAGCACGTCGGCTCCCGCGTCCACATCTGCCACCTGTCGACCGCCGGGTCCGTCGAGATCGTCCGCTGGGCCAAGTCCCGCGGCATCGACGTCACCGCCGAGGTCACCCCGCACCACCTGCTCCTCACCGACGAGCTGGTCCGGTCCTACAACCCGGTCTACAAGGTCAACCCGCCGCTGCGCACCGAGCGCGACGTGCTGGCCCTGCGCGAGGCGCTCGCCGACGGCACGATCGACATCGTCGCCACCGACCACGCCCCGCACCCGCACGAGGACAAGGACTGCGAGTGGGCCGCCGCCGCCATGGGGATGGTGGGCCTGGAGACCGCGCTGTCGGTGGTGCAGGAGACCATGGTGGACACGGGCCTGCTGGACTGGGCCGGCGTCGCCGACCGGATGTCCTTCAAGCCCGCGCAGATCGGACAGGCCACCGGACACGGCCGTCCCGTCTCGGCTGGTGAGCCCGCCAACCTCACCCTCGTCGACACGGAATACCGTGGCCAGGTGGACCCCGCGGGCTTCGCCTCGCGCAGCCGCAACACCCCGTACGAGGGTCGCGAGCTGCCGGGCCGTGTGACGCACACGTGGCTGCGGGGCAAGGCCACGCTCGTCGACGGGAAGCTCACGTGACATCTGTAGCACCGGTAATCCTGCTGGCCGCCGAGAAGGAATCGGCGGAAGTGACCGACTGGGCCGCCCGGATCGGCTGGGTCGTCGGCCTCGGCCTGTTCGTCGCGCTCGTCTACTGGCTGATGCGCGAGGGCTGGAAGTGGCGCGGCACCCTCCAGGGCGACCTCCCGGAGCTGCCCGGCGCGCCGGACGACCCGGGTGCGGCCAAACTGACGATGAGTGGCCGCTACCACGGCTCCACCACCGCCGGGCAGTGGCTGGACCGCATCGTGGCGCACGGCCTGGGCACCCGCAGCCGGGTCGAGCTCACCCTGACGGACGCGGGCCTGGACGTCGTACGCCCCGGCGCGAACGACTTCTTCGTCCCCGTCGCCGCGCTGCGCGAGGCCCGGCTCGACAAGGGCATCGCCGGCAAGGTGCTCACCGAGGGCGGCCTGCTGGTCGTCACCTGGGAGCACGGCGACAAGCAGATCGACTCCGGCTTCCGCTCCGACCACGCGGCCGAGCACAACGAGTGGGTCGAAACCCTGAACGACATGATCAACAAGACGGAAACGGAAGGCGCACGATGACGACCTCCACCCGGGGAGCCGACAAGGCTCCCGCCGTACTCGTCCTGGAGGACGGCCGGATCTTCCGCGGCCGCGCCTACGGGGCCGTGGGGGCCACGTTCGGCGAGGCCGTGTTCTCCACCGGCATGACCGGCTACCAGGAGACCCTCACCGACCCGTCGTACCACCGCCAGGTCGTCGTGATGACCGCCCCGCACATCGGGAACACGGGCATCAACGACGAGGACATGGAGTCCAAGAAGATCTGGGTCTCCGGCTACGTCGTGCGCGACCCCGCGCGCGTGCCCTCCAGCTGGCGCTCCCGCCGCACGCTGGACGACGAACTGGCCGCCCAGGGCGTCGTCGGCATCTCCGGCATCGACACCCGCGCGCTCACCCGCCACCTGCGCGAGCGCGGCGCCATGCGCGTCGGCATCTTCAGCGGCGACGCCATCCAGGACGACGCCGCGCTGCTGGCCCGCGTCCAGGAGGCCCCCGAGATGACGGGCGCCGACCTCTCCGCCGAGGTCGCCACCACCGAGGCGTACGTCGTCCCCGCGATGGGCGAGAAGAAGTTCACCGTCGCCGCCGTCGACCTCGGCATCAAGGGCATGACCCCGTACCGGATGGCCGAGCGCGGCATCGAGGTGCACGTGCTGCCCGCGACCGCCACCGTCGAGGACGTCTACGCCGTCAACCCGGACGGTGTCTTCTTCTCCAACGGCCCCGGCGACCCGTCCACCGCCGACCACCCCGTCTCCGTCATGCAGGGTGTCCTGGAGCGCGGCACCCCGCTCTTCGGTATCTGCTTCGGCAACCAGATCCTGGGCCGCGCCCTCGGCTTCGGCACCTTCAAGCTGAAGTACGGCCACCGCGGCATCAACCAGCCCGTGCAGGACCGTACGACCGGCAAGGTCGAGGTCACCGCGCACAACCACGGATTCGCCGTCGACGCCCCGCTCGACAAGGTCTCCGACACCCCCTACGGCCGCGCCGAGGTCTCCCACGTCTGCCTCAACGACAACGTGGTGGAGGGCCTCCAGCTCCTCGACAAGCCGGCCTTCAGCGTCCAGTACCACCCCGAAGCGGCAGCGGGCCCGCACGACGCCGCCTACCTGTTCGACCGCTTCGTGAACCTCATGGAGGGCCAGCGTGCCTAAGCGCACCGATATCCAGTCCGTCCTGGTCATCGGCTCCGGCCCGATCGTCATCGGCCAGGCCGCCGAGTTCGACTACTCCGGCACCCAGGCGTGCCGGGTGCTGAAGTCCGAGGGCCTGCGGGTCATCCTCGTGAACTCCAACCCGGCGACGATCATGACCGACCCGGAGATCGCCGACGCCACCTACGTCGAGCCGATCACCCCCGAGTTCGTCGAGAAGATCATCGCCAAGGAGCGCCCCGACGCGCTGCTGCCCACCCTGGGCGGCCAGACGGCCCTCAACACCGCGATCTCCCTGCACGGCAACGGCGTCCTGGAGAAGTACGGCGTCGAGCTGATCGGCGCCAATGTGGAGGCCATCAACAAGGGCGAGGACCGCGACCTGTTCAAGGAGGTCGTCGAGGAGGTCCGCAAGAAGATCGGCCACGGCGAGTCCGCCCGGTCCTACATCTGCCACTCCATGGACGACGTCCTCAAGGGCGTCGAGGAGCTCGGCGGCTACCCGGTCGTCGTCCGCCCCTCCTTCACCATGGGCGGCGCCGGCTCCGGCTTCGCCCACGACGAGGAGGAGCTGCGCCGCATCGCCGGCCAGGGCCTCACCCTCTCGCCGACCACCGAGGTGCTCCTGGAGGAGTCCATCCTCGGCTGGAAGGAGTACGAGCTGGAGCTGATGCGCGACAAGAACGACAACGTCGTGGTCGTCTGCTCCATCGAGAACTTCGACCCCATGGGCGTGCACACCGGCGACTCGATCACCGTGGCGCCCGCGATGACGCTGACCGACCGCGAGTACCAGGTGCTGCGCGATGTCGGCATCGCGATCATCCGCGAGGTCGGCGTCGACACCGGCGGCTGCAACATCCAGTTCGCGGTGAACCCCGAGGACGGTCGCGTGATCGTCATCGAGATGAACCCGCGCGTGTCGCGTTCGTCCGCGCTGGCCTCCAAGGCGACCGGCTTCCCGATCGCCAAGATCGCCGCCAAGCTCGCCGTCGGCTACACCCTCGACGAGATCCCGAACGACATCACGCAGGAGACCCCGGCCTCCTTCGAGCCGACCCTCGACTACGTGGTCGTCAAGGCCCCGCGTTTCGCCTTCGAGAAGTTCCCGAGCGCCGACTCCACCCTCACCACCACCATGAAGTCGGTCGGCGAGGCCATGGCCATCGGCCGCAACTTCACCGAGGCCTTCCAGAAGGCGCTGCGCTCGCTGGAGAAGAAGGGCAGCCAGTTCACCTTCGTCGGCGAGACGGGCGACAAGAAGGCGCTGCTGGAGGAGGCCGTCCGGCCCACCGACGGCCGCATCAACGCCGTCATGCAGGCCATCCGCGCGGGCGCCACGCCCGAGGAGGTCTTCGAGTACACGAAGATCGACCCCTGGTTCGTCGACCAGCTCTTCCTGATCAAGGAGACCGCCGACGAGCTGGCCGCCGCCCCCGAGCTGACCGCCGACCTGCTCGCCGAGGCCAAGCGGCACGGCTTCTCCGACCAGCAGATCGGCGAGATCCGCGGCCTGCGCGAGGACGTCGTCCGCGAGGTGCGGCACGCGCTCGGCATCCGCCCGGTCTACAAGACGGTCGACACCTGCGCCGCCGAGTTCGCCGCGAGGACGCCGTACTTCTACTCCTCCTACGACGAGGAGACCGAGGTCGCGCCGCGCGAGAAGCCCGCCGTCATCATCCTGGGCTCCGGCCCGAACCGCATCGGCCAGGGCATCGAGTTCGACTACTCCTGCGTCCACGCCTCCTTCGCGCTCAGCGACGCCGGGTACGAGACCGTGATGGTCAACTGCAACCCGGAGACCGTCTCCACCGACTACGACACCTCCGACCGGCTGTACTTCGAGCCGCTCACCCTGGAGGACGTCCTGGAGATCGTCCACGCGGAGCAGCAGGCCGGACCGGTCGCGGGCGTCGTCGTCCAGCTCGGCGGCCAGACCCCGCTGGGCCTGTCCCAGGCGCTCAAGGACAACGGCGTACCGATCGTGGGCACCTCGCCCGAGGCCATCCACGCCGCCGAGGACCGCGGCGCCTTCGGCCAGGTCCTGGCGCAGGCCGGGCTCCCGGCCCCCAAGCACGGCACCGCCACCACCTTCGCCGGGGCCAAGGCCATCGCCGACGAGATCGGCTACCCGGTCCTGGTGCGGCCCTCCTACGTCCTTGGCGGACGCGGCATGGAGATCGTCTACGACGAGACCCGCCTGGAGGCGTACATCGCCGAGTCGACCGAGATCAGCCCGTCCCGGCCGGTCCTGGTCGACCGCTTCCTCGACGACGCCATCGAGATCGACGTCGACGCCCTGTACGACGGCGAGGAGCTGTACCTCGGCGGCGTCATGGAGCACATCGAGGAGGCCGGCATCCACTCCGGCGACTCGGCGTGCGCCCTGCCCCCGATCACGCTCGGCGGCTTCGACATCAAGCGGCTGCGCGCCTCCACCGAGGGCATCGCGGCGGGCGTCGGCGTGCGCGGCCTGATCAACATCCAGTTCGCGCTGGCCGGGGACATCCTGTACGTCCTGGAGGCCAACCCGCGCGCCTCGCGCACCGTCCCCTTCACCTCGAAGGCGACCGCGGTGCCGCTGGCGAAGGCCGCCGCCCGCATCTCGCTGGGCGCGACCGTCGCCGAGCTGCGCGCCGAGGGCCTGCTCCCGGCGAACGGCGACGGCGGCACGCTCCCGATGGACGCGCCGATCTCCGTCAAGGAGGCCGTGATGCCGTGGTCCCGCTTCCGGGACATCCACGGCCGCGGCGTCGACACGGTGCTCGGCCCGGAGATGCGCTCCACCGGCGAGGTCATGGGCATCGACTCCGTCTTCGGCACGGCGTACGCCAAGTCGCAGGCCGGTGCCTACGGCCCGCTGCCGACCAAGGGACGGGCGTTCATCTCGGTCGCCAACCGGGACAAGCGCTCGATGATCTTCCCGGCCCGCGAGCTGGTCGCCCACGGCTTCGAGCTGCTCGCCACCTCCGGCACCGCCGAGGTCCTCAAGCGCAACGGCATCAACGCCACAGTCGTGCGCAAGCAGTCCGAGGGCACCGGACCGAACGGTGAGAAGACCATCGTCCAGCTCATCCACGACGGCGAGGTCGACCTCATCGTCAACACCCCGTACGGCACCGGCGGCCGCCTCGACGGCTACGACATCCGTACGGCGGCCGTGGCCCGCTCCGTGCCGTGCCTGACGACGGTCCAGGCGCTGGCGGCGGCGGTTCAGGGCATCGACGCTCTCAACCACGGAGACGTGGGAGTGCGCTCACTCCAGGAACACGCGGAATTCCTGACCGCGGCCCGCGACTAGCAGCCAGCCCCGAGGGGGACACCGGAAACGGTGTCCCCCTCTTCATGCGGCTTCATGAGGACACCATGTACAAGATCTTCTTCTCCCTCGTCTTCAAGCGGATGGACCCGGAGCGGGCGCACCACCTCGCCTTCCGCTGGATCCGCCTCGCCGTCCGCGTCCCCGTCCTGCGCACCTTCGTCGCGGCCGTGCTCGCGCCCCGCCACAAGGAGCTGCGCACCGAGGCATTCGGCCTGCGCATGCACGGCCCCTTCGGACTGGCCGCCGGCTTCGACAAGAACGCCGTCGCCGTCGACGGCATGGCGATGCTCGGCTTCGACCACGTCGAGATCGGCACCGTGACGGGGGAGCCGCAGCCCGGCAACCCCAAGAAGCGGCTGTTCCGGCTGGTGAGCGACCGCGCGCTGATCAACCGCATGGGCTTCAACAACGACGGCTCCCTGGCCGTCGCCGCCCGCCTGGCCTCCCGTACGCCCGTGTTCAAGACGGTCGTCGGCGTCAACATCGGCAAGACCAAGGTCGTCCCGGAGGACGAGGCCGTCGGCGACTACGTGAAGTCCGCCGAACGCCTCGCCCCGCACGCCGACTACCTGGTCGTCAACGTCTCCTCCCCGAACACGCCCGGCCTGCGCAACCTCCAGGCCACCGAGGCGCTGCGCCCGCTGCTGACCGCCGTGCGCGAGGCAGCCGACCGCGTGGTCACCACGCGGCGCGTCCCGCTGCTGGTCAAGATCGCGCCGGACCTCGCAGACGAGGACGTCGACGCGGTCGCCGACCTGGCCGTGGAGCTGGGCCTGGACGGCATCATCGCCACCAACACGACGATCGCCCGCGAGGGTCTCGGCCTGACGTCCTCGCCGGCCCTCGTCCAGGAGACCGGCGGCCTGTCCGGCGCCCCGCTCAAGGAGCGCTCCCTGGAGGTCCTGCGCCGCCTCTACGCGCGCGTGGGCGACCGGATCACCCTGGTGGGCGTCGGTGGCGTGGAGACCGCCGAGGACGCCTGGCAGCGCATCCTGGCGGGGGCCACGCTGGTCCAGGGCTACAGCGCGTTCATCTACGAGGGGCCCTTCTGGGGTCGAGCCATCCACAAGGGACTCGCCGCGCGTCTGCGGCAGAGCCCCTACGCCACCCTCGCCGACGCGGTCGGCGCCGATGTGAGGAAGACGGTATGACCGAGCCGTTCGGCGCGCGACTGCGCCGTGCCATGGACGAACGCGGGCCGCTGTGCGTGGGCATCGACCCGCACGCCTCCCTGCTGGCCGAGTGGGGCCTGAACGACGACGTGGCGGGGCTGGAGCGCTTCAGCCGCACCGTCGTGGAGGCCGTGGCCGACCGGGTGGCCGTCCTCAAGCCGCAGAGCGCCTTCTTCGAGCGTTTCGGCTCGCGCGGTGTCGCGGTCCTGGAGAAGTCGGTCGAGGAGGCGCGGGCGGCCGGCGCGCTGGTCGTCATGGACGCCAAGCGCGGTGACATCGGCTCCACCATGGCCGCGTACGCCGAGTCCTTCCTGCACAAGGACGCGCCCCTGTTCTCGGACGCGCTGACCGTCTCGCCGTACCTCGGCTACGGCTCGCTGAAGCCCGCCGTCGACCTGGCGCGCGAGAGCGGCGCGGGCCTGTTCGTGCTGGCGCTCACCTCGAACCCGGAGGGCGGCGAGGTCCAGCACGCGGTGCGGGCCGACGGGCGGAGCGTCGGGGCGACGATGCTGGCGCACCTGGCCGCCGAGAACGCGGGCGAGACGCCCCTGGGCTCCTTCGGCGCGGTGGTCGGCGCCACACTCGGCGATCTCTCGTCGTACGACCTGGACGTCAACGGCCCGCTCCTCGCACCCGGCATCGGTGCCCAGGGCGCGACGCCGGCCGACCTGCCGCGGGTGTTCGGAGCGGCGGTGCGCAACGTCGTGCCGAACGTCAGCCGGGGTGTCCTTCGTCACGGTCCCGACGTGACCGCGCTGCGGAACGCGGCGGACCGCTTCGCCGACGAGGTCAGGACCGCGGTTGCGGCCGCCTAGGCTTCCAGACCCTGGATACATCCTCAAATCCGAGGCAATATGTCTGAAATGTCTGGCCTGACGGAGGCTGACCAGGACTTTTCCGCCGTTCTCGCTGACTCTGGCGGACTTGACCGCTAGTCTCCGTCGAGAGTCAACGGGCAAGCGTGTTGCTCGCGACTCCCCAGGTGTGGGGCGACTAGGTTCCTCACCGGTCCGTATCCGACAGTTCGACATCCGAGGTGACGTAGGCGTGGCTCTTCCGCCCCTTACCCCTGAACAGCGCGCAGCCGCGCTCGAAAAGGCCGCCGCGGCTCGCCGGGAGCGGGCCGAGGTCAAGAATCGACTCAAGCACTCCGGCGCCTCCCTCCACGAGGTCATCAAGCAGGGTCAGGAGAACGACGTCATCGGCAAGATGAAGGTCTCCGCCCTGCTCGAGTCCCTGCCGGGCGTGGGCAAGGTCCGCGCCAAGCAGATCATGGAGCGGCTCGGCATCTCCGAGAGCCGCCGCGTGCGCGGCCTCGGTTCCAACCAGATCGCCTCCCTGGAGCGCGAGTTCGGCAGCACCGGCAGCTGAGGCAGAAGCTGAGTCCGGACCACTGCGGAACAACTGGAATAATCGCCGCATGGCTGCAACATCCCGGGGGACGACCCCCGTACCCCCGGAATCACGTCCGCGGCTGACCGTGCTCTCCGGCCCCTCGGGGGTCGGCAAGAGCACGGTCGTCGCCCATATGCGCAAGGAACACCCCGAGGTCTGGCTCTCGGTGTCGGCGACGACCCGCAAGCCTCGTCCCGGCGAGCAGCACGGAGTCCACTACTTCTTCGTCACCGACGAGGAGATGGACAAGCTGATCGCCAACGGCGAGCTGCTGGAGTGGGCCGAGTTCGCCGGCAACCGCTACGGCACGCCGCGAGCGGCCGTGCTGGAGCGCCTGGAGGCGGGTGAGCCGGTGCTGCTGGAGATCGACCTCCAGGGCGCGCGGCAGGTCAGGGAGTCCATGCCGGAGGCCCAGCTGGTGTTCCTGGCGCCGCCCTCCTGGGAGGAGCTGGTGCGCAGGCTCACCGGCCGGGGCACCGAGCCGCCAGAGGTCATCGAGCGCCGCCTCGCCGCCGCCCGGGTCGAGCTGGCCGCCGAGCCGGAGTTCGACCAGACCCTGGTGAACACCTCCGTCGAGGACGTGGCGCGCGAGCTGCTAGCCTTGACGAACGTCGTGTGATCGTTACTGGTCACCCTGCGGTCATCCTGACTGAATCTTTCCCATCCATCGGAAGGTAGAGCGTGTCCTCTTCCATCTCCGCGCCCGAGGGCATCATCAACCCGCCGATCGACGAGCTCCTCGAGGCCACGGACTCGAAGTACAGCCTCGTGATCTACGCGGCCAAGCGGGCCCGCCAGATCAACGCGTACTACTCGCAGCTCGGCGAGGGTCTTCTCGAGTACGTCGGTCCGCTCGTCGACACCCATGTCCACGAGAAGCCGCTCTCGATCGCCCTGCGCGAGATCAACGCGGGTCTGCTGACCTCCGAGGCCATCGAAGGCCCGGCGCAGTAAGCAGTGCCACTGCCGACATCGACGGTAGTATTTTCAGCCTGAAGCTGACTTATCCACAGGCCCGGCAGCCCGACTGTCGGGCCTGTGGTGTGTGATGGGTCGTACGCGCTGCCCGAGCGCGTCATCCGAGCCGGGGAGAGACGGTGGACAAGCAGCCCAAGGTCGTTCTGGGGGTCAGCGGCGGGATCGCCGCGTACAAGGCCTGTGAGCTGCTGCGCAGACTCACGGAGTCGGGGCACGAGGTCCGCGTCGTCCCCACCGCCTCCGCGCTGCACTTCGTCGGCGCCGCCACCTGGTCCGCCCTGTCCGGCAACCCGGTCTCGACCGAGGTGTGGGACGACGTCCACCAGGTCCCGCACGTGCGCATCGGCCAGCACGCCGACCTCGTCGTCGTCGCTCCGGCCACCGCCGACATGCTCGCCAAGGCCGCCCACGGCCTCGCCGACGACCTCCTCACCAACACCTTGCTCACCGCCCGCTGCCCGGTCGTCTTCGCCCCCGCCATGCACACCGAGATGTGGGAGCACCCGGCCACCCAGGAGAACGTGGCGACGCTCCGCCGCCGCGGCGCCGTCGTCATCGAACCGGCCGTCGGCCGCCTCACCGGCGTCGACACCGGCAAGGGCCGGCTGCCCGACCCGGGGGAGATCTTCGAGGTCTGCCGCAGGGTGCTCGCCCGCGGTGTGCGCGAACCGGACCTCGCCGGACGGCACGTCGTGGTCAGCGCCGGCGGCACCCGGGAGCCCCTCGACCCGGTCCGCTTCCTCGGCAACCGCTCCTCCGGCAAGCAGGGCTACGCCCTGGCCCGCAGCGCCGCCGCGCGAGGTGCCCGCGTCACCCTCCTCGCCGCGAACGCGTCACTCCCGGACCCGGCCGGCGTGGACGTCGTCCCGGTGGGTACGGCGGTGGAGCTGCGCGAGGCCGTGCTGCGCGCCGCGGCCGACGCCGACGCCGTCGTCATGGCCGCGGCGGTCGCGGACTTCCGCCCGGCCACGTACGCCGCCGGAAAGATCAAGAAGAAGGACGACCAGGAACCCGCACCGATCACCCTGGTGCGTAATCCGGACATCCTCGCCGAGATCGCGGGCGACCGGGCGCGCCCCGGCCAGGTGATCGTCGGCTTCGCCGCCGAGACCGACGACGTCCTCGCCAACGGGCGGGCCAAGCTGAAGCGCAAGGGCTGCGACCTGCTCGTGGTGAACGAGGTGGGGGAGCACAAGACCTTCGGTTCCGAGGAGAACGAGGCGGTCATCCTTGGCGCCGACGGCAGCGAGACCCCGGTGACACGCGGTCCGAAGGAAGCACTGGCCGAAACCGTGTGGGACCTCGTGGCGGAACGGCTCGGCTGAATGACTCATTCACTCCACGGTCCCCGCCAACCCCGCGCATTCGAGCGTGGCGACCCTGGCCAAGGGCGCTCCGTTCTGGGCAGAATGCCCGTGCCGCAGGTCACAGCCCTTCCGACAGCCGAGACGGGTGGGCCGGTGGCGAAGCGCGACCGATAAACTGTTCTCGGACGTCGCCGGGTGCAGCTCCCCGTGCCGTCCACCAATGATCAGCCAGCAGCCGCTGCAACCCCAGGGAGCGTTGTGTCCCGTCGCCTGTTCACCTCGGAGTCCGTGACCGAAGGTCACCCCGACAAGATCGCTGACCAGATCAGCGACACCATTCTCGACGCGCTTCTGCGTGAGGACCCGACCTCCCGGGTCGCCGTCGAAACCCTGATCACCACCGGACTGGTGCACGTGGCCGGCGAGGTCACCACCAAGGCCTACGCGGACATCGCCAACCTGGTCCGCGGCAAGATCCTGGAGATCGGCTACGACTCCTCGAAGAAGGGCTTCGACGGCGCCTCCTGCGGAGTCTCGGTCTCCATCGGCGCGCAGTCCCCGGACATCGCGCAGGGCGTCGACACGGCCTACGAGAACCGGGTCGAGGGCGACGAGGACGAGCTGGACCGCCAGGGCGCCGGCGACCAGGGCCTGATGTTCGGCTACGCGTCCGACGAGACGCCCACGCTGATGCCGCTCCCGGTCTTCCTGGCGCACCGCCTGTCCAAGCGCCTGTCCGAGGTCCGCAAGAACGGGACCATCCCCTACCTGCGCCCGGACGGCAAGACGCAGGTCACCATCGAGTACGACGGCGACAAGGCCGTCCGCCTCGACACCGTGGTCGTCTCCTCCCAGCACGCCAGCGACATCGACCTGGAGTCGCTGCTCGCGCCCGACATCAAGGAATTCGTCGTCGAGCCCGAGCTCAAGGCGCTGCTGGACGACGGCATCAAGCTCGACACGGAGAACTACCGCCTCCTGGTCAACCCGACCGGCCGGTTCGAGATCGGCGGCCCGATGGGCGACGCCGGCCTCACCGGTCGCAAGATCATCATCGACACCTACGGCGGCATGGCCCGCCACGGTGGCGGTGCCTTCTCCGGCAAGGACCCGTCCAAGGTCGACCGTTCCGCCGCGTACGCGATGCGCTGGGTCGCCAAGAACGTCGTCGCCGCGGGCCTCGCCTCCCGCTGCGAGGTCCAGGTCGCCTACGCGATCGGCAAGGCCGAGCCCGTCGGTCTCTTCGTCGAGACGTTCGGCACCGCCAAGATCGACGCCGAGAAGATCGAGAAGGCGATCGACGAGGTCTTCGACCTGCGCCCGGCCGCCATCATCCGCGACCTCGACCTGCTCCGCCCGATCTACGCCCAGACCGCCGCGTACGGCCACTTCGGCCGTGAGCTGCCCGACTTCACGTGGGAGCGCACGGACCGCGTGGAGGCGCTGCGGCAGGCGGCGGGGCTGTAACAACCCCGACAGGCCACCGCCGTCCCTGCCGGACGGCATGTGACGAGGCCCGGTGTCCCGGTGGGGACGCCGGGCCTCGGCGCGTCCGGTGCGGCGGGGCCGAGTGCTCCAAGGCAGAGTCGGACCGGTCGCCGGTGAGACGCGGTGCGACTCGGGCGCCGTCGGTTGTCAGTGGTCTTTGGTAAGAATGCAGGCGTGAGCAGCGAGAACGAAGCGACGGGCGGTGGCGCGGGGGACGCGCCGCCCGAGCAGCTCGCGCTCATCCGGGAGAGTGTGCGCCAGGCGAAGGCGCCGCGGGCCAAGCCGAGGACCTGGCGCGGAGCGGCCCTCGCCAGGGAGCTGCCCGTCGCCAGGGTCCTCGTCGACAAGGGCGTGCTCCATCTCGACCGCTACTTCGACTACGCCGTGCCCGAGGAGCTCGACGCCGACGCCCAACCCGGAGTGCGGGTCCGGGTGCGTTTCGGGGCCGGGCGGCACCGGGTGCGGGACGGGCGGCGCGAGGGCGGCGGACTCGTCGACGGTTTCCTGATCGAGCGACTCGCGCAGTCCGACTACTCGGGCCCCCTCGCCGCGCTGGCCCAGGTCGTCTCGCCCGAGCGGGTGCTCGACGAGGAGCTGCTGGGACTCGCGCGGGCGGTCGCGGACCGGTACGCGGGCAGCCTCGCCGACGTACTGCAGCTCGCCGTACCGCCGCGCAGCGCGCGCGCCGAGAAGCGGACGTCGCCGGACCCGCTGCCCCCGCCGCCGGTGCCGGAGCCGGGGCCGTGGACGCGGTACGAGCAGGGGGAGGCGTTCCTGGCGGCCCTCGCCTCGGGGGGTGCGCCGCGCGCGGTGTGGAACGCGTTGCCCGGCCCGCAGTGGGCCGAGGAGCTGGCGCGGGCCGTCGCCGCGACGCTGGCCTCAGGGCGGGGCGCGCTCGTCGTCCTGCCCGACGGGCGGGCGGTCGCCCGCGCCGACGCCGCGCTGACCGCCCTGCTGGGCGAGGGACGGCACGCGGTGCTCACCGCCGACGCCGGGCCCGAGAAGCGGTACGCGCAGTGGCTCGCGGTACGCCGGGGGTCGGTACGGGCCGTGATCGGGACCCGGGCCGCCATGTTCGCGCCGGTGCGGGACCTCGGCCTGGTCGCCCTCTGGGACGACGGCGACGACAGCCACAGCGAGCCGCACGCACCGCAGCCGCACGCGCGCGAGGTGCTGCTGCTGCGCGCCGCCCAGGACCGGTGCGCCTTCCTGCTGGGCGGCTGGGGCTGCACCGTGGAGGCCGCCCAGCTCGTGGAGACCGGCTGGGCCCGGCCCCTGATCGCCGCACGCGAGGAGGTACGGGCCGCCGCCCCGCTGGTGCGGACCGTGGGGGACCAGGACCTGGCCCGGGACGAGGCCGCCCGCGCCGCCCGGCTGCCGACCCTCGCCTGGCAGGCCGTCAGGGACGGGCTGCGGCGCGGACCGGTGCTCGTGCAGGTGCCCCGGCGGGGCTACGTCCCGCGGATGGCGTGCGCCTCGTGCCGGACGCCCGCCCGGTGCCGGCACTGCGCGGGGCCGCTGGAGGGCCAGGAGTCCGGTTCCGCGCTGCGGTGCGGCTGGTGCGGGCGCGAGGAGGGCGCCTGGCACTGCCCGGAGTGCGGGGCGTTCCGGCTGCGCGCCCAGGTGGTGGGGGCGCGTCGCACCGCCGAGGAACTGGGACGCGCCTTCCCGGCCGTGCCCGTGCGCACCTCCGGGCGCGAGCACGTGCTCGACACCGTGTCCGAGGCACCCGCGCTGGTGGTGAGCACCCCGGGCGCCGAACCCGTCGCCGAGGGCGGCTACGCGGCGGCCCTGCTGCTCGACGGCTGGGCGATGCTCGGGCGGCCCGACCTGCGCGCCGGTGAGGACGCGCTGCGGCGTTGGCTGGCCGCCGCCGCGCTGGTGCGCCCGCAGGGCGCCGGGGGCACCGTCGTCGCGGTCGCCGAGCCGACCCTGCGGCCGGTGCAGGCACTGGTGCGCTGGGATCCCGTCGGCCATGCGCTGCGGGAGCTGGCCGAGCGGGCCGAGCTGGGCTTCCCGCCGGTTTCGCGGATGGCGTCCGTGGCCGGGCCCGCGGAGGCGGTGGCCGATTTCCTCCGGGCGGCCGGACTGCCGGGCGAGGCCGAGGTGCTCGGTCCCGTGCCGCTGCCGGTCACGGCCGTGGGGCGTCCGCGTCGCGTGGGCGCGCCGCCGCCGGGCGAACACTGGGAGCGGGCGCTGATCCGGGTGCCGCCGGGGCGCGGGGCGGCGCTGGCGGGTGCGCTGAAGGCCGCGCAGGCGGCGCGGATGGCGCGGGGGAGCGACACGGCGGTGTGGGTGCGGATCGATCCGCCCGACATCGGCTGAGACCGCCCGCACACGGCCCGGCCCTCCGTCTGCCCGGAGGAGCGGGGAGGCGGAGGGCCGGTGTGAGCCCCGGTGCGTGCGGCTCAGCCGTTGCGCGGGCCGGGGAAGGCCGTCGGCCGGACGTCGTCGCGCAGGGCCGGACTGCCCGCCGTCGGCTGGGTCGGCATCGAACGGGCCGCCGGGACGGTGGGCACGGTGGGCAGTCCGGAGCCCACGTTGACCGGGCGGGTGCCGGCCGGCTCCGGTGCGTGCTCGGTGGTCTCCGCCGCGGGCGCCGTCTGGGCGGCGGCACGGCGGGAACCGTAGCGGCGGTGCACGGCCTGCTTGGTGACGCCGAGCGCGGAGCCCACCGCGTCCCACGAGAAGCCGAGCGAGCGGTCGAAGTCCACGGCGGCCGTGACCAGGGTCTCGACACTGTCCCGGAGTTCCTGGGCGAGGCGGACCGTCGGGGCGGGGGCGCGTCCGTAGACGACGAAGCCCGTGGAGGGGCCGGAGCGGCGCGGGCGGTAGACGTTGCCCAGCTGGGCGGTGAGGGTGCGCAGTGCGTCCACCTGCCGGCGGACCCGCTCGATGTCCCGCACCAGCAAGTGCAGGCTGGCCCGAGCCTGGGCGTCGTGGGTTGCGTGGTCGGCCATGAACAAGCCTCTCGAACCGGCGTTGAAAGGAATCGGGCCGCGCGGGCGGCCCGGTGGTCAACTCTTCCTTGACCAACGCGTGGGCGCTCCGCTGGTCACGGGGTGGGGGCGTGGCGGCATATGCGTGCGCCTGTTTTCGGGGGGTGTGCGCCTCGGCCTTCGGCCCTTGGCGTGTTTCTCTCCCGCCCACGCACCACCCGTTTCCAGTCGGTCGAGAGGCTGGGGTCTGCCGCGGGGGCGGGGCGCCGTCGGCGGCTTTCCGTTCGGGGTGGGCTCGTAGACTGGTGCGCTGCCCGCTGTCCGTCCCTGCCCGAGAGGCCCGTCCCTCCCATGAAGCTCGTCTTCGCCGGTACCCCCGAGGTCGCCGTTCCCGCCCTGGACGCCCTGATCGCCTCCGGGCGCCACGAGGTGGCCGCCGTCGTCACGCGGCCCGACGCTCCGGCCGGGCGCGGTCGCCGGCTGGTCGCCTCTCCCGTGGCCGAGCGGGCCGAGGAGGCCGGCATCGAGGTGCTCAAGCCCGCCAAGCCGCGCGAGCCGGAGTTCCTGGAGCGGCTGCGCGAGATCGCGCCCGACTGCTGCCCCGTCGTCGCCTACGGGGCGCTGCTGCCCCGCGTCGCCCTCGACGTGCCCGCCCGCGGCTGGGTCAACCTGCACTTCTCGCTGCTGCCCGCCTGGCGCGGCGCCGCGCCCGTGCAGCATGCGCTGATGGCGGGCGACGAGATCACCGGCGCGTCCACCTTCCTGATCGAGGAGGGCCTGGACTCCGGCCCCGTCTACGGCACGGTCACCGAGACCGTCCGCTCCACCGACACCAGCGGCGACCTGCTGACCCGGCTCGCCTTCGCCGGTGCCGGGCTGCTGGCGGCCACCATGGACGGCATCGAGGACGGCAGCCTGAAGGCGGTGCCGCAGCCGTCCGACGGCGTCACCCTCGCGCCGAAGATCACCGTCGAGGACGCCCGGGTCGACTGGGCCGCCCCGGCGCTGCGCGTGGACCGGGTGGTGCGCGGCTGCACCCCCGCCCCCGGCGCCTGGACCACCTTCCGCGGCGAGCGGCTGAAGCTCGTGCAGGCGGTCCCCGCCCCCGACCGGACCGACCTCGCCCCAGGGCAGCTCGCCGTCGGCAAGAACAACGTGTACGTCGGCACCGGCTCGCACGCCGTCGAGCTGCTGTGGGTGCAGGCCCAGGGCAAGAAGCCGATGCGTGCCGCGGACTGGGCACGCGGCGTGCGGATCGCCGAGGGCGAGCTGCTGGGCGGCTGACCTGCGCATGCGCAGCACCGTTCACCGGCCCGGCGTACGCTGGTGAGCGCACTTCACCCCACACCCGGAGCACCTTTTTCGTGAGCGAGCAGCCCCGCCGTCCCCGCAAGCCCGGCAAGCCGTACCGCAGGCCCCAGAAGGACCCCGTCCGCATCCTCGCCTTCGAGGCGCTCAGGGCCGTGGACGAGCGGGACGCGTACGCCAACCTCGTGCTGCCGCCGCTGCTGCGCAAGGCGCGGGAGCGGGACGACTTCGACGCTCGGGACGCGGCCCTCGCCACCGAGCTGGTGTACGGGACGCTGCGCAGGCAGGGGACGTACGACGCGATCGTCGCCGACTGCGTCGACCGGCCGCTGCGGGAGGTCGACCCGCCGGTGCTGGACGTGCTCGGCCTCGGCGTGCACCAGCTGCTCGGCACCCGGATCCCGAGCCATGCCGCCGTGTCCGCCACCGTGGAGCTGGCGCGGGTCGTGCTCGGCGACGGGCGGGCCAAGTTCGTCAACGCCGTGCTGCGCAAGGTCGCGCGGGACGATCTCGACGGGTGGCTGGAGCGGGTCGCCCCGCCCTACGACGAGGACCCCGAGGACCACCTCGCCGTCGTGCACTCGCACCCCCGCTGGGTCGTCTCGGCGCTGTGGGACTCGCTCGGTGGCGGCCGGGCCGGCATGGAGGAGCTGCTGGCCGCGGACAACGAGCGTCCCGAGGTCACCCTGGTCGCCCGCCCCGGGCGTGCCACGCGCGACGAGTTGCTCGCCGAGGAGGCCGCCGTGCCGGGCCGCTGGTCCCCGTACGCCGTGCGCCTGAGCGAGGGCGGCGAGCCCGGCGCCGTCGACGCGGTACGCGAGAACCGGGCCGGTGTCCAGGACGAGGGCAGCCAGCTCGTCGCCCTGGCCCTGGCCAACGCGCCCCTGGACGGCCCCGACCGGCGCTGGCTGGACGGGTGCGCGGGCCCCGGTGGCAAGGCCGCGCTGCTCGGCGCCCTGGCCGCCGAACGCGGTGCCTTCCTCCTCGCCTCCGAGAAGCAGCCGCACCGGGCCGGGCTCGTGGCCAAGGCCCTGGACGGCAACCCGGGCCCGTACCAGGTGATCACCGCCGACGGCACCCGTCCGGCATGGCGCCCGGGCAGCTTCGACCGCGTCCTGGTCGACGTGCCGTGCACCGGCCTCGGCGCCCTGCGCCGCCGCCCCGAGGCCCGCTGGCGCCGCCGCCCCGAGGACCTGGACGGATTCGCCCCGCTCCAGCGCGCCCTGCTGCGCAGTGCCCTCGAAGCCGTCCGCGTCGGCGGCGTCGTCGCCTACGCGACCTGCTCCCCCCACCTCGCCGAGACCCGCGCGGTCGTCGCGGACGTCCTCAAGCAGCACCCCGACACCGACCTCATCGACGCCCGCCCCCTCCTCCCGGACGTCCCCCACCTCGGCGAGGGCCCCGACATCCAACTCTGGCCCCACCTCCAC
The DNA here is from genome assembly GCF_019049125.1 of Streptomyces sp. AC602_WCS936. NCBI lineage: Bacteria > Bacillati > Actinomycetota > Actinomycetes > Kitasatosporales > Streptomycetaceae > Streptomyces > Streptomyces sp. AC602_WCS936. Next base: position 95,116 of record NZ_JAGMUF010000129.1, on the reverse strand, counting down.
GGCACCGACGCGATGTACCTCACCTTGATCCGCCGCACCGCTTGACACGCCCCGCGAGGGGCGCGGGGAACTGCGCGCCCAGCCCCCACCGGCCTGCACTCGACGAACAACCGCACCCCGCGCGGGGCCCTCCGCGGAGGGGCCCTGTCCCCCCACGCCCACACCGTCACCCCCAGGGGCGCGGGGAACTGCGCGCCCAGCCCCCACCCACCCGCACCCGACGACCAACCCCGGCCGCCCCCGGGACCGATGCCGCCGACCCCCGGAGGGCATGGCAGGCTTGGGGGCATGGCCGCGCAGATCAACCCCAGCATCCTGTCCGCCGACTTCGCCCGCCTCGCGGACGAGGCCAAGGCGGTCGAGGGAGCCGACTGGCTTCACGTCGACGTCATGGACAACCACTTCGTCCCCAACCTCACCCTCGGCGTCCCGATCGTGGAGTCCCTGGCCCGGGCGACGGACACCCCGCTGGACTGCCACCTCATGATCGAGGCCCCCGACCGCTGGGCCCCCCAGTACGTGGAGGCCGGCGCCGGTTCCGTCACCTTCCACGTCGAGGCGGCCACCGCCCCCGTGCGGCTCGCCCGCGAGATCCGGGCCAAGGGCGCCCGCGCCTCGATGGCGCTGCGCCCCGCGACGCCGATCGAGCCGTACGAGGACCTGCTCCCCGAGCTCGACATGCTGCTGATCATGACGGTTGAACCCGGCTTCGGTGGGCAGGCGTTCCTGGACATCATGCTGCCGAAGATCCGCCGCACCCGTGAGCTGATCAAGAAGCATGGTCTGGAGCTGTGGCTCCAGGTCGACGGAGGAGTCTCGGCGTCGACGATCGAGCAGTGCGCCGACGCCGGCGCGGACGTCTTCGTCGCGGGTTCCGCCGTGTACGGGGCGTCCGACCCGGCCGAGGCGGTACGTGCACTGCGCACCCAGGCCGACTCGGCCACCGCCAAGGCGTCCTGGGCGTGCGACCACTGAGGAACAGAACGTGAACGGCTCCCATCAGGGCTGATCAAGCGCGCCGAATCTGCAAGGATGAACGGCGAATCCAGAGTGTGAACAGCAGTGAGGAGAACGCCGTGTCGGGTATGTCGGCGGGCCGTTCAGCCATGCGGATGGGACCCGCTGAGCTGGTCCAGGCGGCGGCCATGGCCCGCCGCTTCTACCTCGAGGGCAAGTCCAAGATCCAGATCGCGGAGGAGTTCGGCGTCAGCCGCTTCAAGGTGGCCCGGGTTCTCGAGACCGCCCTCGAGAGAGACCTAGTGAGAATCGAGATCCGGGTGCCGGCCGAGCTGGACGCCGAGCGCTCGGACGCCCTGCGGGCCCGCTACGGCCTCAGGCACGCCGTGGTCGTGGAGTCCCCGGCGGACGCCGAGGAGACGCCCGACCCGGAGAACCTGGGCGAGGTGGCCGCCGACCTGCTCGGTGAGCTGGTCAACGAAGGCGATGTGCTCGGGCTGGCCTGGGGCCGGTCCACCATCCACATGGCGGCGGCGCTGGACCGGCTGCCGCCGTGCACCGTGGTGCAGCTGACGGGCGTGTACGACGCCGGGACCGCCGAACGCGGCTCGGTCGAGGCCGTCCGCCGCGCCGCCCAGGTGTCGGGCGGCGACGCCCACCCCATCTACGCGCCGATGCTGCTCCCGGACGCGGCGACCGCGCAGGCGCTGCGCCACCAGACCGGGATCGCCCGGGCCTTCGAGTACTTCGACAAGGTCACGGTCGCCTGCGTCTCCATCGGCTCCTGGGAGCCGGGCATCTCGACGGTGCACGACATGCTCAGCGACGAGGAGCGCGCGCACTACGCCTCGCTCGGTGTCGCCGCCGAGATGTCCGCGCACCTCTTCGACGCGGAGGGGCGTCGGGTCGGGCGCGACCTGGGGGAGCGGTGCATCACGGTCAAGGCCGACCAGCTCCGCCGTATCCCCGAGGTCGTGGCGATCGCGGGCGGGCAGCGCAAGGCGGCGGCCATCGACGCGGTGCTGCGTTCCGGGCTGGTCACCAGCCTGGTGACGGACACGTCGGCGGCGGACTACCTGATGACGGCCGGCCCGACGCCCAAGTCGACGCTCAACAGGACGGACCCGGACGGCGTCTGACGGCCAGTCGGACCGGTCACGGACGGAAGGGGCAGGACGATGGCCGAGGACCCCGCGGGGCGGCTCGTGGTCACGCTGGACCTCGACGGCGTCACGGACAAGGCGGGCCTGATGGACCGCTGCGCCCGTGACCTCGCGCTGCCCGACTGGTTCGGGCGGAACTGGGACGCGCTCGCCGACTCCCTCGCCGACCCCTCCGTCTGGCCCGAGGGCGCGGTGGACCGGGGGTTGGTCCTGGTCGTACGGGGTTGGCGGGCGTACGCCGAGGAGCGGCCGGACGAGTGGGCCGTCGCCGAGGAGGTCTTCGCCGAGGCGACGGACCGGGGCCCGGGGCTCTTCGTCACCCTCGGCCCTGGAGGTTCCTCCAAGGAGGCCGCTGACCAGCCTGGATGATCTGCCCGGGGATTATCGGCCACCCGGCATGGGAGAATGAAGTACGTGCTCTTTCCCCCTGGCTGACCTGTCCGGGGGCCACCTCTGATCGACTGGGATGTGCAGCACGTGCGTTTCCTCAATGACATCCAGCCTTCGTACGACCTGACGTACGACGACGTCTTCATGGTGCCCAGCCGCAGCGCCGTCGGCTCCCGGCAGGGCGTGGACCTCGGCTCCCCGGACGGCACGGGCACCACCATCCCGCTGGTCGTCGCCAACATGACCGCCATCGCGGGGCGCCGCATGGCCGAGACGATGGCCCGGCGCGGCGGCCTCGTGGTCATCCCGCAGGACATCCCGATCGAGGTCGTCACCGACGTCGTCACCTGGGTGAAGAGCCGCCACCACGTCCTGGACACCCCCATCGTGCTGGCCCCGCACCAGACCGTCGCCGACGCGCTGTCCCTGCTGCCCAAGCGGGCGCACAACGCCGGTGTCGTCGTCGACGAGGACAACAAGCCGGTCGGCGTGGTCACCGACACCGACCTGACCGGCGTCGACCGCTTCACCCAGCTCGAAGAGGTCATGTCCAAGGACCTGCTCCTCATCGACGCGGACCTGGACCCGCGCGAGGCCTTCAACACCCTCGACCACGCCAACCGCCGCTACGCGCCTGCCGTGGACGCCGACGGCCGCCTGGCCGGCATCCTCACCCGCAAGGGCGCCCTGCGCGCCACCCTCTACACCCCGGCTGTCGACGCCAACGGCAAGCTCCGCATCGCCGCCGCCGTCGGCATCAACGGCGACGTGGCCGGCAAGGCCAAGCAGCTGCTCGACGCGGGCGTCGACACCCTCGTCATCGACACCGCGCACGGCCACCAGGAGTCGATGATCAGCGCGGTCAAGGTGGTGCGAGCCCTCGACCCGCGGGTGCCGATCGTCGCGGGCAACATCGTCTCCGCCCAGGGCGTGCGCGACCTGATCGAGGCGGGCGCCGACATCATCAAGGTCGGCGTCGGCCCCGGCGCCATGTGCACCACCCGCATGATGACCGGCGTCGGCCGGCCGCAGTTCTCCGCCGTCCTGGAGTGCGCCGCCGAGGCCAAGAAGTACGGCAAGCACGTGTGGGCCGACGGCGGCGTCCGCCACCCGCGCGACGTGGCGATGGCCCTCGCGGCCGGCGCGTCCAACGTGATGGTCGGCTCCTGGTTCGCCGGGACCTACGAGTCCCCGGGCGACCTCCAGCACGACGCCAACGGCCGCGCCTACAAGGAGTCCTTCGGCATGGCCTCCGCCCGCGCGGTGCGCAACCGCACCTCCGAGGAGTCGGCCTACGACCGGGCCCGCAAGGCGCTGTTCGAGGAGGGCATCTCCACCTCCCGCATGTTCCTCGACCCGACCCGCCCCGGCGTCGAGGACCTGATCGACGCGATCATCGCGGGCGTCCGCTCCTCCTGCACCTACGCCGGTGCCGGCTCCCTGGAGGAGTTCGCCGAGAAGGCCATCGTCGGCATCCAGAGCGCCGCCGGCTACGCCGAGGGCAAGCCGCTGCACGCCAGCTGGAGCTGACGCCGCGCGTCCGTTGCCTGCCGCACGGCCCCCGCTCCTCCCGCCGCCCGGGAAGGAATGGGGGCCGCTCCCATTCCGGACGAGGGCGGACGCTTCCGGGACGGCAGCGGACGCCTCGTACCGTTCGGCCGACAGCGGACGCCCGTCAGGGCACCTTGACGTCAAGCCAGCCTGACGAGACGCTGACCACATGACGACACCGCAGAGCATCGAGCCGCAGCACACCCTGCTGACCGCCGTGGCCCGCCTCGACGAGCTGCGCACCCGTGAGTCCCTGGCCGGGGGCGGCAGCGACCAGGAGGAGCTCGACCGCACCCAGCTCCTCGAACTGCTCGCGCTGAGCGAGGTGGTGGCCCGCAAGGCCGCCTACGGGCGCCAGCTCACCGTCCGGGCCGCCCGCGAGGCCGGCGCCTCCTGGTCCCTGATCGGGGCCGCGCTCGGCACCAGCAAGCAGGCCGCCTGGGAGGCGCACATGCGCTGGATCGAGGGGCAGGAGGCCGCCCGCGGGCGACCCGGGCAGATCGGGTTCGACGCGGCCCAGGCGGCGGAGGCACGGGCGGTCGCGGGCGACCCGGACGGCGACTGACCCGGCCCTGCGAACGGGCCCCGACCAGGCTCGATCCGTCGACAGCCGAGCCCGTGCGCAACGCCGTGCACCGCCCGCGCAACGAACACACGCCCTGCCCCGGCCAACGCAACGATCGTGCCCAGATGCGCAAGGTTGCTGCATTACCGGCGCGGTGCCCCCCTCGTAGTGTTCTGCGCTGTACGTGGCGTGGCGGGGACCCCGCTCGGTGGGTCTCGGTGCTTGTGCACGGGTGCCCGCCGCGTCCCCGCCGCTCCAGAGCCCGCCGCGAGCCCGTCCGCTCACACCGACGGGCCCGACCGGCAGCGACAAAGGAGTCAACGCGTGCTCGACCAAGGCGCACCCCCGCACCACGACCCACCGGCCGGCCCCGCGTCCCCGGGCCTGGCCGCGCGCCTCATGCGCCGCAAGCCCGTGGAAACGCTGGTCGCCGAGGGCGGCCAGGGCGAGGGCGGCACGCTGCGCCGCTCCCTCGGCCTGTGGCAGCTCACGATGATCAGCATCGGCGCCACCCTCGGCACCGGCATCTTCGTCGTCCTCGGCGAGGCCGTCCCCAAGGCCGGCCCGGCGGTCACGCTCTCCTTCGTCATCGCCGGACTCACGGCGCTCTTCTCGGCCCTGTCCTACGCCGAACTGGCCGGCACCATCCCGGTCTCCGGCTCCTCCTACTCGTACGCCTACGCCACGATGGGCGAGCTGGTCGCCTGGGTCTGCGGCTGGTGCCTGGTCCTGGAGTACGGCGTGTCCGTCGCCGCCGTCGCCGTCGGCTGGGGCGAGTACCTCAACGAACTCCTCGACGGCACCATCGGCGTCACCATCCCGGCCGCCCTGTCCGCCCCGCCCGGCGACGGCGGCATCTTCAACCTGCCCGCGCTGATCGTCGTGCTCCTCGCCATGACCTTCCTGCTGGGCGGCGCCCGCGAGTCCGCCCGCGCCAACACGATCATGGTCGTCGTGAAGATCGCCGCGCTGGTGCTGTTCTGCGCGATCGGCGTCCAGGGCTTCCGCTCCGGCAACTACGAGAACTTCATGCCCCTCGGCATGGCCGGGGTCAGCGCGGCCGGCGCGACGCTCTTCTTCTCGTACATCGGCTTCGACGCCGCCTCCACCGCCGGTGAGGAGGCCAAGAACGCCCAGCGCGACCTGCCCCGCGCGATCATGCTCTCCCTGGTCATCGTGACGGTGCTGTACGTCCTCGTCGCCGCCGTCGCCGTCGGCGCCCGCCCGTGGCGCACCTTCACCGACTCCGAGGCGTCCCTCGCCCAGATCATGACCGACGTCACCGGGCAGGACTTCTGGGGGACCCTGCTGGCCTTCTGCGCGGTCGTCGCCATCGCCAGCGTCGTCCTGACCGTGCTCTACGGCCAGACCCGCGTCCTGTTCGCCATGTCCCGCGACGGGCTGGTGCCCAAGGTGTTCTCCCGCGTCCACCCGAAGACCGGCGCGCCCCGCGCCAACACGCTGATCGTCTCCCTGTTCTGCGGCGTCCTGGCCGCCGCCATCCCGCTCGGGCAGCTCGCCGACGCCACCAGCATCGGCACCCTCTTCGCCTTCGCCCTCGTCAACGTGGCCGTCGTGGTGCTGCGCCGGACCCGTCCGGACATGCGCCGCACCTTCCGGGTGCCGCTGTCGCCGGTCCTGCCCGCGCTGGGTTTCGCCTTCTGCGTCTGGATGATGGGCAGCCTGTCCACCGTGACCTGGGTCGTGTTCGGTGTCTGGATGGCGGTCGGGCTCGTGTTCTACTTCGTGTACGGCCACCGCCGCTCCCGGCTGGCCGCACCGGACACCGTGACACCAGAAGCGAAGTGAACCACCCGCAGTGCTGAACGATCTCGACGAACGCATCGTGCACGCCCTCGCCGAGGACGCCCGCCGCTCCTACGCGGACATCGGGCAGTCGGTCGGCCTGTCCGCGCCCGCCGTGAAACGGCGCGTGGACCGGCTGCGCGCCACCGGAGCCATCACCGGCTTCACCGTACGGGTCGATCCCGCCGCGCTCGGCTGGGAGACCGAGGGGTTCGTCGAGATCTTCTGCCGCCGCAACACCTCGCCGGAGACCATCCAGCGAGGCCTGGAGCGCTACCAGGAGGTCGTGGCCGCGTCCACCGTCACCGGGGACGCGGACGCGGTCGCCCAGGTATTCGCCTCCGACATGCGCCACTTCGAACGGGTCCTGGAGCGGATCGCCGGGGAGCCGTTCGTCGAGCGGACCAAGTCCGTGCTGATCCTGTCGCCGCTGCTGCGGCGCTACTCGTCTGGATCGCCCACGTAATCCCGAGACCGAGGCGGGGTCACCCGACTACCATCGGTGCCATGACCTGGCGACATTGATCCACCAGCCGCGCCTCCTCCCGAGGGCCGCCTCGGACGCCGTACCTCCGGTGTCCGATCCGCCCCCTCGGGAAGGCCTCATGACTCTCTCACCCGAGCGTGCCCCCACGACCGCCGGTGTCCGGCGGCTGACGCGCACGCTGTACGCATCCGCGTTCTGCGACGAGTTCGTCCTGCTCTACCCGGTGTACGCGCTGCTGTTCAGCGACACCGGTCTGTCCGTCTGGCAGATGTCGTCCCTGTTCGCCCTGTGGTCGCTGACCGGCGTCCTGCTGGAGGTGCCCTCCGGCGCCTGGGCGGACGCGTTCTCCCGGCGGCTGCTGCTGGTGCTCGGCCCGTTGCTCACCGCCGCCGGCTTCGCCCTGTGGGTCCTCGTGCCTTCCTACGGCGCCTTCGCGCTCGGCTTCGTGCTGTGGGGCGCCGGCGGGGCGCTCGGCTCGGGGGCGCTGGAAGCGCTGGTCTACGACGAACTGGACCGGGCCGGCGCCGCCGACCGGTACGCCCGCATCATGGGCCGGGCACGGGCGATCGGCATCGCCGCGACGATGGCCGCGATGGGGCTGGCCGGCCCCGTCTTCGCCTGGGGCGGCTACGACGCGGTGGGCGCGGCGAGCGTACTGGTCTGCCTGGCCGGGGCGGCCGTGGCGAGCCGGTTCCCCGAGCACCGCACACCGTCCGCCGACGGCGACCGCTGGACCGCGACCCTGCGCGCCGGGCTCGCCGAGGCCCGCACCGACCGCTCCGTGCGCGGGGCGCTCCTGCTCGTCCCGGCCGTGACCGCGGTGTGGGGCGCGCTCGACGAGTACACGCCGCTGCTGGCACACGACACCGGCGTGGCGCAGGAGACCGTTCCCTGGCTGCTGCTGGTGATCTGGGCCGGCGCCACGGCCGGGAGCCTGCTGGCCGGCCCCGCCGAACGCCTGACCACCACCGGGTTCGCCGTCCTGCTCGCCGGTTCCGCGCTGGCCCTGGCGGTCGGCGCCGCGGCGGGCACCCCGCCCGCCCTGATCCTCGTCGCCCTGGCCTTCGGCGGCTTCCAGCTGGCGACCGTGCTGGCCGACGCCCGCCTCCAGCGGCGTATCGACGACTCCGGACGGGCCACGCTGACCTCGGTCGCGGGCCTGGGCACCGAGCTGGGCACCCTCGCCACGTACGGCGCCTACGCGGCGGCCGCCTCGGTGACGGGGCACGGCACCGCGTTCGCCTGGGCCGCGGTGCCGTACCTGCTGACGGCGCTGCTGCTGGCCGCCGCCGCCCGGACTACAGCCGCGGCTGCCAGGGCACGACCGTGAAGTCGCCGGTCCCCTTCGCGACCTTCTCGAAGGGCGCCGACGACACGCACCGGGGCAGCTCCCCGCCCTCGGCGGGACTGCCCGTCGCGGCCCAGCTGTAGCCGAGCCGGTCGTGGTGCCCGCGGTCGTGCACGGTGACGCCGACCCGCCTGCCCTCGGCACCGGGCAGGTCGGAGTCGGTGATGACGCCGGAGACGACGGCCACGTCACCGCCGGTCACCAGACAGTCGACCTCGGCCTTCGCCCGGGCACCCCAGCCGTTCAGGTAGTGGCTGAACTCGAAGGTCCCGGTGGCCTTCAGGGGATCGTCGTTGTGCCTGGCCGCCAGATGGGCGTCGAAGGTGAAGGTGATGTCGTCCCCGGCCGACCGGTACAGCTTGGCGGTGCCGGTCAGCGCGGCCGCCTCCCGCGGGGGCTGCCCCTCGTGGGGCCCGGAGGCGACGGCCGCCCCCGTGGTGACTGCGGTCAGCAGCAGTGCGACACAGAGCGCGGCGGTCGTCGTACGGCGTTTCATGGCGGGTCCTCTCCCAAAGATCGAAGCCGGTGAACCGAACGGTCACCACTGTCCCGGCGCCGCGCCCGCACCACATCGCGCTCAGGGCGGGAGCGGCCTCCGCCGCGCGGCGGGGGAGAGGCGGACGGACCCCCTCCCCGGGGATGACGGGAGGGGGCACGGGGGTGGCGCAACGAATCGCCGGGGGATGCCGGGCGCACGCAACGATCCGCTCACCGGCGCGCAACACGTCCTTCTTGTCCGGCCGAGCGCGCCGACCGTACCGTCTATCTGGCCCCCCGACCCCCTTCCCTCCGGTGAGGAACACGCATGCGCACCGCCCTGCTCCAGAGCTCCGGCCGGCCCGGCTCCGTCGCCGAGAACCTCAAGGTCCTCGACGAGGCCGCCGCCCGCGCCGCGGCCTCGGGCGCCGGGCTGCTCGTCACCTCGGAGCTGTTCCTGACCGGGTACGCGATCGGCGACGGCATCGACGCCCTCGCCGAGCCCGCCGACGGCGACTCGGCCGACGCCGTCGCGGAGATCGCCGGGCGCCACGGCCTGGCCGTCGCCTACGGCTACCCCGAACGGGACGGCGAGCGCGTCTTCAACTCCGTGCAGCTGATCGCCGCCGACGGCACCCGTCTGGCGAACTACCGCAAGACCCACCTCTTCGGCTGCTTCGAGCGCCACCACTTCACCCCCGGCGAGCAGCCCGTCATCCAGGCCGAGCTGAACGGCCTCACCGTCGGCCTGATGATCTGCTACGACGTGGAGTTCCCGGAGAACGTCCGAGCCCACGCCCTGGCCGGCACCGACCTGCTGCTGGTCCCGACCGCGCAGATGCACCCGTTCCAGTTCGTCGCCGAGTCCGTCGTGCCGGTGCGGGCCTTCGAGAACCAGATGTACGTCGCGTACGTCAACCGGGTCGGGCCGGAGGGCGACTTCGAGTTCGTCGGGCTGTCCGTGCTCGCCGGCCCCGACGGGACGTCCCGTGCCCGCGCCGGACGCGGTGAGGAACTGGTCCTCGCCGACGCCGACCCGGCCTTCCTCGCCGCCTCCCGCGAGGCCAACCCGTACCTTAAGGACCGCCTTCCCGGCCTCTACGGGTCCCTCGTCCGCAACCGCTGAACCCCGAGAAGCCCAGCCCCCCGCTTCACCCCGCAAGGAGTCCGTACCCCATGACGTCCACCGTGCCCAACGCGATCGAGCACGCAGACGAGCAGCAGCCGCCGATCACCATGTTCGGGCCGGACTTCCCGTACGCGTACGACGACTTCCTCGCCCACCCCGCCGGCCTCGGCCAGATACCGGCCACCGAGCACGGCACCGAGGTCGCCGTCATCGGCGGCGGACTGTCCGGCATCGTCGCCGCCTACGAACTGATGAAGATGGGCCTCAGGCCCGTCGTCTACGAGGCCGACCGGATCGGCGGCCGCCTGCGGACCGTCGGCTTCGACGGCTGCGACGAGTCGCTGACCGCCGAGATGGGCGCGATGCGCTTCCCGCCCTCCTCGACCGCGCTCCAGCACTACATCGACCTGGTCGGCCTGAAGACCAGCCCCTTCCCCAACCCCCTCGCCGAGGCCACGCCCTCCACCGTCGTCGACCTCAAGGGCGAGTCGCACTACGCCGAGACCCTCGACGACCTGCCGCAGGTCTACCGGGACGTCGCCGACGCCTGGGCGAAGTGCCTGGAGGAGGGCGCCGACTTCTCCGACATGAACCGCGCCCTGCGCGAGCGCGACGTGCCGCGCATCCGCGAGATCTGGGCCAAGCTGGTGGAGAAGCTCGACAACCAGACCTTCTACGGCTTCCTCTGCGACTCCGAGGCCTTCAAGTCCTTCAGGCACCGCGAGATCTTCGGCCAGGTCGGCTTCGGCACCGGCGGCTGGGACACCGACTTCCCCAACTCCATCCTGGAGATCCTCCGCGTCGTCTACACCGAGGCCGACGACCACCACCGCGGCATCGTCGGCGGCTCCCAGCAGCTGCCGCTGAGGATGTGGGAGCGCGAGCCGGAGAAGATCGTCCACTGGCCGTACGGCACCTCGCTGAAGTCCCTGCACACGGACGGCGAGCCGCGCCCGGCGGTGACCCGGCTGAACCGCACCGCCGGCAACCGGATCACCGTGACCGACGCCGACGGCGACATCCGCACGTACCAGGCGGCGATCTTCACCGCCCAGTCCTGGATGCTGCTCTCCAAGATCGCCTGCGACGACTCGCTCTTCCCGATCGACCACTGGACCGCGATCGAGCGCACCCACTACATGGAGAGCTCCAAGCTCTTCGTGCCCGTGGACCGGCCCTTCTGGCTCGACAAGGACGAGGACACCGGCCGGGACGTCATGTCGATGACGCTCACCGACCGCATGACCCGCGGCACCTACCTGCTCGACGACGGCCCCGACAAGCCCGCCGTCATCTGCCTCTCCTACACCTGGTGCGACGACAGCCTGAAGTGGCTGCCGCTGTCCGCGAACGAGCGGATGGAGGTCATGCTGAAGTCGCTCGGCGAGATCTACCCGAAGGTCGACATCAGGAAGCACATCATCGGCAACCCGGTGACCGTCTCCTGGGAGAACGAGCCCTACTTCATGGGCGCGTTCAAGGCCAACCTCCCCGGCCACTACCGCTACCAGCGGCGCCTGTTCACGCACTTCATGCAGGAGGAGCTGCCCGAGGACAAGCGGGGCATCTTCCTCGCCGGCGACGACATCTCGTGGACGGCCGGCTGGGCCGAGGGAGCCGTCCAGACCGCGCTCAACGCGGTCTGGGGCGTCATGCACCACTTCGGCGGGCAGACCGACGCGACCAACCCCGGCCCGGGCGACGTGTACGAGGAGATCGCGCCGGTCGAGCTGCCCGAGGACTGACCCTTCGAACGGCTCTAGACCCCGGCCGCCCGGGCCTTCTCGTACACCTGGGCGGCCAGGTCCTTCAGCTCCCCGGCGTCGCGGGCCGAGCCCTGGAGGTCGAGCAGCATCTCGTCGAGGCCGATCTCCGCGTGGGCGGCGAGGTCCTCGACGATCTGGTCGACGCTGCCGTGGAAGGGACGGCGGTCGGCGCCCGTCCGGGCCGACGCGCTGTACCGGGCGTTGACCCGCAGCACCGTCCGGATCGGCTCCGTACGGCCGCGTTCCTCGGCCAGCTCCCGCAGCTGCCGCCACTGGCCGGCCACGACCTCGGCGCCCAGGCCGTTGGGCAGCCAGCCGTCGGCGTGGTCCACGAGCCGGCGCCGGGCCTTGCCGCTGCCCGCCGCCAGCAGCACCGGGATCGGCCGGGCGGGCTTGGGGCCCACCACGGCGGACGCGATCTTCGTGACATGCCCGTCGTACACCACGGGGTCCGGGCCCCACACCGCCCGGCACACCCCGATCAGCTCGTCCAGGGCCTGCCCGCGCTCGGCGAACGGCCGCACGCCCGCCGCCGCGTACTCGTCGTGCGACCAGCCCGTGCCGAAACCCGCCACCACCCTGCCCCCGCTCGCCGCGTCCAGCGAGGCCAGCGCTTTGGCCAGCTGGAAGGGCCCGTGCAGCGGGGCGACCAGCACGCTGCTGCCCAGCTCCGCCCGCTCGGTGGCCGCGGCGGCGAGGGTCAGCGTGATCAGCGGGTCCGCCACGTTCCGGTAGGAGTCCGGCCAGGGCAGGCCCTCGATGCCGTACAGCCCCTGGGTGGCGGGCTCGGGGAACAGGGCACGCTCGAAGACCCACAGGCTCTGGTAGCCCATCCCCTCCGCCGCGCGGGCCACGTCGGGAACGTCCTTGCCGAGGTCGTACTGCCGCATCTGGGGGAGGCCGAGGCCGAGCCGGGTCGCCATGTCCGGGTGCTCCTTCGCCGTCGGGACGCGATGTCGCTCAAGGGTGCAACGTACAACGACCGGACGGGCGTTCCGGAGGTGCGCGCCGGGGAACGGCCGGATCAGTCCGGCAGCGGGGTGAGCAGCATGCGGCCCGCGAAGCCGACCGCCGCGTCCAGCCGCTCGGTGAACTCCCCGGCGACGTCCGGCAGTCGGCGCAGCGCCCACAGCGCGCGGGCCGCCGCCCAGGTGGCGTCGCGGGCGCGCTCCAGGCTCCAGGAGCCGAGCAGATGGGTCAGCGGGTCGGCGATCTGGAGGAGGTCGGGACCCGGCATCAGCTCCTCGCGGACCCGCTCCTCCAGCGTCACGAGGAGATCGCCCACCCGGTCGAACTCGTCCTCCACGTCGACGGGTTCGCAGCCGAGCGTACGGCAGGTGTCCACCACGGCCAGCGCGAGGTCGTGCCCGATGTGCGCATTGATGCCCGCCAGCGCGAACTGCAGCGGACGTACGCCGGGATGGCGTCGGAACTGGAACAGGGGCCGCCAGCAGGCGGGCGGACGGCGGCCGTCCTCCACCGCGTCGACGGCCGCCAGATAGCGCTCCGCGAACCGCACGTCCAGCGCGATCGCCGAGCGGGCGTCCGGGAACCGGCCGCCGTCGATGTGCCGGTCGACCTCCTCCGTGACGGTCAGGTAGACGCGATTGAAGACCGCCACCCCGTCCGGCGCGGGCAGCGCCGCGTCGAGGGCGCGCATCCGGGTCAGGACCGTGTCCACCGACCGGACGGCCGTCGGGACTTGCTCGCAGTGCGCCATGGCGGCAGGGTCGCAGCTTTAGGCTGACGGGAGTGCCGGCGGGCCCGACGCTTCCCCAGAACGGGGGAACGCGCCCGCCGTGCGGGGGAGGGGGAACCGTACGTGTCAGGCCTTCGTGCCCGACGCCTGGCCGCTCGCAGGGCCGAGCGCAGGCGTGCCGCCCGCCGCAGCGCGATGGTCGCGGCGGCGTCCGTCGTCGTCGCGGTCGGCACCGCGACCGGCATGCTCACCGCGCTCGGCGACGACGACGGCGGCACCGACGAGGCCCGGCCGGAGGTGACGCGCTCGCCGAGGCTGCACTCCCTGCCCGTCGTGCCGTCCCCGTCCCCGTCGGCGAAACCGTCGGCCTCCGCCTCGCCGTCCGCCTCCGCCTCGGTCTCGGCCCCGGCGAAGAAGGCGGGTCCCAGCCCCTCGCGGAAGACGACACCGGAGGCGAAGTCCCGGGCGACCCCGGCGTCCACCCGGCTCTACCGGCATCCCGAGTCGCAGGTCCTGTCCTGGGTCCGGGCCCACCCCGACGATCCGCGCCAGGACGTCATCCGGTCGCGGATAGCCGATCATCCGGCCGCCGTGTGGTTCGCCGACTACACGCCCTCGACCATCACCTCCCGGGTCCGGGCCGTGACGTCGGGCGGTGCCGCCGAGGGCCGGGTGCCCGTGGTCGTGCCGTACGCGATACCCGACCGGGACTGCGGCGGCCACTCCCAGGGCGGCGCGCCCGACCTCGACGCCTACGACGACTGGATCGACCTCTTCGCCGCCGGGCTCGGCTCCGGCGAGGTCGTGGTCGTCCTGGAGCCCGACTCGGTGGCCCAGGCGGAGTGCCTGTCCGCCGGGGAGCGCGCCGACCGCTTCGCCTCCCTGGCCCGCGCCGGCCGTGTGCTGAAGGACGCCAATCCCCACGCCCGCGTGTACTACGACGCGGGGCACTCCGGCTGGCACGCGCCCGCCAAGCAGGCGGGGTGGCTGAAGGAGGCCGGCGCCGCCTCGGCCGCCTCCTCCGACGGCATCTTCAGCAACGTCTCCAACTTCCACACCACCGCCGACGAGGTCGCCTACGACCGCGCGGTCCTCGACGCCCTCGGCGGCCCGGCGAGCCTCGGCGCCGTCATCGACACCAGCCGCAACGGCAACGGCGCCCCGCCCGACGGCGAGTGGTGCGACCCGGCCGGCCGCGAGATCGGCCGGACGCCGACCCTGAGCACCGGCCTGGGCCGCATCGACGCCTACCTGTGGGTCAAGCTGCCGGGGGAGTCGGACGGCTGCAAGGGCAAGCCGGGCACCTTCACGCCGTCCTACGCCTACGACTTGGCGCGCTGAGACCCGTCGCCCGGCCCCTCGCCGGACCCGCCGCCGTCCGTGACCTTCTCGTCGTACGACGACGTGCCCTCGTCGAGCAGCGGCTGCTGCGTCTTGAGGTGGGCCGGGGCGAAGGCGCGCAGCGCGTGGTAGCCGGTGATGACGACGAGGGTGCCGAGCGCGATGCCGCTGAGCGAGAAGTTGTCGCTGATCTCCATGCTGACGTTGCCGACGCCGATGATGATGCCCGCGGCGGCCGGCACCAGGTTCAGCGGGTTGCGCAGGTCCACCCCGGCGTTGATCCAGATCTGCGCGCCGAGCAGGCCGATCATGCCGTAGAGGATGACGGTGATGCCGCCCAGCACACCGCCGGGGATCGCGGCGACGACCGCGCCGAACTTCGGGCAGACGCCGAAGAGGAGCGCGAAGCAGGCGGCGGCCCAGTACGCGGCCGTCGAGTAGACCCGGGTCGCGGCCATCACGCCGATGTTCTCGGAGTACGTGGTGTTCGGCGGGCCGCCGACCGCGGTGGACAGCATCGAGCCGACGCCGTCCGCGGAGATCGCGGTGCCCAGCTTGTCGTCGAGCGGGTCGCCGGTCATCTCGCCGACCGCCTTCACGTGCCCGGCGTTCTCCGCGATCAGCGCGATGACGACCGGCAGCGCGACCAGGATCGCCGACCACTCGAAGCTCGGCCCGTGGAAGGAGGGCAGCCCGATCCAGTCGGCCTGCCCCACGGCGGAGAAGTCCAGGCGCCAGTGGTCGGTGACCTTGCCGCTGCCGTCCACCGAGTGGATCTTGCCGAAGATCCGGTCCAGGGCCCAGGAGAGCACGTACCCGAAGACCAGCCCCAGGAAGATCGCGATCCGGGACCAGAAACCGCGCAGGCAGACCACGGCCAGACCGGTGAACAGCATCACCAGCAGCGCCGTCCACTGGTCCTGCGGCCAGTACGTGGAGGCGGTGACCGGGGCCAGGTTGAAGCCGATCAGCATCACCACCGCGCCGGTGACGATCGGCGGCATCGCGGCATGGATGATCCGCGCCCCGAACCGCTGCACGGCGAGCCCCACCAGGAACAGCGCGGCCCCGACCACCAGCACCGCGCCGGTCACCGTGGCACTCGTACCGCCCTGGGCCCGGATCACCGCGGCGACACCGACGAAGGACAGCGAGCAGCCGAGGTAGCTGGGGACCCGGCCGCGGGTGGCGAGCAGGAAGATGGCGGTCGCCACACCCGACATCATGATCGCGAGGTTGGGGTCCAGGCCCATCAGGACCGGAGCCACGAAGGACGCCCCGAACATGGCCACCACGTGCTGGGCGCCGAGCCCGAACGTGCGGGGCCACGAGAGCCGTTCGTCGGGGCGGACCACCGCTCCGGGGGCGGGGACCTTCCCGTCCCCGTGCAGCTTCCAGCGCACGCCGAGGTCCATGGTGAGGTTTCGCTTTCTCTGTACGTGATGACTGTCCGGACCATTGTCGGGGGTGCCCGGCCGTGCGGCTGACCTGCACCCTTCCCCGGCGAGTGTCCTGAGCGTCCGCTTAGGATGGCGGGGATCGCCCGTACGCCCACAGCACCGCGTACCACCCCGCACCACCCAGGAGCCCACCGTGACCGCCGAAGCCCCCGCCGCCCCCGCCGTGTCGTACGGCCGCCTCGTCCCCGTCACCGTGCACTTCGACGACCTCGACGCGCTCGGCCTGCTGCACAACGCCCGCTACCCGGTGATGGCCGAGCGCGCCTGGGCCGAGCTGTGGACGGAGCACGGCTTCCGGTTCGAGGGCGACTGGGCGGCGGCCGGCGACGCCTGCAACGCGGTCAAGGAACTGACCATCACCTACGAGGCACCGGTCACCCGGCCGGGCGCGTACGCCGTCCACCTCTGGCTGGACCGGCTCGGCACGACCGGGCTGACCTACGGCTTCCGCTTCTGCTCGGCGGACGGCACCACCACGTACGCCCGCGGTACCCGGGTGCTGGTCCGGCTGGACTCCGAGACCCTGCGCCCGGCGCCGTGGAGCGACAGCTTCAAGACTGCCGGTCGAGCACTCCTGCGTTCGACGGACTGATCTTCGGCCGGTCCCGGTCCCCGGCGCGCAGCACCTTCGCGAACACCACCAGGCAGCAGGCCAGCACGGTCACTAGGCCGAACGACACCACCAGGCTGGTCGCCTGGGCCAGTCCGCCGATCGCGCTCGGGGCGACCAGACCCGAGGTGTACGTGATGGTGGCGACGCCCGCGATGGCCAGGCTCGGATTGGATCCGGCCCGCCCGGCCGCCGCGAAGCACAGCGGGACGACCACGGCGATACCGAGCCCCATCAGCGCGAACCCGGCCATCGCCACCGCAGGATGGCCGCCGACGACGACGAGCAGGCCGCCGAGGGAGGCCAGCACCCCGCTCACGCGCACCGTGCGCACCGCGCCGAAACGGTCCACCACCTTGTCGCCGACGAGCCGGGCCACGGCCATCGTGAGCGTGAAGCCCGTCGTGCACGCCGCCGCCAGTCCGGCCGACGTCTCCAGCTCGTCCCGCAGGTAGACGGCCGACCAGTCCAGGCTGGCGCCCTCCGCGAACACCGCGCAGAACCCGACCGCGCCGATCAGCACGGCCGACCTCGGCGGCAGCGCGAACCTCGGCGGCGGGTCCTCGTCCTCGGTGGGCTGGAGGTCCAGCACCCAGGTGCAGGCCACCAGTCCTGCCACGGTCAGCACCGCGGCGGCCAGCACGTGGTGCAGGCGGGCGTCCGCGCCCAGGTGGGCGGCGAGCGTGCCGGCCGCCGAGCCGATCAGGGCGCCCGCGCTCCACATGCCATGCAGGCCAGACATGATCGACTTGTCCAGCCGGTTCTCGATCTCGACGCCGAGCGCGTTCATCGCGACGTCCGACATGCCCGCCGTGGCGCCGTACACGAACAGGGCCAGGCACAGGGTGAGCAGGTTCGGGGCGAGGGAGGGCAGGACCAGCGCCAGCGTCCACAGGGCCAGTAGCCCGCGCAGGGCGGTGCGGGCGCCGAAGCGGTGGGTGACGCTGCCGGCCAGCGGCATGGCGACCGACGCGCCGAGCGCCGGGAAGGCGAGCGCCAGACCCAGCTGGCCCGCGCTCACTCCGGCGTGGTCCTGGATCCACGGCACCCGGGTCGCGAACGAACCGGTGACCGCGCCGTGCACGGCGAACACGGCCGCCACGGCGTACCGGGCGCGCCTCACCTGGCGTTGCTCGTAGACCACTGCGCTCATTCTCGGCCCCTCCGTCGGGTCTGCCCCGGCTCGTCTCCCTGTGCATCGCTCGCTGCCGCGCTGCGCCGGGTAAACTATCAGGGACCCTTCCTGATGGATAGGGGATATCAGGCGCGGGCCACCGCGCCGCCGATCTGGAAGGATCCCGGCATGCCCGCATCACCGCGCACCGCCCGGGCCATCAACGACCGGCTCGCCCTGCGCCTGCTCCAGCAGGAGGGCCCGCTGACGGCGGGGCAGCTGAAGACGCTGACCGGCCTGTCCCGGCCCACCGTCGCCGACCTCGTCGAACGCCTCACCGCCTCCGGACTGGTCGAGGTGGTGGGGGAGTCGGGCGAGCAGCGCCGCGGCCCCAACGCCAAGCTGTACGGCATCGTCGCCGGCCGCGCGTACCTCGCCGCCCTCGACGTGCGCACCGAGAGCGTCACCGTCCTCGTGTCCGACCTGCTCGGCCGCGTCCTCGCCGAGGCCTCCGTGCCGATCGGCGACGACACCGGGACGGGGCCCGCGGTGGAGCAGGCGGTGAGCCTGGTCGAGCGGGCGGCGAAGGAGGCCGGGGCCGACCGGCTGCACACCGTCGGCATCGGCGCGCCCGGCCTGATCGACCCGGCGAGCGGGGACCTCCGCCCGTCCACGGGCCTGCCCGCGTGGCACCGCCGGCTGACGGCCGCCCTTCAGGACAGGTTCCCCGAGGCGCGGGTCGGCGTGGAGAACGAGACGAACCTCGCCGCCCTGGCCGAGCAGCGCGACGGGGCGGCCCGGGACCGGGACACGTTCGTCCTGCTCTGGCTCGGCCTCGGCATCGGCGCCGCGGTCGTCCTCGACGGCACGCTGCGCCGGGGCGTCTCCGGTGGCGCGGGCGAGATCGGCTTCATGCCGGTGCCGGGCACCGCGGGCCTGCCGTCGGCCACCGACTGCGACGGCGGGTTCCACTCCGTGGCCGGTGCGGCGGCGGTGAGCGCGCTGGCGGCGGAGCACGGGGTGACGGCCGTGCCCGAGGGGCCCGAGCCGCACGCCGCCGCGCTGGTCCGGGAGGCGGTGCGCCGGTCGGCCACGGCCCCGGAGGCCGCCGGCTTCCTGGACGCCCTCGCCGACCGCGTCGCCCTCGGCGCGGCCGCCGTCGTCTCCGTCCTGGACCCCGGCTGCGTGGTGCTCGCCGGCGAGGTCGGCCGGGCCGGCGCCGACGCGCTCGCCGCCCGCGTCCAGGACCGTCTCACCCGCATGTCGCCGCTGGCCACCGAGGTGCGGGCCACCGCACTGGGCGGCGGCGCCGTCCTGCGAGGGGCACTGCTGACGGCCCGGGACCGCGCGCAGGACGAGCTGTTCGCGCCGCCGGAGCGGTAGCCGGCGGCGCACCGGGCAGACCGGCGGGTGCGGGCCTGCCCGGACCGCCGGGCCGCCGGCCTCACCCCCTGCCCGGTCCGGGCACCGCACGCCGTACTGCTCGCGCACGGCGCGACCGTGCCGGCGCGTGGAGCGTCCATGGGCCCCGCACCTCGTGCCGGTCCGGGCGCAGCCGCTCCGTGACGTGACGTGACGTGACGTGACGGGACGGGACGGGACGGCCGAGCGTGCCGGTGTCGCCGGTCACCAGGGTCGTGGCAGAGGCTGTTCAGCCCACGGACGCGACACGCGGGTAACCGTTGAGAGACCCGGCGGCGGGCAAGGGCCGTCGTCACCGCCGCCGGGCCGGTACTGCCGGGGCTCAGCAGGCGCCGAGGTCCTGCCAGACGCCCCACTCGCCGGTGGTTCCGGGCTCCTCGCCCTTCGTCCACCACTTGGACTTCCACGAGTGCCCCTCGTGGGAGACGGTCACGCCCCCGCCGTACGGGGAGGTCGCGTCCCAGGCCGGCGTCGTGCACTGCCCGGTGCCGTCCGTCGGGCCGGGCGTCGGGCTCGGGGACCCGGTCTCCGTCGGCGTGGGCGTCGGGGCCGGGGTCTCCGTCCCCGGTTCCACCACGGTCGTTCCCCGGGCCAGGTCACCCGCCAGGGCGTACGTCTTACCGCCGAAGGACACCGTCCAGTTCGACGGGGTCGACACCGGCAGGTAGTAGACGAAGTCGACCGTCGTGGACGCGCCCGGCGCCAGCGACTGCCAGGCCGGCAGCTTCAGCGAGACGCGGTGGTAGTCGCCCTTCAGACCGCCCACGTTGTCGCCCGTGTGGTCGCTGCGGATCACCGAGGTGTTCCAGCCGGACTGGTCCTTGGCATTGCCGGGCGCGGAGGTGGAGTAGTCGAACTGGAACTCCGTACCGCCGGGCAGGGCCGTCCCCGTGTTGTTGGTGATCTTCAGCTTGGGGCTGATCGGGTAGTTGGAGTCGCCGAGCGGGAACTCCCCGAACTCCACGTCGACGTCCAGCGCCTCGGCCGGCATGTCGGTCGTGGCGCGCTTCGCACCGTACGGGGAGGCGTTCTTGAACGCCTGGTACATCGTGTCGGTGAGCGTCGAACCCGGCACGTACTGGCCCTTGGCCTCGTCCCAGGCGTAGTCGCCCGCGAGCTCCCACACCATCGTGCCGCCGATGCCGCGGTCGACCACGTAGTCGGCCTTGGCCTGCACCGACTGCTCGTCCTCGGTGGACAGGAAGACCTTCTTCTCGGCGTTCCACAGCCAGGGCGCGACCAGCGTGGCGTCGTAGTTGCGCTCGTAGGTCCCGGTCAGCTTCGTGTCGGCCGGGAAGCCGTAGTCGGTGACGTAGTCGCCGACGATGCCCTTCTCCAGGTTCTTCGCGTGCCACATCGGGTTGGAACCGGCGGGCGACTCCTCGCCGTCGGTGTCCAGGTCGTGCCACAGGTTGTCGATGCCGACCGCCCCGTCGCCGCACTTGGTCAGACCGGAGCCGGCCGGGCAGTCCGTGGAGGGTGCCTTGCCCCAGAGCCCATTGGTGCCGCCGGTGACGTTCTTGAAGCCGCGCGTGTAGTACGGCAGCCCGATGTTGATCCGCCCGGCCGGCATCGAACCGCGGAAGTAGTGGTACGCCCAGTCCGTGTTGAGGTAGCCGATGCCGCCGTACTGGGAGGTCGTGTACACGCCCGCGCCGGCGAGCTCGGGGTCCTTGCCGTCGTCGAAGAGCGAGGCGTTCGGGCCGACGTGCTCGTTCCAGGCGCCGTGCAGGTCGTACGACATGATGTTGACGTAGTCCAGGTACTTCTGGACCTGGAAGGTCTCCATACCGCGCAGCAGGTAACCGGAGGACGGCGCGGCGACGGTGAGCAGGTAGTGCTTTCCATCGGCGGCGCCCGCGCGGTCGAGCTTCTCGCGCAGCGTCTTCATCAGCGCCGCGTAGCCCTTGACCAGCCCCGCCCGGCGTCCGTTGGCGTAGGACCAGTCGAGGGGGTTGCCCGCGTCCTTCATCGTCGTCGGGTACTCGTAGTCGATGTCGACGCCGTTGAAGCCGTACTTCCGGATGAAGTCGACCGCCGAGTCGGCGAAGGTGTCGATGCCCGCCTTGTTGACCGAGCCGTCGGCGTTGGTGGCCATCGAGTAGAAGCCGCCCGAGTCCACGCGGGTGCCGTCGTCGGCGAAGTAGCCGCCGGTCTCGGCCCAGCCGCCCACCGAGATCAGCGTCTTGACGTCCGGGTGCTGCTTCTTGAACTTGTTGAGCAGGTTGAAGTGACCCTTGTAGGGGAGGTCAGGGTCCATCTCGGCGCCCTCGACCCCGGGCCACGTCATGCCGGTGGCGGGGTTCGTCGCGCGGTCCGAGCCGACGGAGAGCTTGTTGCCGCCGTCCACGTGCGCGAAGGCGTAGTTGATGTGGGTGATCTTGTCCCAGGGGATGTCCGAGGCGAGGTAGGCGGGCTTGCCGTCCTTGCCGGTGCGCCAGCCTGTGAAGTAGCCGATCACCCGGCGCTGGTGGTCGGCGCCCATCTTCTCCCGGCCCTCGGCGTCGTAGACCGAGCAGTACGGGACGTCGACGCCGGGGGTCTGGTACAGCCCGTCGGGGCGGCAGCTCTCCTGGCCGGCGGCCTGCGACGCGGTCGCCGGGAGGCCGGCGAGCACCAGGCCCGCGACGGCGGCGGCCGCCGCGAACAGGGCAGGTCTCGCTCCGCGGCCGGTTCTGGAGCGTGAGGGGGAAGGCACAGTCGGTTCCTCTCCACGGAAGTTGCGCAGACCCTAGAGAGGACTAGACCAGTGAGTCAATAGGTATGGACCAATCTCAAGGCGCCTGGACGGCGGCCCAGTTGGGTCACCACGGCGCGGTGGAGCCGCACTGGAGGAGCGCTCTGTGAGCCACCCCACACACTCCGTCCGCATGGACGGTCATCGGGCGTGGCACACTGGCCCTGTACCAGAAGCAGCGCACTCCGGGGTCGGTGAAAGTCCGAACCGGCGGTTACAGTCCGCGACCCGGTCGCCTCCAGCGACCGGTTGACCAGGTGAAATTCCTGGACCGACGGTTAAAGTCCGGATGGGAGGCAGTGCGCGGCGGGCGAGCATGCGTGCGCGCCGCCGATCTCTGGGCTCGCCCGTCACGGGTGGGCCCGTCCGGCGTCGCTCCCGGTGTCCTCGCTCGCGATCTCTGTCGCTCTCGACAGCCCCGGAGTCCGTGCCCGAAGAGGCAGGAGGACCCGGGAAGTGTTCACCGGAATCGTCGAAGAGCTGGGCGAGGTCACCGCCGTCGAGACCCTCGACGACGCCTGCCGCTTCCGCCTGCGCGGCCCCGTCGTCACCGAAGGGGCACGGCACGGCGACTCCATCGCCGTCAACGGCGTCTGCCTCACCGTGGTCGACCACGAGGGCGACGAGTTCACCGCCGACGTGATGGCGGAGACCCTGAACCGCTCCAGCCTGGGCGTCCTCACCACTGGCTCCCGCGTCAACCTGGAGCGCCCCACCGCCGTAGGCGCCCGCCTCGGCGGACACATCGTGCAGGGCCACGTGGACGGCACCGGCGAGATCCTGGAGCGCAAGCCCTCCGAGCACTGGGAGCTCGTCAAGATCTCCCTCCCGGCCGACCTCGCCCGCTACGTCGTCGAGAAGGGCTCCATCACCGTCGACGGCATCAGCCTCACCGTCGTCGACGCCGGCCCCGACTTCTTCACCGTCAGCCTCATCCCCACCACCCTCGCCCTGACCACGCTCGGCATCAAGCAGCCCGGCGACCCGGTCAACCTCGAGGTGGACGTCATCGCCAAGTACGTGGAGCGGCTGCTCGGCACCCAGGGGGGCACCCGGTGAACTGGCTCAACTCCGAGGCTTTCACCCTCTTCGACCAGCACATCAAGTGGTCGGACATGATCGGCAACGTGATCGGTCTGCTCGGCCTCGCCCTCGGCTGGCGGCGCTCGATCTGGACCTGGCCCGTGCAGTTCGTCTCCGGGCTGATCCTCTTCACGGCCTTCGCCACCGCCCACCTCTCCGGCAGCGCCGGCAAGCAGGTCGTGGTGATGGTCGTCGCCGCCTGGGGCTTCTGGCAGTGGAACCGCGGCCGGCAGCAGACGCAGGACGGCTCCATCGCCGTCCGGTTCGCCACCTGGCGCGAGCGCGGCGCCCTCGTCGCCGCCGCCGTCGTCGGCACCCTCGCCGTCGGCGGCCTGTTCACCGCCTTCCCCACCCTGTCCTGGGATCCCTGGCCGGACGCGTACATCTTCGTCGGCACCGTCGTCGCCATGTACGCCCAGGCGCGCGGCATGGTCGAGTTCTGGTTCGCCTGGCTGCTGGTCGACCTGGTCGGCGTACCGCTGAACTTCGCCAACGGCTTCGCCTTCTCCGGCTTCGTCTACGTCATCTACGGCGCGCTCGTCCTGTGGGGCCTGCGCGACTGGTGGCTGCGCTCCCGCACCGCGGCGCGGCCCGTCCCGGAAGGAGCGCCCGCATGAGCACGGCACCCATCCTCTACAGCACCGACGGCCTCGACGACCTGACCCTCGACCCGGTCGAGCGGGCCGTCGCCGACATCGCCGCCGGCCGCCCGGTCGTCGTCGTCGACGACGAGAACCGCGAGAACGAGGGGGACCTCGTCATCGCCGCCGAGAAGGCGACCGAGGAGATCGTCGCCTTCATGATGAGCGAGTGCCGCGGTCTGGTCTGCGCCCCCATGGAGGGCGACGAACTGGACCGGCTCCGGCTCCCGCAGATGGTCGTCGACAACACCGAGTCGATGAAGACCGCCTTCACCGTCTCCGTGGACGCCACCGCCGCGCACGGCGTCAGCACCGGCATCTCCGCCTCCGACCGCGCCACCACCCTCCGGCTCCTGGCGAGCGGCACCGCCGAGCCGACCGACCTGGTCCGCCCCGGGCACGTCTTCCCGCTGCGCGCCCGCTCCGGCGGCGTCCTCGTGCGCAACGGCCACACCGAGGCCGCCGTCGACCTCGCCCGCCTCGCGGGCCTGCGCCCGGCCGGCGCCATCGTCGAGATCGCCGGCGAGGACGGGCGCATGCTGCGGCTGCCCGAGCTGATCCCGTTCGCCCGCAAGCACGGCCTGACGATCATCTCCATCGAGGACCTGATCGCCTACCGCCGCAGCGAGGAACCCACCGTCCGCCGCGAGGCCGAGGTCCACCTGCCCACCCGGCACGGCGAGTTCACGGCGTACGGCTACCGCTCCACCGTCGACGGCGTCGAGCACGTCGCCCTCGTGCACGGCGACATCGGCGACGGCAAGGACGTCCTCGTCCGCATCCACTCCGAATGCCTCACCGGCGACGTCTTCGGCTCCCAGCGCTGCGACTGCGGCCCCCAGCTCGACGCCTCCCTCGACCGCATCCAGGCCGAGGGCAGGGGAGTGGTCGTCTACCTGCGCGGCCACGAGGGACGCGGCATCGGCCTGATGTCCAAACTGCGCGCCTACGAACTCCAGGAGCGCGGCCGCGACACCCTCGACGCCAACCTGGAACTCGGCCTGCCCGCCGACGCCCGCGACTACGGCGCCGGCGCCCAGATCCTCGACGACCTCGGCGTACGCTCCGTCCGCCTGATGACCAACAACCCTGACAAGAGCGACGCCCTGGAACGGCACGGCATCCAGGTCACCGGCCGCGAGCCGATGCCCGTCCAGGCGGGCGAACACAACCTCCGCTACCTGCGCACCAAGCGGGACCGGATGGGACACGACCTGC
This sequence comes from Streptomyces sp. AC602_WCS936, assembly GCF_019049125.1. NCBI lineage: Bacteria > Bacillati > Actinomycetota > Actinomycetes > Kitasatosporales > Streptomycetaceae > Streptomyces > Streptomyces sp. AC602_WCS936. The sequence goes on along the minus strand of NZ_JAGMUF010000129.1, from coordinate 70,152 downwards.
CCTGGCTGGACACGACGCCCGTGTCCACCTGCGGCAACCAGTAAGCAAGGGACCTTAGGAGACACGTGAGCGGCAAGGGTGCACCGGAACTGTCCGTACGCAACGTCGGGGACCTCAGGGTCGCCGTCATCGCGTCGCTGTGGCACGACAAGGTGATGGACGGACTGGTGGACGGCGCCCTGCGCGCCCTGCACGAGCTGGGCATCGACGAGCCGACCCTGCTGAGGGTCCCCGGCAGCTTCGAGCTCCCGGTCGTCGCCAAGGTCCTCGCGGGCCGCGGCTACGACGCGATCGTCGCCCTCGGCGTCGTCATCCGCGGCGGCACCCCCCACTTCGACTACGTGTGCCAGGGCGTCACCCAGGGCCTGGTCCAGGTCTCCGTGGAGACCGGCGTCCCCGTCGGCTTCGGCGTCCTCACCTGCGACACCGAGGAGCAGGCCCTCGACCGGGCCGGTATCGAGGGCTCCAACGAGGACAAGGGCCACGAGGCGGTGACCGCGGCCGTCGCGACGGCGGCTACGCTCCGTTCAGTATCTGAACCCTGGCGTTAGGTCGACCGGCACAACCCGTAGAGTGGTCGGCACCATGTCCAAGAAGACTTTCGAGGAGCTCTTCACCGAGCTCCAGCACAAGGCCGCGAACGGCGACCCCGCCACCTCCCGCACCGCCGAACTGGTGGACAAGGGGGTCCATGCCATCGGCAAGAAGGTCGTCGAGGAGGCCGCCGAGGTCTGGATGGCCGCCGAGTACGAGGGCAAGGACGCGGCGGCCGAGGAGATCTCCCAGCTGCTGTACCACGTCCAGGTGATGATGGTCGCCCGCGGCATCTCCCTGGACGACGTCTACGCCCACCTGTAAGCCCAGCTCTCGTAAAGCCCTTCCCACCCCTTCACGCAAAGGAAGCCGACCTCATGCTGCGCATCGCCGTCCCCAACAAGGGTTCCCTGTCAGGCCCCGCGGGGGAGATGTTGCATGAGGCCGGCTACCAGCAGCGCCGCGAGTCCAAGGAACTGCGCATCGTCGACCCGACCAACGAGGTCGAGTTCTTCTACCTGCGCCCCCGCGACATCGCGATCTACGTCTCCTCCGGCAAGCTCGACATCGGCATCACCGGCCGCGACCTGCTGATCGACTCCGGCGCCGACGCCGAGGAGATCCTCCCCCTCGGCTTCGCCCGCTCCACCTTCCGCTTCGCCGGAAAGCCGGGCACCGCGAACGGCGTCACCGACCTCAAGGGCCGCACCGTCGCCACCTCCTACGAGGGCATCGTCGCCGCCCACCTGGCGGAGCAGGGCGTCGACGCCTCCGTCGTCCACCTCGACGGCGCCGTCGAGACCGCCATCGAACTGGGCGTCGCCGAGGTCATCGCGGACGTCGTCGAGACCGGGACCTCGCTGCGCAACGCGGGCCTGGAGGTCTTCGGCGAGCCCATCATGAAGTCGGAGGCCGTCGTCATCCGCCGCTCCGGCGCGGACGCCGAGGAGCCCAAGGTCCAGCAGTTCCTGCGCCGCCTCCAGGGCGTCCTGGTGGCCCGGACGTACGTGATGATGGACTACGACTGCCGCGTGGAGCAGCTGGAGAAGGCCGTCGCCCTCACCCCCGGCCTGGAGTCCCCGACCGTCTCCCCGCTGCACAACGAGGGCTGGGTCGCCGTCCGCGCCATGGTCCCCGCCAAGGACGCCCAGCGGATCATGGACGACCTCTACGAGATCGGCGCCCGCGCCATCCTCACCACGGCCATCCACGCCTGCCGCCTCTGAGCGGGACACCGGAGCAACGCCATGCCCGACACCACGCCGGACCTGCCGGCCCTGCCCGTCACCTTCCGGCCGGGCCGCACCCGCGCCGTCCTGACCGTCCTCGCCGTCCTCACCTTCGCGGCCATCACGGCGGTCGGCATGGTGCTGGACGGCCTCGGTACGGGGGAGCGCCTCAGCTTCATGCTGACCGCCCTCCTCCTCGCCGGGGTCCTGTTCCTGCTGGCCCGTCCCCACGTCACCGCCGACGAGACGGGTGTCACCGTCGTCAACCTCACCACCAAGCGGCGCCTGGCCTGGGCCGAGATCCTCCGGGTCAACCTCCGGCAGGGCGACCCCTGGGCCTTCCTCGACCTCAGCGACGGCACCAGCCTGCCCGCGCTCGGCATCCAGCCGGGCATCGCCCGGCAGCGCGCCATCCACGACGCGCGCGCCCTGCGCGCCCTCGTCGAGGCCCGCTCCACCGCCGCCCCCGAGGCGCCGCGCGGCTGACGCGGGGGCGCCGCCCCTGCCGCGGGCGCCCTTTTCGTGATTAATCTGGGAACGAGGACGCGGCCGTCGCGTCCTCGCCCCCGTCGCTCCGCCCGGTGCGCGGGGGTCCCCGCTACCCGAGGAGTGACTCCCTCCGGCGATGGACGGATCGTCCTGCAGTACCTGCGCCGCCCCCTGCTGTGAATCCCCACAGGCGGCGGCATCATGACCACCCCCCTGCTGCTCCTGGCAGCCGCCTTCGTGCTGATCCTCGCCAACGGCTTCTTCGTCGCCGCCGAGTTCGGCCTGGTGACCGTCGAACGCCCCGACGCCGAACAGGCCGCCGCCGACGGCGACCGGCGTGCCCGCCGCGTCGTCGAGTCCCTGAAGGAGCTGTCCTTCCAGCTCTCCGGCACCCAGCTCGGCATCACCATCACCTCCCTCGTCGTCGGCATGCTCGCCGAACCGGCGCTCGCCCGCCTCCTGGACGGCCCGTTCACGGCGATCGGCATCCCCGACGGCGCCGTCCCCGGTGTCGCGGTCGTCGTCGGCATGCTGCTGGCCTCGGCGGTCCAGATGGTGATCGGCGAGCTGGTGCCCAAGAACTGGGCGGTGTCCAGGCCGCTCCAGGTCGCCCGCTTCGTCGCGGGCCCCCAGCATGCCTTCGCGCGCCTGTTCCACCCGGTGATCGCCTCGCTGAACGCCGTGGCCAACCGCCTGGTCCGCACGCTCGGCGTCGAGCCAGCCGAAGAGCTGGCCTCCGCCCGCACCCCCGACGAACTGGTCTCCCTGGCCCGGCACTCCGCCCGGGCCGGCGCCCTGGAACAGGACACCGCCGACCTGTTCGTCCGCACCCTGTCGCTCGGCGAACTGACCGCGCAGCACGTCATGACCCCGCGCGTGAAGGTCAGCGCCCTGCACTCCTCGGCCACCGCCGAGGACGTGGTCAACCTGACCCGCGCCACCGGCCTGTCCCGCTTCCCCGTCTACCGGGAGAAGATCGACGAGATCGTCGGCATGGTCCACCTCAAGGACGCCCTCGCCGTCCCCGCGCACGACCGGCTGCGCACCCCCGCCGGCCGTATCGCCCAGCCGGCGCTGCTGGTCCCCGAGACCCTGCCCGTCCGGCCCCTCCTCACCCGCCTGCGCAGCGAGCAGCCCATCGCGGTCGTCGTCGACGAGTACGGCGGCACGGCCGGCGTCGTCACCCTGGAGGACATCGTCGAGGAACTCGTCGGCGAGGTCCGCGACGAGCACGACGGCCTGGACGCCCCCGAACTCGCCGTCGCCCCGCCCGAGGACGGCCGGCCCGCATGGGACGTCGACGGCAGCTGCCGCGTCGACGCCCTGCGCCGCATCGGCCTCGACGCCCCCGAGGGCCCGTACGAGACCGTGGCCGGCCTCGTCGCCGACCTGCTCGGCCGCATCCCGGCCGTCGGCGACCGCGCGGAACTGCCCGGCTGGCGCCTCTCCGTCCGCCAGGTCGGCCACTACCGCGCCGAGCGCATACGACTGGTGCGGACCGCACCGGTCTCCGTGCTGGAGGCCGCCCGATGAGCTTCCTGCAACTCCTCTTCGCCGCGCTGCTCGTGCTCGCCAACGGCTTCTTCGTCGGCGCCGAGTTCGCCCTCGTCTCGGTCCGCCGCAGCCAGATCGAACCGCTCGGCACCGCCCGAGCCCGCCAGGTGCTGTACGGCCTGGAGCGGCTGCCGCAGATGATGGCCGCCGCCCAGTTCGGCATCACGGTCTGCTCCCTCACCCTCGGCGCGGTCGCCGAACCGACCGTCGCGCACCTGCTGGAACCGGTCTTCGAGTGGATGCACCTGCCGCACGGAGTCATCCACCCGCTCGGCTACGTCATCGCGCTGGCCGCCGTGGTCTTCTGCCACCTCGTCATCGGCGAGATGGTCCCGAAGAACCTCGCGATGGCCGCCCCCGAGCGGACCGCGCTGTGGCTGAGCCCCGGCCTGGTCGCCTTCGCCCGCCTCTGCAAGCCGATCACCTTCGCCCTGGGCGCCTGCTCCCAGGGCATCCTGCGGCTGTTCCGCGTCGAGCCCAAGGACGAGGTCGAGGCCGTCTTCACCAGTGAACAGCTCAACCGGCTGGTGGAGGACGCCGGTCAGGCCGGCCTGCTCGACCCCGAGGCGCAGGAACGCCTGGAGGACGCCCTGGAACTGGGCTCCCGCCCGGTGACGGACGTACTGCTCGGCCGCGAGTCCCTGGTGACGGTCGGCCCGTCGGTCACCCCGGGGCAGATCGTCGCCCTCACCGCCCGCACCGGGTACTCACGTTTCCCGGTCGCGGCCGGGCAGGGCCCCTTCATGGGCTACCTCCACGTCAAGGACGTCCTCGACGCCGAGGACCCCGACCGGGCCGTCCCGCAGCACCTCTGGCGCCCGATGACGACCCTCCGCCCCGACCTCCCCCTCGACGACGCCCTCACCGTGATGCGCCGCGCCGCCACCCACCTGGCCCAGGTCACGGACGCGTCGGGCAAGGTCCTGGGCCTGGTCGCCCTGGAGGACGTGCTGGAACTCCTGGTCGGCGAGGTACGCGACCCGGCCCACCGCGAGGTGACCCTGGCTACGTAGCCGCCCCAGCTGCGGGGCACCTCACAGGGCCGACGGATCCCCCGGCCCCCTCCCCGACAGCACCTCCCCGTACGCCTGCATCAGATCCGGCAACCGCAAAGTCGCCAGGTCGTCCCTGCTCAACACCCCCGGATACACCGACAGCCGCAGATCCCGATACGCACAGCTCTTCTCGTACAGCGTCCGCAGGAACCGCCCGTTCCCCAACTCGTCGATCCACCCCTGATCCACCACGTGCCCGGCGATCGACCGCAACTCGTCCAGCGCCTCCTCGTCCCACACGTCCCCGTTCTCGGCCGCGAGCACCTCCCCGATGGAGGTCAGCTCCAGCGGCCGGTACGAGGGGAAGTCGACCCGTGTCGTGAAGCGCGAGGACAGCCCGGGATTGGCGCCCAGCAGCCGGTCCATGCCCTCCGGATAGCCGGCCAGGATCACCACCAGGTGGTCGCGGTTGTCCTCGGCCCGCTTCAGCAGCACCTGCAAGGCCTCGTCGCCGTACGCGTCCCCCTTGCCGTATCCGGAGTTGGACAGGGAGTACGCCTCGTCCACGAAGAGGACGCCGCCGAGCGCGGAGTCGATCAGCTCGTTGGCCTTCACGGCGGTCTGGCCCAGGTACTCGCCGACGAGGTCGGCCCTTTGCGCCTCCACGAGGTGGTCGCCGCCGAGCAGGCCGAGGGCGTAGAAGACGCGGCCCAGGATGCGGGCGACGGTGGTCTTGCCGGTGCCCGAGGGGCCGGAGAAGACGAAGTGACGTTTGGGCGGCTGGACCGGCAGCCCCTGCCCGGCCCGCAGCCGCGCCATGTTCAGCTGGGCGGACAGGGCCTTGACCTGCCGCTTGACCGGTTCGAGCCCCACCATGCGCTCCAGTTCGGCGAGCGCCTCCTCCAGCAACGCGGGGTCGGTGGGACCGGTGGGCAGGGAAGGGTCCGTCCCGTCGGTCTTCTCGCGCACCGGCGGTCCGGACAGCGAGGGCAGCGGGGCGGCCGGACCGGGCTCGGGGACGGACAGTTTGAGGTCGCGTTCGTCGGCGCCGGACAGGGCGTCGAGCCCGTCCAGGCAATCCGGCCCCAGGCCGGCCGGCGCCAGCCCCGCGAGGTCGGCGGCGTCGTCGTAGCCGTCGCCCTCGGCGATCGCGGCCAGCCGGGCCGAGGTGTCCATGAAGGCGGGGTCGACGCGGTGCACGGCCCGGTACAGCGGTAGCGCCGCCGCGCTGCGGCCCGTGCCCTCGTGCGCCCGCGCCAGCCAGTACCGCAGCTCCTTGCGCTGCGGCTGTTCGCTGCGGCACCGCATCAGGGCCGCCGACAGCAGCGGCTCGGCCTGCCCGTACATCTCCAGCCGCACCCGGGCCATGCCGCTGAACAGACCGGCCTCGATGCCCAGCAGGGGGTCACCGAGCAGCGGGTCGGTGTGCCGGACGAGCTGTTCCCAGTCCTTGACCAGGTAGGCACGGCAGGCGTGCAGGAAGCGGACCTGGGGGTCGGTGTCCACGGGCGGCAGCCCGGCCAGGGCCCGGTCCAGCTCCGGGACGTGGCGGCCGTCCAGCCAGTGGGAGGCGTGCGCGAGCAGCAGGTCGCGGGGACTCTCCAGCACGGGCTGCACCCACCAGCCCAGCCAGTACCAGGAGTTGAGGGTCCGGCGGTGGCGGGCGCGCTGCTCGCCGAAGCGCTCGCGGTGCCGGAACATCCTGAGCAGGGCGTTGGTGGTGTCGACGCGCAGCGCGTGCAGTCCCAGCCAGCCGTCGGCCATCGCGGGATCGATGCGTACCGCCGCCCGGAACTCCTCCTCGGCCTGCGGATAGGCCCCCATGGTGTAGGCGTCCACGCCGCGCAGCCAGGCGAGGTCGGCCGGGGCCTGCGGGCCCTGCGTGCCGAAGTCCATCCCGTCCCCCACGTACCGTGCCCCCGTCGGTATGCCGCCGGGCCGTCGCCCGCCGGCCGCCTCGGCCAACGGCTCTGCCGCGGGCCGGAGTTGCAAGGTGCGCGCGGCAACTGCGCCCCGGGTCGCACCGAGGGCATCGTACCCGCGGCGGTCTTCCCTCCGAAGGGCGCCGGGGAGGCCCGTTGCACGAGGTCGGAGCCGACGGGGCGCGTGCGGGAACGTCACCGAGGGTGAGCGGACAGCGTCGCGGAGCAGCCGCGAAACGGGCTCAGGGCAGAACGAAGCCCCCGGTCACGGGGGAACAACCGGGGGCTTCGCGTCTGCGGGCGGCTCCGAACGGCCGCACAACCAGAAAGTAAGACCTGTACGGGCCCTGGGTCAAGCGGAGTTGAGGCGCTTCGGCCCGGTGTCGCGCGGCGATCTTCACGAGTTCAGCACATTGCGGACGGCTCGTCACTCTGAGTGAGGAATCAGGGTGGGAAGTCGCATCCCGCGGGCCCCGGCAGCACCTCGTACCCCTCCTCGCTCCGCAGCACCAGAAGGTGCGCGAAAGGGCGTGACGGGTCGGTGGCGAAGTGCCGGCGCTCCGCCGGGACCCACCCGTCCCAGAACGCCCGCTGCTCCGCTCCGTCGCGCGCCCGTCCGCGCGCCCACGCCTCCTGGCGCGGCAACTCCATCCAGAACAGCCGGGCCAGGTGCGGGCGCAGCGCCTCGCGCCCCGCCCCCACACCCTCGACCAGGACCACCGGGGCCGGCGGCAGAGGGCGGGGCGCGGAGAAGTGCCGGGCCCGCCAGTCGTAGGGGGCGTAGTGCGCGGTGTCGCCCCGCCGCAGGGGCTCGATCACCTGGCTCAGCAGCCGTCCGGTCCAGTCGAAGAGCTCGTCGTGGCTGGCGATGTCGTCGAGGTGCAGCACCGGCGCGCCCCCCAGCTCCGCGGCCAGCAGCCCGGCGAAGGTGGACTTCCCGGAACCGGCGTGCCCGTCGACGCCGATCAGGCGTACGGGGCCGCAGGACGGGGGAAGCCGGCGGAGCTGGGCTGCGAGGTCGTGGATGGCTGGTCCCGGGCGGTGCGGAGGTGCGGACGGCGTTTCGCAGGCACCCTAACCCCGCCACTGGTAGACACCAATGTTCATGGCGTGGCGCGCGCAGAAGTGCTGGCAGGAGCGGACGCCTGCGGCCATAGTTGGCGCACGACCGTGCAAGGACACGCCCGACTCGGACACCTGGGGGTCTTCCACCCATGAGCAGAGCCGAACAGCCGTCCCGCAGAATCGTCCTGGCCGCCGCGGTCGCCGCCGCGGTGACCGGCGGTGCGATCCCGGCCACCGCCGCTGAAGCCGCACCGGGGGAGGGCGGCGGACCGGCGGACGCCGACCGCACCCCCGGCCGACAGGTCGACTACCGAGCCTGGACCACGTTCCGGGACTGGCGGTGCGGAACCGTGCGGGGCGCCCGCCCCGTCGCCGGTGCCCGGCCCGGTGTCGTGATCGGCGCACCGGCGGGCACCGCCGACTACACCGACCCGCACACCGGCGAGGCCGCCGCCTGGGAGTACGCGACCTGGACCTCGCCCGCCCACCGGCTCGCCGTGCCCGCGACCGAGGCCATCGCCTCCTGGAACGCGCACACCCCGTCCGGCACCTGGATCCAGGTCGAGCTGAAGGGGACCTACTCCGACGGCACGGACACGCCCTGGTACGTGATGGGCCGCTGGGCGGCGGGCGACGGCGACCAGGACATCCGGCGCACCTCGGTCGACGGCCAGGGCGACGGCCGCAGCAGCGTCTGGACGGACACCTTCTCGATCGACGACGCCTCCACCGGCCTGTGCCTGGCCTCGTACCGGCTCCGGCTCACGCTGTACCGCCGCCCGGGCACGAAGGCCACGCCCACCGTCTGGCGGCTCGGCGCGATGGGCTCCGACGTCCCCGACCGCTTCACCGTGCCCGCCTCCACCCCGCGTCTCGCCCGGGAACTGCGCGTCCCGCGCTACTCCCAGGAGATCCACAAGGGCCAGTACCCCGAGTACGACAACGGGGGCGAGGCCTGGTGCAGCCCCACCTCCTCGCAGATGATCGTCGAGTACTGGGGCGGCCGGCTCACCGAGGAGCAGCTCGCCTGGGTCGACCCCTCCTACGCCGACCCGCAGGTCTGCCACGCGGCCCGGTACACGTACGACCACCAGTACGCCGGTTGCGGCAACTGGCCCTTCAACGCGGCCTACGCGGCCACCTTCAAGGACCTCCAGGGCGTGGTCACCCGCCTCGGCTCCCTCACCGACCTGGAGACGCTGATCGCGGCCGGCATTCCGGCCATCACGTCCCAGTCCTTCTTGGAGGAGGAGTTGACCGGGGCCGGTTACGGCACCTCGGGCCACCTGATGACCGTGGTCGGCTTCACCGCCGACGGCGACGTCATCGCCAACGACCCCGCCTCGGACGACAACGAGGCCGTGCGCCGCGTCTACCAGCGGCGCGAGTGGGAGAACATCTGGCTGCGGACCAAGCGGTACAACGCCAGTGGCAAGGTCGTCTCCGGAACCGGCGGCGTCTGCTACCTGTACTTCCCCGCGCACCCCAGCCCGCGCCAGCGCAAGGCCCTCGCGGCGGTGGGCGTGCGCTGACCGGCCCCGCTGTGACCAAGCTCTCGGCCGCAAAAGCCGCTCACGGTGGCAAGGTGGACACCGTGAGCGGGGGGACCTCACCGAAGCCGAAGCCCGAGAGCAGCGAGAAGCCATGACCGCACACACCGCCACCGCCACCCGTGTCCGTACCGGCGGCCCCAAGGACGACGGCCCGAAGATCCTCGAGCACGTCATGGGCTGGACCCTTGTCGTGGTGCTCGCGATGCTCGTGGTCCAACTGGGCCTGCTGTGACGTGACACGCATGTGACCTGCCCCACGACCCGACCTGCCATACTGCGGATGTCCCGCCCCCCGTAGGAGACCAGGGTCGAAATTGAATATCAGTCAACAGCGCGCCGGCGTCCGTCCCCAGGCGCGCGGCACCGAGCGTTCGCTCGCACGCCGCGCCGAACTCATCGCCATCGGGCGGAAGTTGTTCGCCGACACGTCGTACGACGCGCTCTCGATGGACGACATCGCCCGCCAGGCGCATGTCGCCAAGGGGCTGATCTACTACTACTTCCGCTCCAAGCGGGGCTACTACCTGGCGATCATCCAGGACTCCGTCGGCGAACTGGTCACCACCGCCGCGGGCGGCACCGAACTGCCGCAGGTGGACCGCGTCCACCGCACCATCGACGGCTACCTGCGCTACGCCGAGCACCACCAGGCCGCCTACCGCACCATCGTCAGCGGCGGCGTCGGCTTCGACGCCGAGGTGCACGCCATCCGGGACGGGGTGCGCGAGGCGATCGTCGTCACCATCGCCGAGGGGGCGTACGGCCGCTCGGACGTCGGACCGCTGGCCCGCATGGGCCTGCTCGCCTGGGTGTGCAGCGTCGAGGGCGCCACCCTGGACTGGATCGGCCGCCCCGAACTGCCCCGCGACACCATGCGCGACCTGCTGGTGAAGTCGCTCGGCGGCACCCTGCGCGCCATCGAGGAGCTGGACCCCGCCTACCCGGCCCCGCCCGCCGCCCGCCGGGACTGACCAGGGGCCGACCGGGACCGCCGGAGCCCTTCCGGACCTTTCTCGAAGTAAGCGGTCGTTAACTGGTGACGCCGTGCCTCCGATCGGGCATACTCACAGGCCACAGCCGCTGGTCAGCCGCTTCCGCGACCCGGGAGTGCGAGCATCGGCCCAGCCGAACAGAGCCGGCGGAACCGCGTCCACCCAAGGCGCCCCTCCGCCGACGCGCCCGACAGGGAGGAGAGCGTCGCCATGCCCGACCGCGCCCCGCAGCCGGTGGACCGGCAACTGCCCACGGACGAGGCACGGGACCTGATCTCACTCGTCCGCGAGATCGCGCTCCGTGAGATCGCCCCGAGCGCGGCCGAGGAGGAGGACGCCGGACGCTTCCCGCGCGAGGTCTTCGCCCTGCTCTCCGAATCCGGCCTGCTCGGCCTGCCCTACGACACCGAGCACGGCGGCGGCGAGCAGCCGTACGAGGTCTACCTCCAGGTCCTCGAGGAACTCGCCGCGGCCCGCCTCACCGTCGGCCTCGGCGTCAGCGTGCACACCCTCGCCTCCTACGCGCTCGCCGCCTACGGCACCAAGGAGCAGCAGGCCGAGCACCTGCCCGCGATGCTCGGCGGCGGGCTGCTGGGCGCCTACTGCCTCTCCGAGCCCGCCTCCGGCTCGGACGCCGCCTCCCTGCGCACCAAGGCGGTGCGGGAGGGCGACGACTGGGTCATCACCGGCACCAAGGCGTGGATCACGCACGGCGGCATCGCCGACTTCTACACGGTCATGGCGCGCACCGGGGAGGACGGCCCGCGCGGCATCACCGCCTTCCTGGTCCCCGGCGGCGCCGAGGGGCTGAGCGCCGCGGTGCCGGAGAAGAAGATGGGGCTCAAGGGATCGCCCACCGCGCAGGTCCACCTCGACGGCGTGCGGGTTCCCGACACCCGGCGCATCGGGGACGAGGGCCAGGGCTTCGCGATCGCCCTGTCCGCGCTCGACTCCGGGCGGCTCGGCATCGCCGCCTGCGCGATCGGCGTGGCCCAGGCGGCGCTCGACGAGGCGGTGACCTACGCGGCGGAGCGGCGCCAGTTCGGCAAGCCGATCGCCGACTTCCAGGGGGTGCGCTTCATGCTCGCCGACATGGCGACCCAGATCGAGGCCGGCCGCGCGCTGTACCTGACGGCGGCGCGGCTGCGCGACGCCGGACTGCCGTTCGCCAAGCAGGCGGCCATGGCCAAGCTGCACTGCACCGACACGGCGATGCGGGTCACCACCGACGCCGTGCAGATCCTCGGCGGCTACGGCTACACCGCCGACTTCCCGGCCGAGCGCTACATGCGCGAGGCCAAGGTGCTGCAGATCGTCGAGGGCACCAACCAGATCCAGCGGATGGTCATCGCCCGTCATCTCGCGGGTCCCGAGGGACGCTGAAGTCACCGGTGACCCGGAAGTCACCGGTGGCGAAGAAGTCCCCGAGCCCGCGCGGGGGCGCCGCGAGCCTCACCCACTCGGGATCGTCGCGCCCGGGCAGGGTTCGGCCGCGGTCGGCCCAGGTGCGCATCAGCTCACGGTAGATCGGCGGGTCCGGGAGCTGCGGAGCCGGCGGGACCGGACCGGCGGGCACCGGGACGAACACGCGGCGCCGAGGCCCGGTCGCCGAGTACGTGGGGGTCATACCAGGGCAACGCGGCACCGTGCGGACAGGTCACCGGCCCGCGGAATCGAGAGTGAGTTCGCGGGCGTCCGGCACCAATCCGTCCTTGCCGCACCCTGCCCGACCTGCCTCGGCGCGCCGCCCACCCGTGCTGCGGGGGAGGCGCGCCGAACCGCGTCCCGAGGCCCGCCCGGCGGATCACGCCGCGGACGCGCCCCAGGCTCGACTGAGCTCGAGCGGGGGACCCCCCCATCGCGTTGCCGCCCTCCTGCGCCGTGCAGCCGGACGCACCAGTCGCCGCACCCCTCCTGCGGCCTGATCCGCCGGACAGGCCCTGGCTAGGCCGCCTCGCGCCGCATCGTCGGCACCCGCATCGGGCGTGAGCCCGGGCCGCCGACGTGGGAGAAGGGCTGGGTCCGCCAGTCGAGGCCCCGCGGGAGCGTCAGCAGCAGCGCGGTGTCCTGCTCGTGGGGCCGGAAGGACTCGTCGGCCGGGCGGGCCTCGGAGGCCCGGCGGCCGGTGCCGGCGCAGACCGTGAGCCCGAACGGGTTCCACGGCGAGGCGCACAGCGCGTGCTCCGGCAGCACCTCCTCGTCCGCCAGCAGCGCGATGGGCTGCGCGCAGTCCGGGCAGATCACCCGGTACATCTCGAAGGTGTCGTAGGTGTCGAGTTCCTCGTCGTCGAAGGCGTCGGGTTCGACGCCCTCCGGTACGGGCTCGACGACCGGCTGCTGCCGCTTGGGCGCGGTACGACCAGGGCGCTTAAGACTCTGCATGGGATTCTCCCCCTCGGGCTGGGTCGTGACGGCACTGCGGCCTCGACCACAGCAAGCACTTCCCGTCCCCAATACGGGGTAATCACGAGAACATCACGGAGACCGTACGGATGGTGTGGCCTTCGTCACATGCCGCTCGCAGGTGCCCGGCGCCGGTTCGCCCCGCTCGGCCGCCGGCCGGTTCCCCGTCACATCACGAACCGGGCATGACCTGGACCGCTCGGTACCCGAGGAGATCAACCGCACTGTAGGTTCTTGCGCCATGGAGGAGCTGGATCGACAGATCGTGCAGCTGCTCGTCAAGGACGGGCGGATGAGCTACACGGACCTGGGCAAGGCCACGGGCCTGTCCACGTCAGCCGTGCACCAGCGGGTGCGGCGACTGGAACAGCGCGGTGTCATCCGCGGCTACGCCGCGGTCGTGGATCCGGAGGCCGTCGGGCTGCCGATGACCGCGTTCATCTCCGTGAAACCGTTCGACCCCAGCGCTCCCGACGACATCGCGGACCGCCTGGCCGGCGTCCCGGAGATCGAGGCCTGTCACAGCGTGGCGGGCGACGAGAACTACATCCTCAAGGTGCGCGTGTCGACCCCGCACGAGCTGGAGGAACTCCTCGCCCGGGTGCGCTCCCTGGCCGGCGTCTCGACCCGGACCACCGTCGTGCTCTCCACGCCGTACGAGGCCCGGCCGCCCCGGGTCTGACGGCGACCGGGTCCGACGGGTGCCGTACGGGGTGACCTGCGTGCCGGGCGTGTCCCGGGAGGGGCGAGACTGGTGTCCATGAGTGAGCCCACCGCCTCGTCCACGACCGTCCTGCTGCGCCGCGGCGAGGTCCACAGTCCCGCCGACCCCTTCGCGACGGCGATGGTCGTCGAACGCGGCCAGGTCGCCTGGGTCGGTTCCGAGGGCGCCGCGGACGCCTTCGCCGACGGCGTGGACGAGGTGATCGACCTGGACGGCGCCCTGGTCACCCCGGCGTTCACCGACGCACACGTGCACACGACGTCCACCGGCCTCGCCCTCACCGGCCTGGACCTCTCCGGCGCCGCCACCCGCGAGGCCGCCCTCACCCTCGTGCGGGACTTCGCCGCGGCCCGCCCGGCCGACCGGGTGCTCCTCGGCCACGGCTGGGACGCCTCCCGGTGGCCCGACGCGCAGCCCCCGACCCGCGCCGAGCTGGACGCGGCCACCGGCGGGCGACCCCTCTACCTCAGCCGCATCGACGTCCACTCGGCCGTCGTCACCACCGCGCTGCTCGACCTCGTCCCCGGCCACGTCACCCGCGCGGACGGCCCGCTCACCGCCGACGCCCACCACGCCGTGCGCGCCGCCGCCCTCGGGGCCCTCGCCCCCGCCCAGCGCACCGAGGCCCAGCGCGCCGCCCTCGCGCACGCCACCTCCCTCGGCATCGGGACCGTTCACGAGTGCGCAGGACCGGAGATCTCCTCCGAGGACGACCTCACCGGCCTGCTGCGGCTGTCGGCCGAGGAGGCCGGCCCGCGCGTGATCGGCTACTGGGCCGAACAGGACGTCGACAAGGCACGGGAGCTGGGCGCGACCGGCGCCGCCGGCGACCTCTTCGTCGACGGTGCCCTCGGCTCGCACACCGCCTGTCTGCACCAGCCGTACGCCGACGCCGGCCACACCGGCACCGCCTACCTGGACGCCGGCGCCGTCGCCGCCCACGTCGTCGCCTGCACCGAGGCCGGCCTCCAGGCGGGCTTCCACGCCATCGGCGACGCCGCCGTCGGCGCCGTGGTCCAGGGCGTGCGCGCCGCCGCCGAGAAGCTCGGCCTCGCCCGCGTCCGCGCCGCCCGCCACCGCGTCGAACACGCCGAGATGCTCACCCCCGAGGACATCGCGGCCTTCGCCGAACTGGGCCTGACCGCGTCCGTCCAGCCCGCCTTCGACGCCCTGTGGGGCGGCGAGGACGGCATGTACGCGCAGCGTCTGGGCGCCGAACGGGCCCGTACCCTCAACCCCTACGCGGCCCTGCTGCGCGCCGGCGTGCCGCTCGCCTTCGGCTCCGACAGCCCGGTCACGCCCCTCGACCCGTGGGGCACCGTCCGGGCCGCCGCCTTCCACCGCACGCCCGAGCACCGCGTCTCCGTCCGCGCCGCCTTCACCGCGCACACGCGCGGCGGCTGGCGGGCGATCGGGCGGGACGACGCGGGTGCCCTGGTGCCGGGCGCTCCCGCCGACTACGCCGTGTGGCGCACCGGCGAACTCGTCGTCCAGGCCCCCGACGACCGGGTGGCCCGCTGGTCGACCGACCCCCGTTCGGGTACTCCGGGGCTGCCCGACCTGTCCCCGGGCGGTGACCTGCCCGTCTGCCTGCGCACCGTGGTGGGCGGCCGGACGGTGTTCGTACGGCCGGGCGAGTGATCCACGCGGCCGACGGGGCGATGATCTTCTCCCGTGCGCGACCTGCGCGTCCTCCGCGCTGACCTGGGCATTGGCGGGGAAGCCGCAGGTGGAACGACTGTTGACAGGCGATGGCGGGGGGCCGGTAGGTTCGGCGGAGTCCACCACCGGACGCCCGACCGGGGAATCCTCCGCGCGCGCGTCGCGGCGCCGCTGGGTCAGGGACGGTGTGCCGCACCGGGGCACCGTCACTGGGAGCCAGGCTCAGCGCTCGCGCCGTGACGACGGAACGTTCCGGCCGGTCGGGAGGTGTGACCCGGGTGGGGCCCGGGCGCTCAGTAGACAACGGCCCAGGCCGACCCGCAGCCGGCGGGTCCCGGGTCGGCCCGAAGGGCGCCGGGCCCCCATCCGCCGCGCAAACGGTCCCGAAAACGCCTATCCCTACCCCGGCCCCGGGAAAACGACACCCTTTGCGGACGTCCTGTCACGTCCCCGCAGGCCGCGGCCATTATGGTGGTCCTCTGCGTATGGAGATGAAGGGACAGCGGTGAACGACGGCGACGGGACCCCCGCAGCGGCGGGGCAGGGGAGGCGGTTCGGCCCCCTGGGCACGGCTTTGGTGATCATTCCGACCTACAACGAGGCGGAGAACATCAAGGCGATCGTCGCGCGCGTGCGTGAAGCGGTCCCCGAGGCGCACGTCCTCGTGGCCGACGACAACAGTCCCGACGGCACCGGCAAGCTCGCCGACGAGCTGGCCGCCGGCGACGACCACGTCCAGGTCCTGCACCGCAAGGGCAAGGAAGGCCTGGGCGCCGCCTACCTCGCGGGCTTCCACTGGGGTCTGGAGCACGGCTACGGCGTGCTGATCGAGATGGACGCCGACGGCTCCCACCAGCCCGAGGAACTGCCCCGTCTGCTGACCGCGCTCAAGGGCGCGGACCTGGTGCTCGGCTCCCGCTGGGTGCCCGGCGGCCGGGTGGTGAACTGGCCCAGGTCCCGCGAGTTCATCTCCCGCGGCGGCAGCATGTACTCGCGCCTCGCGCTCGACCTGCCGCTGCGCGACATCACCGGCGGCTACCGTGCCTTCCGCCGCGAGACGCTGGAAGGGCTCGGCCTGGACGAGGTGGCCTCCCAGGGCTATTGCTTCCAGGTCGACCTCGCGCGTCGGGCGATCAAGGCGGGCTACCACGTCGTCGAGGTGCCGATCACGTTCGTCGAGCGCGAACACGGCGACTCCAAGATGAGCCGCGACATCCTCGTCGAGGCGCTCTGGCGGGTCACCACGTGGGGCGTGGGGGAGCGGGTCGGCAAGGTCCTGGGCCGCGACCGGCAGCCCGACCGGGCGGTGGACTCGCCGGCGGGCGACAAGCCGGCACAGACGACGGACAAGAACACCTGATCGCCCCCTTATGCCGCGCTGAGCCGGGGCCAGGCACACTGGGAGTATGACGACTGGCGCTCAGACTCCCAGTTCCCCCGCCCGGCCCCCGCGCTCCAAACTGCGCACTTTCCTGCCGCTGGGCATCGCCGCGTGGCTCGTCCTGGAGATCTGGCTGCTGACCGTGGTCGCGGGTGCCTCCAGCGGCTTCGTGGTCTTCCTGTTGCTGGTGGCGGGCGTCGTCCTCGGTTCCGTGGTGATCAAGGCGGCGGGCCGCCGGGCCTTCCGCAATCTCCAGGAGACCGTGCAACAGCAGCAGTCCGGCGTCGTGCCCGGAGCCCGGCCAGGCGGCAACAGCGAGGGCAACGGCCTGACGATGCTGGGCGGACTGCTCCTCATCATCCCCGGCCTGATCTCGGACGCGCTGGGCCTGCTCATGCTGCTGCCGCCGGTCCAGAAGGCCGTGAGCCGGTACGCGGAGCGGACGTTCGAGCGCAAGCTCCGCGAGGCGGGCCCGGGCACCCTGGGCGACGCCTTCCGCCAGGCCCGCATGCACCAGCCGGACGGCAAGGTCGTCCAGGGCGAGGTCATACGGGACGAGCCGGGCGACGCCCCACAGGACCCGCGCCCCCCGCTGACGCACTGAGCGCTCTGTGTCCGCGGCCGCCGTGCCGCCGCGGACACACCGAAACCGCGGGTGCCGTACGTGAGATTCACGTACGGCACCCGCGGTGTTCGATATGTGTCGCCTACGGTTTCCCGTCAGGAACTGTTGTCACGCACTCTTGCGGCTGTCTCGCGGGTGCACCGCGATGTTCATCGCGCCGGAGCGCAGAACGGCCAGCCGCTCCTCGAGGACCTCTTCGAGTTCCTCGCGGGTGCGCCGCTCCATCAGCATGTCCCAGTGCGTACGCGCGGGCTTGGCCTTCTTCTCCTCAGGGCCGTCGCCGTCCACCAGGAGTGCCTGGGCCCCGCAGACCTTGCACTCCCACTCCGGCGGGATCTCCGCCTCGACCGAGAAGGGCATCTCGAATCGATGCCCCTTCTCGCATGCGTACTCCACGGCCTGGCGCGGGGCCAGGTCGATGCCGCGGTCCGTCTCGTAGCTGGTCACCACGAGGCGCGTGCCGCGAAGAGCTCGCTCACTCATGAATCGTGCCTCCCGGGCTTGTCGCCCACAGGACAGGTGTCGCTGTCGTCGTCATCCGGTCAACGTCCGGGCGGCGGTAAAGATTCCCGTCCCGACTCCCGATCCGGGCCCTGCGTCGCCGTCGCAGCCGCAGCCTTGCAACCAGTGCAGTACCCGCCGACGTCCGGTTTGTCACCTCTGCTGGCAGATGTGACATAGCGATTCGGCACCTTTGACGCGCAGTAACGGTACGCCTGGCAGGCCAAACGCGTACACTACAGCCCTTTCGCGCCGAGTGCTAAATCCTTTCGGGTACCGGATTGCCCGCGTCGCCGATCGCCCGCCGCACCGGCACCCGCGCGAGGAGCCCGAAACCGAGGACGAAGAAGACGACCAGAGAGATGATCGCGTCGCGATAGCTCCCCGTCAGCTGGTAGGTGAGCCCGAACAGCAGCGGCCCCAGCCAGCTCATCCCGCGGTCGCTCAGCTCGTACGCCGCGAAGTACTCGGCCTCCTTGCCGGGCGGGACCAGGTGGGAGAACAGGGAGCGGGACAGCGCCTGACTGCCGCCCAGGACCAGCCCGATGCCCGCGGCCAGCACGAAGAACCAGACCGGCGCCCCGGCCGGCAGGAAGTACCCGGCCGCCAGGGTGACCGTCCAGGCGACCAGCGACCCGAGGATCGTCCGCTTGGCGCCGTACCTCCGCGCCAGCCGCCCCAGCGCCAGCGCGCCCGCCACCGCGAGCACCTGGACCAGCAGCACCGCCACGATGAGCGTGGACTGGCCGAGGTCCAGTTCCTCGGAGCCGTACACGGACGCCTGGGAGATCACCGTCTGGATGCCGTCGTTGTAGACCAGGTACGCCAGCAGGAAGGCCAGCGTCAGCGGGTGGCGCCGCATGTCGCGGACGGTCGCGGCGAGCTGCCGGAACCCGGGCAGGGCGGAGCCCTCCCGCGCGGGAGCACGGCGGTCGCGCAGCCGCCGCAACGGAATGAGCGCGAACGCGCCCCACCACAGCCCGGCGGAGGCCAGGCAGACGCGGACCGCCTCGCTCTCGGTCAGCCCGAAGGAGTCGTGGCCGGTGTAAAGGACCAGGTTGGCGATCAGGACCAGGGCGCCGGCCGCGTAGCCGAAGGCCCACCCCCGCGAGGAGACCGCGTCGCGTTCCTCGGGCGGGGCGATCTGGGGCAGGTAGGAGTTGTAGAGCATCATCGCCACGGACTGCGCGGCGTTGGCGACGACCAGGAGCAGGCCGCCCAGCAGATAGCGGTCGCCGTCGAGGAAGAACATCGCGGTGGTGGCCGCCGCACCGGTGTACGCGGCGGCGGCCAGCAGCGGCTTCTTGCGGCCCGAGCGGTCGGCGGCGGCGCCCACCAGGGGCATCACCAGCACCGCCACGATCACCGACAGGGACACCGAGTAGGCGAAGAACGACCCGGCGCGCACGGGTATGCCCAGCGGGTGCACGTAACCGTCCGCGTCCGCCGCCGCCTCCGCCACCGAGGTCAGATACGGCCCCAGGAACACGGTGACCACGCTCGTCGAGTAGACCGAGCACGCCCAGTCGTAGAAGTACCAGCCGCGCTGCTCGCGCCGCCGGCCGTCGGCGCCGTCGGACGCGTCCGTCCGCAGGGTGTCGGTGCCCACCCGTGCCCTCGCTTCCCCGTGCCCGCGCCGCCCCCGGGCCGGGCGGGGTCCTCAGACCCAGACGCCGCGGTCCTCCATGACCTCGCGCAGTGTGTCGATGTGATCGGTCATGATGCCATCCACTCCCAGGTCCAGGAGCCGGTGCATGCGGTCGGGTTCGTTCACCGTCCAGACGTGCACCTGGAGTCCGCGCGCGTGGGCGGCGCGCACGAAGCGGTGGTCCACCACCTGGATGCCCGACTGGACCTCGGGCACCTGTGCGGCCACCGCCGAACGGCGCAGCGCCGCCGGGACGCCCCAGGAGCGCAGCCGCAGGTTGAGGACGCCCCTGGTGCCGTACGAGGTGGCCAGGCGCGGCCCGGCCAGGCGCTGGGCGCGCACCACGCGCGCCTCGGAGAAGGAGCCGACGCAGATCCGGTCCCAGGCGTCCGTCCGCTCGATCAGCTCCAGCAGGGGCAGCAGTGCGGGCTCCGCCTTCACGTCGATGTTCCAGCGCACGCCGGGGAAGGCCGTCAGGAGCTCCTCGAACAGCGGCACCGGCTCCTCGCCCGCCACGCGCGCGTGGCGCACCCTTTCCCACGGCAGGTCGGCGATCCGCCCGGCCCCGTCCGTCACCCGGTCCAGGGTCGCGTCGTGGAAGGCGACGAGCTTGCCGTCCCGCGTGGCGTGGACGTCGGTCTCGATGTACCGGTAGCCCGCCTCGACCGCGCGCCGGAACTGCCGCAGCGTGTTCTCCAGGCCGTCCGCCGCCCCGCCCCGGTGGGCGAAGGCGATCGGACCGGGGTGGTCCAGGTAGGGGTGGCGCGGATGGCGTATCGGGGTGGTCACCGACGCAGTATCGCGCGCCGGGGTTGACCGGCGGCAACCACCGTGCTGCCGTCGGATGCCGCCGGGACGGCGAACACCCGCAGGAACACCTGGGCCAGCGGGCCGATCGACAGGGCGTACAGGAGGGTGCCGACGCCGACCGTGCCGCCGAGGGCGAAGCCCGTAACCACCACGGTGATCTCGACGGCCGTGCGCACCAGGCGCACCGACAGCCCCGTACGCCGGTTCAGCCCCGTCATCAGTCCGTCGCGCGGGCCCGGACCGAAGCGCGCGGCGATGTACAGCCCGGTGGCCGCGCCGTTCAGGACGATCCCCGCCACCATCGCGGCGATCCGCAGCGTCCAGCCGTGGGCGTCGGGCACGAGCGCCAGCGTCGCGTCCATCGCCACACCGATCACCAGCACGTTCGAGATCGTGCCGAGGCCCGGCCGCTGGCGCAGCGGAATCCACAGCAGCAGCACCATGGCGCCCAGGATGGTCAGCACCACGCCCATCGACAGGCCCGTGCGCTCGGCGAGGCCCTGGTGCAGGACGTTCCACGGCTCCAGTCCGAGCCCGGACCTGACGAGCAGCGCCGAACTGGCGCCGTACAGCACCAGACCGCCGTAGAGCTGGGTGAGCCGGCGGGCGAGGCGTTGGCTGGGTCGGCTGGACAAGACGTGCCCCCTGTGTGGTGGTAGTGGCCTGCTGCATGACACCCTGTGGCTTGAGAGGCAGGGCCAACCATGGCCAATTCGGGGAAGGTGGACTGATTTCCATGGCGCAGTGGACTTCGGCTGTGGGGGCGGGGCAGCTCGCCCGGCTGCTCGGCTCCCAGCAGGACCGCCCCGCCGGGCCCGGCACCCGCCGTCCGCCCGCCTACCGGGCGCTCGCCGACGGCATCCGCCTGCTGGTGCTCGAAGGACGCGTACCGGTCGCCGCCCGGCTGCCCGCCGAGCGCGAGCTGGCCCTGGCCCTGACCGTCAGCCGCACCACCGTCGCCGCCGCCTACGAGGCCCTGCGCGCGGAGGGCTTCCTCGAGTCCCGCCGCGGTGCGGGCAGCTGGACGGCGGTACCGGCCGGGAACCCCCTGCCCGCGCGCGGCCTGGAGCCGCTGCCGCCCGAGGCCCTCGGCTCGATGATCGACCTCGGCTGCGCGGCGCTCCCCGCGCCCGAGCCCTGGCTCACCCGCGCCGTGCAGGGAGCCCTGGAGGAACTTCCCCCCTACGCGCACACCCACGGCGACTATCCGGCCGGGCTGCCCGCCCTGCGCGCGATGATCGCGGAGCGCTACACGGCGCGCGGCATCCCGACCATGCCCGAGCAAATCATGGTGACCACGGGGGCGATGGGCGCGATCGACGCCATCTGCCACCTGTTCGGAGGACGGGGCGAGCGGATCGCCGTGGAGTCGCCGTCGTACGCCAACATCCTCCAGCTGATGCGCGAGGCCGGAGCCCGGCTGGTGCCCGTCGCGATGGCCGAGGGGCTCACCGGCTGGGACGTGGACCGCTGGCGCCAGGTGCTGCGCGACGCCGCGCCCCGCATCGCCTACGTCGTCGCCGACTTCCACAACCCCACCGGCGCGCTCGCCGACGACGACCAGCGGCGGCGGCTGGTGGACGCGGCCCGCTCGGCGGGGACGGTACTCGTGGCCGACGAGACGATGAGCGAGCTGTGGCTGGACGACGACGTCGAGATGCCGCGCCCGGTGTGCGCCTTCGACCCGGCCGGCTCCACGGTCGTCACCGTCGGCTCCGCCAGCAAGGCGTTCTGGGCCGGCATGCGCATCGGCTGGGTCCGCGCCGCGCCCGACGTGATCCGCAGTCTGGTCGCCGCGCGGGCGTACGCCGACCTGGGTACGCCCGTGCTGGAGCAGCTGGGCGTGAACTGGCTCTTCAGCACCGGCGGCTGGGAGCAGGCCGTCCAGGTGCGGCGCGAGCAGGCCCGGCAGAACCGGGACGAGCTGGTGGCCGCGGTGCGCCGTGAGCTGCCCGACTGGGACTTCGAGGTACCGCGCGGCGGCCTCACCCTGTGGGTGCGGACCGGGGGCCTGTCGGGTTCGCGTCTGGCCGAGGCGGGGGAGCGGGTCGGGGTGCGGGTCCCGTCCGGACCGCGGTTCGGGGTCGACGGGGCCTTCGAGGGGTACGTCCGGCTGCCGTTCACCGTCGGCGGCGCGGTGGCCGAGGAGGCGGCGGTAAGGCTGGCCGCCGCGGCCCGGCTGGTGGAGAACGGGGGCGTCGGGGGCGGCGAGCCGCCGCGGACGTTCGTGGCGTAGCGGGTGCGGAGCGCGGGCGCCGGGCGGACGGGCGGGTGACGGGGAGTCCAGTCCTCCGGTCAGCTCCCGTCGCCGCTCCCGCCTTCGCTCTCCGGCTGCGCCCGCGCGGAGATCGTCCGCGGCGAAGACATCGGCGGTGAGGGCGTCGGCGAGGGGGACGTCCGACGGCTGCTGCTCGGCACGGCGGGGGCGGCGGTCCGGGCTGCCCCGGCGGTCCAGTACGCCGGGGGCCGGCGGTCCGGCCTCCCTCGGCTGTCCAGTACGGCGAGGAGCCCTGCCCGACGTACCGGGCAGGGCTCCTCGCCGGTGGCGCGTCAGGTGGTCTCCGCAGCGACCGCCTTGGCGGCCACCGTCTCCTTGGGGCCCGGTTCCACCGCAGCGGCCACCTCCTGCGGCGCCGCCTCCACGGCGACCGGTGCCGGCTCGGCGTCCGCCTCGCGTGTCTCCGGCTCCGGCTCGTCCTTCTTCTCGGCGGAGACCTTCTTCTCGGCGGAGACCTTCTTCTCCAACTTCAACTCCGCCTCCGCCTCCACCGGCACCGGGGCCCGCTCCCCGTCCGCCGGTGTCGTGCGCGGCGGAAGCAGGTCCAGTACCGCCCGGCGGTGGGTCTCGCTCGTCGCGTCGTCGTACGGGTCCGGGGTGGCCGGGACCTGGAGGCGGTGCACCGGGCCCGTGCCCAGGCGGGCGTACCCCCGACCCGGCGGGACCTGGTCGACGGGTGTGGTGTGCGGGGGAGCCCCGAGCGCGGCCGTCAGCTCGTCGGCCGTGGCCGGGCCGAGCACGACACGCGCGCGCGTGTGCTGCCGTACGGCGTCGCTGAGGCCGTCCAGCGCGTCCAGCTGGTCGGCGACGACCACCGTCACGCTCGCGGCACGGCCGTGCCGCAGCGGAACCTGGAGCAGGGACTGCGGGTCCCTGCGGCCTTCCGCGGCGGCCAGGTGGGAGAAGGCGCCGGGCCGGTCCAGGAAGACCCACAGGGGCCGCCTGGTGTCGTCGGGTGGGACCTCGCCCTCCTGCCGGGCGCGGTTGACGGCGATCAGTCGCCGCTCCGTCTCGGCGGCGACCCACTCCAGGCTGGTCAGCGCCCCGGTGAGCCCGCACTCGACGGCCAGCACGCCGTCCCGGCCGACCAGGCAGGCGTACTCGCCGGTGCCGCCGCCGTCGACGATCAGCAGGTCGCCGTGGTGCAGAGCCTGCAGGGCGACCGAGCGCAGCAGGGTGGACGTGCCGGTGCCCGGCTGCCCGAGGACCAGCAGGTGGGGCTCGGTGGAGCGGATGCCGGTGCGCCAGACGACCGGCGGCACGTCCCGCCGCTCCTCGCCGTGGGTGAGCGGGAGGGTGCGCTGGACCCGGGTCGGGTCGGTGAAGCCGAGGACGGTCTCGCCGGGCGCCGTCACGAAGCTCTGGGCGGCGATGTCGGTGGGCAGCGCCGCGAGCACGTCGACGGTGAGGTGGTTGGCCTCCTCGTTCCAGGTGAAGTGGTACTCCCGGCCCCGGCCCGCCTTGGCGGTGAGCAGGTGCTCGATGCGGGCCCGGGCGTCCGCCTCCCCGTCGGTGAAGTACGCGGGGTAGCGGATCACCAGGTGGGCGAAACGGCCGCCGTCGTCGAAGTCGTACGCCGGGAAGGCCTTCTCCCAGGCGCCGCCGTGGGCGTACAGGGGGTCGGGGTCCTCGGCGAGGGAGAAGTACGGGACCAGCGCCTCGTACAGCGACCGCAGGCGCTGGGACTGGGAGTCGTCCGGGCCCTCCGGTGCCGTCGGGGAGCGGTCCCTGCCCTGCCAGGCTGCCGCCGCCATCAGGACGATGACGGCGAGCAGCGGACCGTACGGCACGAGTGCCACGACCAGGACCACCGAGGCCACCAGGAACAGCAGCGCACCGCGCCGGTCCTTGGGGGTCTCGGTCCACCTGAGCCGCGCGGCCGCGGCCAGCCGGCGCAGACCGCGGCCGATCGTGATCAGCGGCTGGAGGACGTCGGTGGCGCTGTCGGCCGCCGTCCGGGCCAGCTCCCGGCTCCGGGCGAGCTGTGCGCCGCCGTTGCTCAGAATGCGGGGGAGGGGCCGCCGGGCCACTGCTGCCTCCTGGGAGTGCGTACGTGCGGATGTCGGGCGGGTCGGGGGGACGTCAGAACTTGATGCCGCCGAGGAGGCCCGCCAGGCTCTCGCCGCCCGCCTTGATGCTCGGGGCGATCGCCGTGGACGCGAGGTAGAACCCGAACAGGACCGCGACCAGCGCGTGCGAGGCCTTGAGGCCGTCCTTGCGGAAGAAGATGAAGACGACGATGCCGAGCAGGACCACGCCTGAGATCGAGAGGATCATGTGAGTTCTCCTGGTTCGCGGGGACAGTCACCATGAGTACTTCCAGGCTCACAGGATGTATCCGTACGATAAAAGGTGCAAATGGGGGAAATTCGGCGAAGTTGCCCCGGGTGGGGTAGGTGGGACTGGGCCGGATGAGCAGTGCTGTTGCGCGCGGCCGGGTCCTTGCCGATCTTTACCCCCCGGCACTTCCGCTGACGTGCCGCACCAGCCAGTACCCTGGCGATTCACTCGCACGGCCGCACCGCTCGCGGCCGTGCGCACCCGCAGTCCCCCGACGTCCGCACGGTGCGGCGTCCGTAGTGAGAGGTGGTCCGGCCGATGAGTGAAGCCCCCGACCCCGAGGTCGTGGAGCTGGCGACCAAGATCTTCGACCTGGCCCGGCAGGGCCGGACCGAGGAACTGGTCGCTTACGTGGACGCCGGTGTCCCCGCCAATCTGACCAACGACCGCGGCGACTCCCTCGTCATGCTCGCCGCCTATCACGGCCACGCCGACGCGGTGCGCGCCCTGCTGGCGCGGGGCGCCGAGGCCGACCGCGTCAACGACCGGGGTCAGACTCCGCTCGCCGGGGCCGCCTTCAAGGGTGAGACGGAAGTGACCAAGGCGCTCCTGGAGGCCGGAGCGGACCCTTCCGCCGGTACCCCGTCGGCCGTGGACACGGCGCGGATGTTCGCCCGGACGGAGCTCCTCGAGCTGTTCGGCGCCCAGTGACCGGACGCGGGACCGGATCTGATCCGGGCTCGCTCCGACCATTCTGACCAGGCGAAACACAAAAAACGGGGGAGGCGGTACCGGGCCGCCGAAATTTCGGTCGCGGCAGATGTGACCGCCGGGCCATCATGACGACGTGGTTCACGGACGTGATGGCTGGGCAGATGTTGCCGCACCGCGCGGGCCGTGACACGGCCCGCAAGGGCCACCGACGAGAGGCAGAGGAACATGGTCTTCAGCAAGCAAGAGACGGCGGGCGCTCCGACGTGTTGGCGCACGGCCAGGTAACGCGTGCTCCCCGGTTGCGTCGACGCTTGATGTGAGGCTGTTTCCCATGTTCGATCCGGTCATAGCGCCCAGCGGTACGCTGCTCGGCCTGCTTCAGCGGGGTCGCGGCGACGGCACGCTGCATGCGCTCACCGCTCCGCGCGCCGAAGCGCTCGCGGCACTGAACCACTGTGTGCTCCACGACCCCCGCCACGACTGGCAGGTGGAGAACCGCTCCCTCTACTACGCCCGCCTGTACCTCGACGTGGGCGGCGAGCTGGACGCCATCGAGGCCCACCTCTTCGACCCCGAGGACGTCCTGGACTCCGACGAGTCACGCACCGGGCTGGCCCTCGCGGTCCTCGGCCACCTCGCCTCGTACGGCAGGCTGGACGCGCTCCAGCTGCTGCGCAGGTACGCCGCCCACGGTGTCAACTGGGCGTGGGCCCTGGACGAGCTGGCGTTGCGCGACGACGACGCCGGCCTGCGGGCCCTCGCCGCGCCCGTCCTCGCCCGCTTCCCCCGTGACGCGGAGGGCGACGCCGAGCTGGCCGTCGCGGTCCGTGACGCCTTCGAACCACGGCCCTGGCGCCTGTGGGCCGACGATCCGCGCGAATCGATCGCCGCGCGGGTGCGCGCCGCCCAGGAGCGCGGCTGTTTCGACCGATGGCAGCGGCAGCTGAATTCCACCGGGCCGCGCCCGGAGTGGAGCGTGCGGGCCGTGTTCGACTGGGCCGACCAGGGCGTCGCGCGCGGCGCCGCGCTCCATGTGCCGGCCGCCCGGTGCCTCGCGGCCGTCGCCGGCCCCGAGGACCGCCCCGAGATCATCGAGGCCGCCCGGTCCGGCGGCGAGGGCGCCCGCTGCACGGCCCTGCGCTATCTCGCCGACGGCAACGACCCGGACGCCCTCGACCTGATCGAGGGCGCCGTGACCATCGGCTCGACACCGGTCATGGAGGCAGCGGTCTCCGCCTTCGAACGCATGCGCAGCCTCGCCGCCGTCGACCGCGCCCGCAGCTGGGTCCACCGGCCCGACGCCCTCGGCGCCGCCGCCGGGCGCGTACTGGCCTGCCGGGGCGGAGCACAGGACCGCGACCTCGTCCTCGCCGCCCTGCGGGAGGCGATCCGCGGCGAAGGCCCCGACGCGCCGACCCTGTGGACCCTCGTCGACGGCACCGGCCGGCTCGGGATCGCCTGCGCCGCCCCCGTGCTGCGCCACATCTACCGCGAGACCGCCTCCTCCCACCTGCGCGGCCGGGCCGCCCGGGCGCTGGCGGCAACCGATCCCTCCTTCGCCGCCGGCTTCGCCATCGAATGCCTGTGGGACTGCGAGGAGACCACCCGCGAAATCGCCGCCCGCCACGCCGAGACCGGCGACAACCGCGTCGTCGAACGCCTGCGCAGGCTGGCCGCCGATCCGGCCGAGGAGGACGAGGTCCAGACGGCCGTACGCAGCCGCTTCGGCCCGGACGCGCCCGCGATGTGAGCGGGCCGGGGGGAGGGCTGAGCAGGCCCAGAAGGCTGGGCGGGCCTGGGGCTGAGCAGGCCCGGGAAGCCGGGCGGGCCGGTTCGGCGGTCGTGCCGGGGCCGCGCGCGCCGGTCCCGCTCGCTCAGCCGCGCGCAGGTCCCTGTCGCGCCCGCGCGGTGAGCGTACGGCCGGGGCCGCCACGGGCGGACACCGAGATCCGGCTACCGCGTCGAGTACGCGGAGTGAGCCGCCCGTCTGCCCGTCTCCCCGAGTGGGTACCGACTGGTGAGGTGGCGTGCTTCCTGCCGGTTGCGGGATCGGCGGAGAGCGGAGCCTGGTCGGCGTGTTGTGCGGCCGGGCCGGTGTTCGGGATGCCGGAGGGGGCGGGCGACTGCGCGGGCAGGCCTGGGTAAGGGGATGCGCGCGGGCCGAGGAGGTGGCGTTCGTGCCGGGTGTTCGGCCTGCGGGACGCTGCCCGCGGCCGTCCGGGCGCGGGTGGGTCTCGTACGTCCGTACCGCCGCCGAGAGAATTCGGGCGAGCCGGTGCCTTCCTGCCGCCGGGCGCGTGGGGTGGACGGAACCGGCACCGGGGCGGGGCCCCGGGGCCGGGCGGCAGCCCTGCCGCGTGAACGACGGATGGCCCGCAAGTACGGCGGGTGTGGCCGCGGGCTGACCCGCCCGGACGGGCGGGGCAACGCTCATGGGACGTTCCTCGCCCGGAAAGATCGACGTTGACGCGAGCACGTCCAGCCCGGCGACAACACGGGTATGCGTGTCGTCATCGTGACCGAATCCTTTCCCCCCGATGTGAACGGCGTGGCCCACTGCACGCTCCAGACCGCCCGGCACCTCGTCGACCGCGGTCACGACTGCGTGGTCGTCGCCCCGGCCGCCGCCCCCGGCACCGATGCGGACACCTCCGCGCCGTGCCCCCTCGTCCGGATCCCCTCCCTTCCGCTCCCCGGCTACCCCCAGGTCCGCGTCGCCCTTCCCAGCCGGCGCGTGGCCGCGGCGATCGCCGAACACCGTGCCGACCTCGTCCACCTGGCCAGCCCGTTCGTCCTCGGCGTGCGGGGCATGGCCGCCGCCGCCCGCCTCGGCGTCCCCGCGGTGGCCGTCTACCAGACCGACCTCGCCGGCTACGCCCGTACGTACATGGGAGCGGGCGAGGCGGCGGCCTGGTGGCGCATCCGCTCCGTGCACTCCGCCGCCGACCTCACCCTCGCCCCGTCCGGCGCGGCCCTGCGCGACCTGAGGTCGCACGGCGTGCCCCGGGTCAGCCTGTGGCCGCGCGGGGTGGACACCGTCCGTTTCCGGCCCGACCGGCGCGACGAGACCCTGCGCCGCGAACTCGCCCCGAACGGCGAGCTGATCGTCGGATACGTCGGGCGGCTCGCGCCGGAGAAGCAGGTGGAGCTGCTGTCCGGGGTCTGCGGGCTGGACGGCGTGCGGGTGGTGGTCGTCGGGGACGGGCCCAGCCGGCCCGGCCTGGAGCAGGCGCTGCCGGGCGCGGTCTTCCTCGGCCGCCGCACCGGCGACGAACTCGCCCGGGTCTTCGCCTCCCTGGACGTCTTCGCGCACACCGGTCCCTTCGAGACGTTCTGCCAGACCGTGCAGGAGGCCATGGCGAGCGGCGTTCCCGTCGTCGCGCCCGCCGCGGGCGGCCCCCTGGACCTCGTCGCCCACGGGCGCACCGGTCTGCTGGTGCCGCCGCGCGACGCCGCTGCCGTACGGGACGCGGTGTGGTCCCTGTCCGCCGACCCCGCGCTGCGGGCCGCGTACGGCGCCGCCGGGCGGGCCGCCGTCGAAGGCCGCACCTGGGCGGCCGTCGGCGACCGGCTGGTCGGGCACTACACGGACGTCCTCGCCACCCGGAAGGCGGTGCTGGCGGCATGAGCGGCGCACTGCGGATCGTCCGGCTCGCGAACTTCGTCGCCCCGGCGTCCGGGGGCCTGCGCACCGCGCTGCGCGAGCTCGGCAAGGGCTTCCGGGCCGCCGGACACGACCCCGTCCTCATCGTCCCCGGCGAGCACGCCGACGACCGGGAGACCGAACAGGGCCGCGTCATCACCCTCCCCGGGCCCCTGCTGCCGGGCGCCGGCGGCTACCGCGTCCTGACCGACAGGCGGCGCGTGGCCGCGCTGCTGGAGGAACTGGCCCCCGACCGTCTCGAGGTCTCCGACCGCACCACGCTGCGCTGGACCGGCAAGTGGGCCCGGCGGGCCCGGGTCCCCGCCGTGATGGTCTCCCACGAGAGCGCCGACGGTGTGCTGCGCACCTGGGGCGTGCCCGAGCGGACGGCCCGGCGCACCGCCGACGCCCTCAATCTCCGTACGGCGCACACCTACGCGCGCGTGGTGTGCACGACGGAGTTCGCCGAGCGGGAGTTCGTCCGCATCGGGGCCCGCAACGTCGTACGCGCCCCGCTCGGCGTCGACCTGGCCGGACGGCACCCCGCGCTGCGCGATGTGGCGCTGCGCGCCCGGCACGCGCGCGTGGACGAGACCCTGCTGGTGATGTGCTCCCGGCTGTCCGTGGAGAAACGGCCCGGCACGGCGCTCGACGCGCTGGCGGCGCTGCGGCGGCGGGGCGAGCGGGCGGTGCTGGTGGTGGCCGGGGACGGACCGCTGCGTCCGCGGCTGGAGCAGCGGGCGCGGGAGCGCGGGCTGCCGGTGACCTTCCTGGGGCACGTCGCCGACCGCGGGCTGCTCGGTGCCCTCCAGGCGTCCGCCGACGTGTGCCTGGCGCCCGGACCGGCCGAGACCTTCGGGCTGGCCGCGCTGGAGGCGATGGCGTGCGGTACGCCCGTGGTGGCCAGCGCGTCGTCGGCGCTGCCGGAGGTCATCGGCTCCGCCGGAGCCGTCGCCGCCGGCCGCGGGGAGGGTTTCGCCGACGCCGTGGCCCTGCTCCTCGGCCGCCGGGAGGCGGAGCGGCGGGAGGCGGCACGCGCGCGTGCGGAGTGTTTCGGCTGGGACGCGGCGGTCCGGGCGTTCCTGGCCGCGCACGACGCGGCGCTGCCCGCGCACCCCGTGCTGCCGGAGACCGTGTCATGAGACGCGTCCGGTTCGTGGCCCTCGGCGACTCGCTGACCGAGGGCGTCGGCGACCCGGTCGGGAGCGGGTGGCGCGGATGGGCCGCGCTGCTCGCCGCCGGACTCGCCGAGGAGCCCGCGGAGTTCACCAACCTCGCCGTCAGCGGGGCGCAGACCCTCGACGTGGCCGGGCGGCAACTGCCCGCCGGCCTCGCCCTGCGGCCCGACGTCGTGTCCGTCGTCGTCGGCGTCAACGACACCCTGCGCCGCACCTTCGACATCCGCGCGGTCGCGGCCCGGCTGGACACGGTGTACGCCGCGTTCACCGCTCAGGGCGCGCTACTGCTCACCGCCTGCCTGCCGGACCCCGGGACGATGCTCGGGCTGCCGGGGGCGCTGGCCCGCCCGCTGGGCCGGCGGCAGCAGGCGGTCAACGCCGTGGTGCACGCGCTGTCGGACCGGTACGGGGCCGTGCACCTGCACGCGTGCGAGGGCGGCTGGACCACCGACCGTGGGATGTGGAGCGCGGACCGGCTGCACCCCGGCGAGCGGGGCCACCGACAGCTCGCCCTGCGCTTCCACGCCCTGCTCGCCGAGCGCGGCGCCGCGACCGGTCCCGCGCCCTCGCCCGACACCGAGTTCCCCGCCCCCACCAGGGCGGCGAGCCTGTGGTGGCTGGCCACCGCCGGTACCGGCTGGGTGGCCCGGCGCTGCACCGACCTCCTGCCCCAACTGCTGACCCTGGCCGCCGACGAACTGCGCCACCACGCGCGCGGCACGAGCGCCCGCCTCGACCTGCGCACGTCCGCCGCGGTCTCCGCCGCGCTCACGGCCCTGTCGGCGACCGAGAGGCCGGAGGCGGCGTGACGGGGGCGTGTGGGTAGTGGCGTGACGGGAGTTCGAGCGAGGTCCGTTCTCCGGTGTCCGTCGGGGTGTCCGGGACTCAGACCACGCGGTACTGCTCGTCCCGCGCGTCGGTGAGGAACATCTGCCCCGGCGCGTGGGTGAGCGCGAAGGGCGGACGCGAGGCCATGATCGCGGCCTGCGGGGTCACGCCGCACGCCCAGAACACCGGGATGTCGTCCGGCTCGGCGTCCACCGGGTCGCCGAAGTCCGGCCGGTCCAGGTCGGCGATGCCGAGCGCCGACGGATCACCGCAGTGCACCGGGCTGCCGTGCACCGCCGGGAGCAGGCCGGTCTCGCGGATCGCCGCGTCCAGATGCGCGGGCGGCACCGGACGCATGGACACGACCATCGGCCCGCGCAGCCGCCCGGCCGGACGGCACTGCCGGGTGGTGACGAACATCGGCACGTTGCGGCCCTGCTCGACATGGCGGATGGGGACTCCCGCAGCGGTCAGCGCCCACTCGAAGGTGAAGCTGCAGCCGATCAGGAAGGACACCAGGTCGTCGCGCCAGTGCGCCCGTACGTCCGCCGGCTCGTCCACCAGCTTGCCGTCCCGCCACACCCGGTAGCGCGGCAGATCGGTGCGCAGGTCCGCGCCGTCGGCGAGCGCGGTGGTCCACGACCCGGCGTCCGTGACGTCGAGCACGGGGCAGGGCTGCGGATTGCGGGTGCAGAAGAGCAGCATGTCGTACGCCCAGTCGGCGGGCACCGAGATCAGGTTGGCCTGGGTGTGGCCGGCCGCGACCCCGGCCGTGGGACCGGTCAGCCCTTCCCGGAATCGTGCGCGGGCCGTTCCCGGGCTCCACGCGTGCGCGTGCTCGTCGACGAGGACGACCGGCCGGTCCTCGGCCACGGGGTGCGGGGAGTACGTCACGACAGTTCCCTTCCGCGCGTCTCCGGCAGCCCCAGCAGGGCCAGCGCCGCGATGCCGTAGCCGATGGCGCCGAAGACCAGCGCGCCGCCCACACCCCAGCTGTCGGCCAGGAAGCCGACCGTGGTCGGGAAGACGGCGCCCACGGCGCGCCCGGTGTTGTACGTGAAACCCTGGCCCGCGCCTCGCACCGCCGTCGGGTACAGCTCGCTCAGGTACGAACCGAAGCCGCTGAAGATCGCGGACATGCAGAAGCCGAGCGGGAAACCGAGCACCAGGAGCAGGGTGTTGGCGCCGCTCGGGATGTTCGCGTACGCCAGGATGCAGACCGCCGACAGCAGGGCGAAGAGCCAGATGTTGCGCCTGCGGCCCAGCCGGTCGGTGAGGTAGCCGCCGGTCAGATAGCCGATGAAGGCGCCCGAGATCAGGAACGTCAGGTAGCCGCCGGTGCCGACGACCGACAGGTCGCGTTCGTCCTTGAGATACGTCGGCACCCAGGTGGCGAGGGTGTAGTAGCCGCCCTGGACGCCGGTGGAGAGCAGGCTCGCGAAGAGCGTCACCCGCAGCAGGCCCGGCGTGCCCGCGGTGCCCCGCCTGAAGATCGCCGCGAACGAGCCCTTCCCGGCGCTCTTCTCACGGACCTCGGTGGCCCTGGGCGCGTCGTGGACGCTGCGCCGCACCCAGACCACGAGCAGCGCGGGCAGCGCGCCCGTCCAGAACATCACGCGCCAGGCCAGGTCGTCTCCGGCCAGCGAGAAGACCAGCGTGTAGACGACCACCGCGAGCGCCCAGCCCACGGCCCAGGAACTCTGGACCGCGCCGAGCGTGCGCCCCCGGTGCCTGGCGCTCGCGTACTCGGCGACCAGGATCGCGCCGACCGCCCACTCGCCGCCGAAGCCGAGGCCCTGGAGGGCACGGAAGACCAGCAGGGTCTCGTAGTTGGGGGCGAAACCGCAGGCCACCGTGAACACCGCGTAGGTGATCACGGTGAGCAGCAGCGCCTTGACCCGGCCGACGCGGTCCGCCAGGACGCCCGCGAGGGCACCGCCGACGGCGGAGACGACCAGTGTGACGGTCGTGAGCAGCCCCGTCTGACCGCTGTCCAGGCCGAAGTACGCGGACAGCGCGACCATGGTGAGCGGCAGCGTGAAGTAGTCGTACGAGTCGAGGGCGTAGCCGCCGAACGCACCGCCGAAGGCACGACGGCCCCGCGGCCCCAGGGCCCGCAGCCAGCCGAACGGGCCGTCCTCGGAGGGACCTTGATCAGTGACGGAACCGGCTTCGGCGGACACGGCCGGCGGGGGAGGAGGGGACGTGCTCATGGGCACCTCGCAGAGGGAGGGCGGGCGATCGGGCGCTGGGCACTTCACGGCACCGTAGGGGATCGTTCAACGATCCCTCAATACCCCTGTTGTTTCGTTCTGGCATCTGCGATTGAATTCCGGGCATGGCAGAGCAGTTGACGGGACTGGCGGACGACCGCGCCCTCCTAGGGCGGACCAGCACCGCGGAGCGGGTCTCGGACATCCTCAGGAGCCGGATCGCCGACGGCTACTTCCCGCCCGGCACCCGCTTGTCGGAGGACAGCATCGGCGGTGCGCTCGGCGTCTCCCGCAACACCCTGCGCGAGTCGTTCCGGCTGCTCACGCACGAACGCCTGCTCGTCCATGAGCTGAACCGGGGCGTCTTCGTCCGGGTCCTGACCGTCGAGGACGTCGAGGACATCTACCGCACCCGGACCCTCGTCGAGTGCGCAGTCGTCCGCGGCCTGGGAGACCCGCCGTACGCCCTGGACGGACTCGCCGAGGCGGTCGAGGACGGGCGCCGCTCGGCCCGCGAAGGTGACTGGAAAGGGGTGGGTACGGCCAACATCCACTTCCACCGGGAACTGGTGGCCCTCGCCGGCAGCGAACGCACCGACGAGCTGATGCGCAGCGTCTTCGCCGAACTGCGCCTCGCCTTCCACGTGGTGGACGACCCACAGCGCCTGCACGAGCCCTACATCGCGCGCAACGCGGAGCTCCTCGACACCCTGCGGACCGGCGAACGCGAGCAGGCCGCGCGACTGCTCGCCGTCTACCTCGAGAACTCGCTGAAGCGGGTCGTGGAGGTCTACCTGCGGCGGGTCGGGGACGAGTCCTAGCCACCCCGGGCGGGGCTCGCCGTCCCTCGGGGCCCGGCCGTCCGCGACGCCTGTCGGTCGGGCGCATCTGTGCCGTTTGGGTCGTTGTCAGACCGAGGACCTAGTCTGTGCACCGTGACTTCGCCTGCATCGACGGACAGCGTTCCGCCCCAGCTCAGCGCGGGGCCGCGCCCCGCACCGGGCCCGGCCGCCGACGAGGGACTGGCGCGGCGGCTGCGCGCGCTCGCCTGCACGGCGCCGCTGCACGACCTCGACGCGCGCAAGGCCAACCTCGCGGGCGAGTACTCGGTGTACGGCATGGCGGAGGTCGCCCTGGCCGCCATCGACCTGGTCACGCTCAACATGGACTTCGACACGGGCGCCGACCACGACCAGATCGTGGCCCGGCTGATCCCGCGCGTCGCCGCCCAGGCCCCGGCGCGGCCTGCCGCCGAGCACGAGCGCGTGGCCCGCTGGGTCCTGGAGAACCTGATCAACGTCGGCAGCGTCGACCGCGGCTTCCGCGCGGTGTACGGCACCTTCGGCCCGGACGGCACCTACGTGCGCCGCGACTACGACTTCAAGCTCCTGGAGGAGGTCCCCGGCCCCGGCGGCACCGTCTACCTGCGCACCACCGACGAGGCGGTCAACGTCCTCGTCGGCGCCCTGGACACCGACGTCACCAGCGCCCAGATCGCCGCCGAGGTCAAGCTGGAGGTGCTGATCAGCCGCGGCCGGCTCGCCGACGCCCAGCTCGCCGCCGAACAGGCCCGGTACCGGACCGTGCAGTACTCGGAAACCCTGCGCAAGGCCCTGGACGCCACCCGGCGCAACGTCCGTGCGGTGGACTGGCTCACCACCGTCCCCGACATGATCGCCGAGGCCCTGGAGCACGTCGCCGACCGGTACCGCCACGAGAACGCGATCCTCACCAACATCCGCAAGGCCCGCGACGAGTCCGAGGACTTCGAGCACAAGCGCCGCGCCGCCGAGCTCGTCGACATCGTCAAGGACTGCATCCGCCGCCACACCCAGCTCCAGTCCCGCCTCCTGGAGGCCGGCCCGCTCTTCCGCGCCGAGCAGGACCGGCAGGCCTTCGGCACCCCCCTGACGACCTCGGGCCTGGACCTGTACGGCCACCTCGTCGCCCCCGTCCTGCCGCTGCCGCTGGAGCAGGCGCTCCGCGCCACGGACGCCTTCTTCGCCCGCGGCACCGGTCTGCGCACGCCCGTCTCCGTCCGGGTCGGCGACCTCGTCGACATACTGCTGACCCCGCCCGTGGAGCGGGAGCACCTGGGCGCCGAGATGCCGGAACCCGACCTGATCGCCACCCCGGACGACAGCCGCTTCAGCGAGGAGCAGCTCGCCGCCGCCATGGAGCTCCTCGACCTGCCGCACGACGCACCGCGCCGGCTGTCCGGACTGCTGGCCGACGCCCGCGCCCAGGACCCCGAACTGCCCTACCTCGTGGCCCTCCTGGCCGTCCACGCGGCCAGCCCCCCGGTCGGCACCGCCTACCGGCAGGGCGAGCCCAAGCTGCTGTTCGCCGTGGACGACGGCACCGAGCTGGACGACCCGGAGTTCGGCGGTGCCGACCTCGTCGTCGGCACGGCACTGCTGGACGCGGCCGGAATGGCCGCCGACCGCTCGGAGGCGGCATGAGAACGCACGGTCGGTCCTGCCCCCGGCCCCCGGACCACCACCAGCACAACCGGCATCAGCACAACGAGGAGAACCGACCGTGACCGAGCACGTCGACCGGAGCGAACCGGAAGCGGGCGCCGCGCCGGCCACCGCGGCCGTCACGCCCGCCGACGCCGCCGACGCGGCGCGGCTCGTCGCCTTCGGCCTCCAGCCCAAGCTGCTCCCCGCCCGCGACCAGGAGTACGCCGACCTGCTGCGCCGCTACCGCGAGGACCCGCCCTTCGCCCGCCTCGCCGACGCCGTGGCCGCCGGCCTCGGGCTCGTCGTCCTGGAGGTGTCCCCGCGCGCGGGAATGGCCGTCACCGCCGCCGAGGACTCGGTGTTCGCCGTCCGCATGGGCGACTACGCGCGTCGCGCCGCCACCGACTCCGGCGACCGCTTCCTGCACGGACTCGCCCACCTCGCCGTCGCCGCCATGGCCTTCCCGCGTCCCGAGGACCTCGCCGACGACGGCTACATCGGCCGCGTCACGGTCAACGGAGTGGACGCCTTCGTCCGCCAGGCCTGCCGGCGCCTGGAGGAACGCGCGGAGGAGCAGGGCGAGAACACCGACCCGGCCACCGACGCGCCCGGCCTGGAGGCCGCCTGGCGGATCTGGGCCAGACGCAGCTCGACCGGCGCCACCAAGGACGCCCGCAGACTCCCCGGCTCCACCACCGGCATCGTCGGCAAGGCCGCCGCCTTCCTCACCGAGTCCGGCTTCCTCCAGCGCACCGGCGACGACAACGGCGGCACGTACCGCACCACCGCCCGCTACCAGCTCCAGGTGCGCGACATGGCAGGCAGCGCCGCCATGGCCGAGCTGCTGGAGCTCGGCATCGTCCCCGTCACCGACGGCACGGCGACGCTGCTGCCCGCCGACGAGACGGACGACCTGGAACTGGCGGCCGACGCCGGCCTGCCCTTCCACGGCTCCTGACCACCGAGCACCCGCTCACCGCCCGCACCCCGCGCCTTCACCTCCCCGACTACCCGAAGACTTACGAGAGTCCGCCATGTACGAGCTGTCCCGGGTCCGTCTCTACTCGATCGGACCCGCCGGTGCGCGCTACGCCGACACCGTGCTTGACCTGCGCGGTGTGGGCGAGCCCGTGCCCGACCCCGCCCCCACGCAGGCGGAGTTCTTCGAGGAGGAGCCGGTCGGCCCCCCGCGCCGCCCCGCGCCCGCCGGCGTGCTGTTCCTGGAGAACGGCGGCGGCAAGTCCGTGCTGCTCAAGCTGATCTTCTCGGTGATGCTCCCCGGCCACCGCAACACCCTGGGCGGCGCCAGTTCCGGCGTACTGCGCAAGTTCCTCCTCGCCGACGACTGCGGACACGTGGCGCTGGAGTGGCAGCACGTGCAGACCGGCGAGTGCGTCGTCGTCGGCAAGGTCAGCGAGTGGCGCGGGCGCCAGGTCTCCAGCGACCCGCGGAAGTTCGCCGAGGCCTGGTACTCCTTCCGGCCCGGCCCCGGACTGACCCTGGACAACCTGCCCGTCGCCGAGGCCACCGCCGTCCGCCCGCCCGTCGAGGGCGTCTCGGGCGCCCAGGGACGCCGGCGCACCATGAAGGGCTTCCGGGACGCCATCACCGAGGCCTCGAAGGCCTACCCGCACCTGGAGGTGCACTGGGAGGAGATCCACGACCGCTGGATCGAGCACCTCGGCGACCTCGGCCTGGACCCCGAACTCTTCCGCTACCAGCGCGAGATGAACGCCGACGAGGGCGAGGCCGCCGGCCTCTTCGCGGTCAAGAAGGACTCCGACTTCACCGACCTCCTGCTGCGCGCCGTCACCGACACCCGCGACACCGACGGACTCGCCGACCTGGTCGGCGGCTTCGGCAACAAGCTGGGCCGCCGCGCCGAACTGATCGCCGAACGCGACTTCACCGCCGGGTCCGTCGACCTCCTCGGCCGGATCGTCGAGGCCACCGACGCCCGCGCCCGCGCCCGCGACATCCACACCGCCGCCGAACGCCGGACCAGGACCCTCGCACGCCGGCTCTCCGCGCGCGGCGCCCGGGAGCGCGTCCGGGCCGGCGACCTCGCCCAGCGGGTCACCGCCGCCGCCCACTCCGTCACGCACGCCGAGTCCGCCCGGGACCGCAGCGCCCTCGTCGCCGCCGAACTCGCCTACCGGCACGCCTCGCTGGCCCTGACCGCCGCGGAGAAGTCCGCCGCCGCGCAGAAGCGCGAACTCGCCGACGCCCGTACCCTGCACTCCGCCTGGCAGGCCGCCGAAGCCGTCCTGCGCCACCGCGCCGCAGCCGACCGCGTCGCCCGCGTCTCCGCCGCCATCCAGGAGGCCGAGCGGGACGCGGCCCCCGCGCTCGCCGCCCGCGCCAAGGCCGCCGTCGACCTCGTCCGCGCCCTGCACGCGGCGGCCGGCAAGGCCGAGCACCACGCCAACGAGGAGGAGGAGCGTTCCGCCGCCCTCCAGGAGGTCAGCGACACCGCCCACCGGGACGCCACCACCGCCGCCACCGAGGCCCAGCGCGCCCGCAGCGAGGCCGGGCACCTGCGCCAGCGCCTCACCGAGGTCGAGCAGGAGACCGCCGAGGCGGTCCGCGCCGGCTGGCTCGACGACAGCGCACCCGACGCCGACCCCGCGAGGGCCGCCCTCGCGGCCAGCGACGCCGAGAAGACGACCGTGGAGGCGTGGGACACCGCCCGGGAGGCGGCCCGCCGGGCCACCGAGCACGCACGCGAGGCAGCCGCCGCCGAGAGCCGCGCCGAACTGACGGCGGCCCGCGCGGCCGACGCGGCCACCGCGGCCAGGAACGCCCACGAGACCGAGCGCCGCACCGCCGAGTCGCTTGCGGCCGAGGAACGCCTCGCCGACCTGCTGGGTCTGGCCGCCGGTTCCCGCCCCGGCATCCCGCAGCCCCGCCAGGACACGGACGGCGGCGATCCGGCCGCCGTACACCACACGGCCGACGGAGCACTGACCGCCGAAGAGCTCGACCGCTTCGCCGACGAACTCCGCGAACTGCTCGACGACACCGTCTCCTCCGCCGAACGCCAGCTGTTCGACCTGCGCACCGCCGCCGCCGACGACTCCCGCATCCTCGGCGCCCTCGGCGACGGCGGACTGCTGCCGCCCGGCCCCGACGTGCTGGCCACCGTGGAGTTCCTGGGCGAGCACGGCATCCCCGCCCTGCCCGGCTGGCGCTACCTCGCCCAGGCCGTCGACCCCGCCGACCACGCGCGCGTGCTCGCCGCCCGGCCCGAACTGGTCGACGGCGTGATCATCACCGACCCCGACTCGCACACCCGCGCCCGCGAGGTCCTCGGCGACGCGGCCCTGCTGCCGCGCTCCGCCGTCGCCGTCGGCACGGCCGCCGCCCTGCTCGCGCCCACCCCGGCCCCCGGCTCCGGCACCGACACCGGCGATGTGTTCCTCGTACCGCCGAACCCCGCCATGCACGACGAGCACGCCGCCGACGAGGAGCGGCAGACGCTGCGTGCGCGGGCGACGGAGCGGGACGAGGAGATCCGCACCCTCGCCGCGCGGCTCGGCAAGGACCGGGAGCTGGCGGCTCGGCTCGCCTCCTGGCGCACCGGCTGCCCGGCCGGACGCCTCGCCGAACTGGCCCGGACCTCCGAGGAGGCGCAGGCTTTCGCCGAGGAGACCGAGGCCGAGCTGACCGAGGCGCGCACCGCGCGGGCCGAGGCCGAGGAGAGTGCCGCCGAGGCCGTACGGGTGCGCGACGAACGGCAGGAGGCCGCGCAGAAGGCCCGGCGCGCCGCCGACGCCCTCGCCGGGCTCGCCTTCCGGCTGCGCGAGCGCGCCGGCTGGCAGGCCAGGCTCCGCGAACTGGCCGACGAGGGCACCGAGGCCGAGGCCCGCGCGCAGGCCTGCCTGGAGCGGGCCCGCGCCGCCGACGAGGACCGCCGCGCCGCCCAGCGCGCCGCCGACGACGCCCGCCGCACCGCCCGCGCGCTGCGCGCCGAGCGCGCCGAGATCGCCGGCGCCCCCGACGACGTACCGGAAGAGGCACCCGGGGACGGCACGGACGCGCCGAAGGCGAAGGCGTCCCTGCCGGACCTCCGCGAGGCCTACCGGGCCGCCTCCCAGGTGTACGAGAAGGTCGGCGTCGGCGCCGATCTGCGCGCCGAGCAGGCCCGGGCGGAGAGCGACGAGAGCGCCGCCCGCGCCGAACTGGACCGGCTCAGCAACAAGGTCCGCACCCGGGCCGCCCAGCTGCTGGAGTCGCCCGACGGCTCCGACGGACCCTCCCGGCAGGCTGCCGCCGCCCGCGCGGAGGAGCTGGTCCAGCTCCTGGAGACGCGGATGTCGCACGCGAGCGAGCAGCTCGGCCGGCTGCGCGGCGAGGCCGAACGCCACGCACCCGAGGACGGCGACGCCCACACCGAACTCCCCGAAGAGCTCCTGCCGCGCGACGCCGAACACGCCCAGGCCCTGCTGCGCACGGCGACCGCCGAACTGGCCTCCCACACCGAGGCGCTGTCCCAGGCCCGCGAGGCCCACGCCGGACTGCTCGACGCCCACCGGGCCGCCGATGACGCGGCCGGCGGCTTCGACGAGGTCGCCGCCATGCTCCGCGACCTGCTGCGCGAGCACCCCGAGGACGAGCAGGAGGAGCCCGAGCCCTACCCGGACACCATGGAGCAGGCCCGCCGCGCCGCCGCCGAGGCCCGCCGCTCCCTGCGCGGCTGCGCCGCCGACCTGTCCGCCGCCGAGTCCGCCGTACGCGAGGCGAGCGACGTCCTCGTCCGGCACGCCAACTCCACCCGGTACGAGCAGGTCCGCACGCCCGCCCGCCAGCAGATCCGCGAACTGCCCGCCTCCGCGCTGCCCGAGCACGCTGCCAAGTGGGCCGAGGCCTTCGAGCCCCGCCTCCGCGTCCTGACCGACGAACTGGCCCAGCTCGAACGCAACCGCGACTCGATCGTGGACCGGCTGCGCGGCCTGGTCGAGTCGGCCCTCGCCACCCTCCGTTCCGCCCAGCGGCTGTCCCGGCTGCCCGAAGGCCTCGGTGAGTGGTCCGGGCAGGAATTCCTGCGCATCCGCTTCGAGGAACCCGACCAGGCGACTCTCACCGAGCGCCTCGGCGAGGTCGTCGACGAGGCCACCCGGGCGGCCGTCAAGAAGAACTCCGACCTGCGCCGCGACGGCATGTCCCTGCTGCTGCGCGGCGTCGCCGCCGCCCTTCAGCCCAAGGGCGTCGCCGTCGAGATCCTCAAGCCGGACGCCGTACTGCGCGCCGAGCGCGTCCCCGTCGGCCAGATGGGCGACGTCTTCTCCGGCGGCCAGCTGCTCACCGCGGCCATCGCCCTGTACTGCACGATGGCCGCGCTCCGCAGCAACGACCGGGGCCGCGACCGGCACCGGCACGCCGGCACCCTGTTCCTCGACAACCCCATCGGCCGCGCCAACGCCACCTACCTGCTGGAACTCCAGCGGGCCGTCTCCGACGCGCTCGGCGTCCAGCTCCTCTACACCACCGGCCTCTTCGACACGACCGCGCTGGCCGAGTTCCCGCTGGTCATCCGGCTGCGCAACGACGCCGACCTCAGGGCGGGCCTGAAGTACATCAGCGTGGAGGAGCACCTGAGGCCGGGCCTGCCCCAGCCGGTCCCGTCCGGTGAGGGCGAGGGCGAGACGGTGCACAGCGAGATCACGGCCACGCGGATGTTCAAACGGCCCGCGCAGTCACCGGCCTAGGGGAGGTCTCCGCCGAGCCGCCCGAGCAGCCACTCGTGGAAGACCCCGATGTGATGCTCGGTCGGCACCAGCACGCCGCCCGCGCGGTAGGCCCGGGACGACATCGCCGGCTGGGTCCGCTCGCAGGCCGCGAAGTCCTGGACGTTGACCCGGTGGAACAGCTCGACCGACTTCGACAGGTCGGCCCCGGACGCCACGACCTCGGGCGCGTACAGCCAGTCGCACTCGACCACCGTGCGATCCTCGGCCATCGGGAACATGCGGTGCAGGATCACGTGGTCCGGCACCAGGTTCACGAAGACCGTCGGCCGCACGGTGACGGCGTAGTACCGCCGGTCCTGGCCGTCCGACACCTCGGGCAGCCGGCCGAAGCCCTCGCTGCCGTCGACCGTGAAGCCCCGCACCCCCTCGCCGAACTCGGCACCGTGGCCCACGTAGTACTGGGCCGCGTAACCGTCGGCGAACTCGGGCAGCACGTCGGTGAGTTCCGGGTGGATGGTCGCGCAGTGGTAGCACTCCATGAAGTTCTCGACGATCAGCTTCCAGTTGGCCCGTACGTCGTACGTCACGCGCCGGCCCAGCGCCAGCCGCTCCGTCCCGTACCGCTCGATCGCGGCCGGGTCGCCGAGCCGCTCGACGGCCGCGCCCCGCACCGTCTCCTCGAAGGAGGGCGGCTCGTCGGCCAGGCACACCCAGGCGTAGCCGAGCCATTCGCGCAGGGCGACCTCGACCAGGCCGTACGCGGAACGGTCGACGTCCGGCATCTTCGTCAGGTTGGGCGCGGCGACCAGCCGGCCGTCGAGGTCGTACGTCCAGGCGTGGTAGGGGCACTGGAGGGTGCGCCGCACCTCGCCGGACTCCTCCAGGCAGAGCCGGGCGCCACGGTGCCGGCAGATGTTGAGGAAGGCGCGCAGCCCGCCGGTTCGGGTACGCGTGACGATCACGTTCTCGCGGCCGACCTGCACGGTGCGGAAGGCGCCGGGCCGCTCGAGGTCGGCGCCGCGCACCGCGCAGACCCACATCGCCTCGAAGACGTGCCGCTGCTCCTGACGGAAGACCTCCGGGTCGGTGTAGTAGCGGCCCGGAAGCGTCGAGATGAGGCTGGGGGACAGGGGAGTCGTCGTCACGTGCGTACTCCTCGGAGGGGATCGAAGAGGCCGATGGGGTGCGCGGTGGTGCCGGT
Source organism: Streptomyces sp. AC602_WCS936 (assembly GCF_019049125.1). NCBI lineage: Bacteria > Bacillati > Actinomycetota > Actinomycetes > Kitasatosporales > Streptomycetaceae > Streptomyces > Streptomyces sp. AC602_WCS936. Next base: position 27,575 of record NZ_JAGMUF010000129.1, on the reverse strand, counting down.
CAGGGCCAGGTCGGCCAGGATCTCGCCGACCACGGGCACGAACTTGAAGCCGTGTCCGGAGAAACCGCAGGCGACGGTGACCGATCCGGGGTGCGCGGGGTGCCGGGCGATGACGAAGTGCTCGTCGACGGTGGTGGTGTACATGCAGGTCGCGGCCTTGAGGAAGGTCCCGGGCAGGTCCGGGACGCGGGTGGACATGTGGTCCGCCATCGCCTCGACCTCGTGGTCGTGCACGGTGCGGTCGATGGTCTCCGGCGTGGTGGCGTTTCCCTTGCGGAAGAAGGCGACCTTGGCGCCTTGCCCGGGGCCGTCGATGGCCGGGAACCCGTAGACCTGGACGCCGGCCGCGTCCTCCCAGACGTAGATGGGCTGGCGCCCCGGGCGGAAGGGGCGGACTCCGTTCCTCGGCTGGAACCAGTACATGACCTGGCGTTCGACCGTGAACGGCACCTCCAGGTCGGCCAGCAGCCGGGGCGCCCAGGCCCCCGGGCACATCACCAGCTGTGCGGCGGTGTAGGTGTTGTCGGCGGTGTGCACCCGCACGCCGTCCCGGTACGGCTCCCAGCGCGTCATCGGTTCGTCGAAGTGCAGGTCGGCGCCCTGCCGGGTGGCGAGCTGGAGGTGGGCGGCGACCGTGTTCTCCGGGCGCAGCAGGCCCGCCTTGGCCTCGTACAGGGCGACCTCGTCGGCCGCGGGCGTGAGCGTGGGGAAGCGGCGGCGGATCTCCCGGGCGTCCAGCAACTCGTGCGGCAGGCCCCACTCGCGGGCCGAGCGCAGCGAGCCGGAGACGGTCCACGAGTCGGGCCGCCCGACCATCACGCCGCCGCACAGCAGGGCGATGTCCCGGCCGGTGTCCCGCTCCAGCTCCTCGTACAGCTCGTAGGCGCGCAGGAGCAGCGGCACGTAGGCCGGGTCCTCGAAGTACGACTGCCGGGTGATCCGGGAACCGCCGTGGCTGGAGCCGCGGTTGTGCACCGGGCCGAACTTCTCCAGTCCCAGCACGCGGGCGCCCCGCGCGGACAGGTGGTGCGCGGCGGCGCTGCCCATGCCGCCGAGGCCGATGACGATCACGTCGTAGGTGGGGGACAACGGAGGGCCCTCCTAGCGATTCTGGTGTCCGGGGCTTGGCTTTCCCGGTGTCCTGGCGGGCTAGCGGCGGATGCGGGACATCTGCGGGTCGAAGAGCGGCTCTTCGGCGACCGTGGCGGGCACCTTCTCGCCGAAGTACTCCACGTGCACGCCGGTTCCGGAGGCCAGACCGGCCGGCAGCCAGGCGTAGGCGACACAGCGGCCGAGGGTGTAGCCGTACGAGGCGCTGGTCACGTAGCCGACGGGCACGCCGTCGACGTGCACGGGCTCCTTGCCGAGGACCACGGACGCCGGGTCGTCGAGGAGGAGGGGCGTGAGCCGCCGGACCGGCTCGCCCCTGCGTTCCAGCGCCGCCTTGCCGACGAAGTCGGCCTTGTCGCGGCGGACCGCGAAACCGACGCCCGCCTCGTACGGGGTGTGCTCGTCGGTCATGTCGGCGCCCCAGGCCCGGTATCCCTTCTCCAGGCGCAGGGAGTTGAAGGCTGACCGCCCGGCCGCGATCACCCCGAGGTCCCGGCCGGCCTCCCAGAGCGTGTCCCAGAGCCGGAGCCCGAGGTCGGCCGTGGTGTACAGCTCCCAGCCCAGCTCGCCGACGTAGCTCAGACGCAGCGCCGTGACGGGGACGTGGCCGACGTACGTCTCCTTGGCGCGGAAGTAGCCGAACGCCTCGTGCGAGAAGTCGTCCGGGGTGAGCGGCTGGACGAGGTCGCGGGCGAGCGGGCCCCAGACGCCGACGCAGCAGGTGCCGGCGGTGACGTCCCTGATGTGGACGTCGGCGGGCGCGTGCCGGAGCAGGTGGTCGAGGTCGGCGGGGGAGTTGGCGCCGACCTGGAAGCGGTCGGGCGCGAGGCGGGCGACGGTGAGGTCGGAGCGGATGCCTCCGGTCTCGTCCAGGAGGAGGGTGTACGTGACCGCTCCCGGCTTCTTGCGGAGGTTGTTGGTGGTCATGCGGTCGAGGAAGCTGAGGGCTCCGGGGCCCGTGACCTCCAGGCGGCGCAGCGGGGTCATGTCGTACAGCGCGACCTTCTCGCGGGTGGCCAGCGCCTCGGCCGCCGCGACGGGGGACCAGTGCCGGGCCGACCAGGCGTCGCGCGCGGGGAGCCGCAGGCCCTCGGCGAGGCCGGCGTTGGCCTCGTACCAGTGCGGGCGCTCCCAGCCGCCGCCCTCCAGGAAGTGGGCGCCGAGCTGCTGCTGCCGGGCGTGGAAGGGGCTGACCCGCAGCGGCCGTGGCCCGTCCATCGGCTGGAGCGGATGGACGACGTCGTACACCTCGACGAACTGCTGTGAGCCGCGCTCACGCACGTACGCCGGTGAACGCTGCGCTTCCTCGAAACGCGTGAGGTCGCACTCGTGCACGTCGATCTCCGGCCGCCCGTTCACCATCCACTCGGCGACGGCCTTGGCGACACCGGCCGAGTGGGTCACCCAGACGGCCTCCGCCAGCCAGAAGCCGCGCAGCGTGCGGGATTCGCCGAGGACGGGCATGCCGTCCGAGGTGAAGGAGAAGACGCCGTTGAAGCCCGACTCGATCCCGGCCCCGCGCAGTGCGGGCATCAGCCTGCGGCAGTCCTCCCAGCTCGGCGCCCAGTCCTCCGCGGTGAAGGGGTAGGACGAGGGCATGTCCATGTTCCGGGAGCGGGCCTCGTCGTAGGCGGGGACGGCGAACGGGTCGACGGGCAGCGGCCGGTGGGCGTAAGAGCCGATGCCGAGCCGGTCGTGGTGCTCCCGGAAGTACAGGTCGCGGTCCTGGAAGCGGAGGATCGGCTTCGAAGCCTCCGCCGTGGTGCCGCTCAGCTCCGGCAGCGGACCGGTCCTCGCGTACTGGTGGGCGAGGGGTTGCAGGGGGACGTCGACCCCGGCCATGCGGCCGACGACCGGCCCCCAGAAGCCGGCCGCGGAGACGACGTGGTCGGCGGGGAAGGTGCCCCGGTCGGTGACGACCGCGGTGACCCTGCCGTCCTGCCGTTCGATGCCGGTGACCGTGTGACGGTCCAGGAAGCGGGCGCCCCGCGCGGTGGCGCGGTCCAGCTGGGCGCGGGACGCGTGCAGGGCGTGGGCCAGGCCGTCCCCGGGGGTGTGGAAGCCGCCGAGGACCACCGACTCGTCGAGGAGCGGCCAGAGTTCCTTGCAGCGGGCGGGGCCGACCACCTCGCCCGTCACGCCCCAGGCGGCGGCGTGCCCGGCCCGGCGGTGCAGGTCGGCCAGGCGCTGTGGGGTGGTGGCCAGTTCCAGGCCGCCGACCTGCCGGAAGCACGGCCCGCCGTCCGCTTCCAGGGACGTGAACTTCTCGACGGTGTACTGGGCGAACGCGGTGAGGGTCCTGGACGGGCTGGTCCGGAAGACCAGGCCGGGGGCGTGGGACGTCGAGCCGCCGGGGGCGGGCAGCGGGCCCTGTTCGAGGACGGTGACGTCCCTCCAGCCGCGGGCGGTCAGCTCGTCGGCGAGCGAGCAGCCGACGATGCCGGCGCCGATGACGACCACGCGGGGAACGGGCCGGGGGACGGGGGCGCTCGACCAGGGGCTGCGGGCGCTCACAGGACCACCACCGAGCGGAGCACCTCGCCGCGGTGCATCTTGGCGAACGCCTCCTCCACCCCGTCCAGTGAGGTGGTCTCCGAGACGAAGGCGCCGAGGTCCAGTTGCCCGTGCAGGTACTGGTCGACGAGGAACGGGAAGTCGCGGCTCGGCAGGCAGTCGCCGTACCAGGACGACTTGACGGCGCCGCCGCGGGAGAACACGTCGATGAGCGGCAGCTCGACCGTCGTGTCCGGTGCGGGCACGCCGACCTGGACCAGTACGCCCGCGTGGTCGCGCATGTAGAAGGCCTGGCGGAACGTCTCCGGGTGCCCCACGGCGTCGATCGCGAGGTCCACGCCGTGGCCGTCGGTGAGGGCGCGGACCGCCTCGACGGGGTCGGTGCCGCGGGAGTTGACGGTGTGCGTGGCGCCGAACCGCTCGGCCCGGTCCAGTTTGCCGCCGTCGACGTCGATGGCGATGATCTTCACGGCGCCGTTCAGGGCAGCGCCCGCGATGGCCGCGTTGCCGACGCCGCCGCAGCCGATGACGGCTACCGAGTCGCCGCGGCCGACGTCGCCGGTGTTGACCGCGGCCCCGTAACCCGCCATCACGCCGCAGCCGATCAGGCCGGCCGCCTCGGGCCGGGCCGCCGGGTCGACCCGCACGGCCTGACCCGCCGCGACCAGGGTCTTCTCGGCGAAGGCGCCGATGCCGAGGGCGGCGGTCAGCGGGGTGCCGTCGGGGAGCGTCATCGGCCGGGCGGCGTTGCGGGAGTCGAAGCAGTACCAGGGGCGGCCACGGCGGCAGGAGCGGCACGCGCCGCAGGGGGCGCGCCAGGCGAGGACGACGTAGTCGCCCGGCTTCAGGTCGGTGACGCCCTCCCCGACCGCCTCAACGGTGCCGGCCGCCTCATGGCCCAGCAGGAACGGGAAGCCGTCCGTGATCGCGCCCTCCCGGTAGTGCAGGTCCGTGTGGCAGACCCCGCACGCCTGCACGGCGACGAGGACCTCGCCTGGGCCCGGGTCCGGGACGACGATCGTCCGCACCTCGACCGGTGCGCCCTTCTCGACAGCGACTACGGCGCGGACCTCGTGTGTCACGACAAGCTCCTCTGCTGTTGCGCAGTGCACGATGGGTTGCGCTATGAGGAACATAGTGGGAAGGCCGGAGAGCGGCCGTCAAGAGGTGCGTGACAACCCCGGGAAGAACCTTTTCAGGGCCGTGCCGCGCCACGCGGGCGCGTGCCCGGTCAGCCGCCGTATCCCATGCGGCGGGACAGTTCCACCCCGGCCGCCAGGGTCCGTTCGGCCAGGTCCGCGAGGCGCTCCGGGGTCAGCCGGTACACCGGACCCGAGACGCTGATCGAGGCGATCACCTTGCCGTCGTGGGAGCGTACGGGCGCCGCCACGGCGGCGAGCCCGATCTCCAGTTCCTCCTGCGTGATCGCGTAGCCCTGGTCCGCCACGGTCGCCAGCTCGCCGCGCAGCACCGCCGCGCCGGTGACGGAGTGCTCGGTGAACCGGTGCAGGGGGCGGGCCAGCAGGCCTTCGCGCAGGGTGGTCGGCAGGTGGGCCAGCAGTACCTTGCCGCTGGCGGTGGCGTGCAGCGGGGTGCGCCGGCCGAGCCAGTTCTGCGCCGTCACCGAGGCGGTGCCGCGCGCCTGCATGATGTTGACCGCCGCGTCGTCGTCGAGCACCGCGATGTTCGACGTCTCGCCCAGTTCGTCTGCGAGTTCGCGGCAGACCGGAACGCCCTCCTGCGAGATGTCCAGCCGCACCGCCGCCGCCCCCGCGAGCCGCAGCACGCCCGCCCCCAGGTAGTACTTGCCGCGCTCCTTCTCCTGGGCCACCAGACCGCGGTTCTCCAGGACGCCGAGCAGGCGGAAGGCGGTGGACTTGTGCACGTCCAGCTCGTCGGCGATCTCGGTGACGCCGGCCTCGCCGTGCCGGGCGAGGATCTCCAGGACGCTCACGGCGCGGTCCACCGACTGCACGCCGCTCGCCGCGCCTCTGCCGGCCTGCTTGTTCTCCACGTGGTCCTCACCATGGTCGGACTGCTTGTGTGTGCGGGGCATGGCTCGACTCCCACCGCCTGACGGCCCATTCGGGCCGCGTCCGCGGGAAGCCCTTGACGCCAAGGGCGCCCGCCCGGATTCTGTTGCGTATAGCGCTCTCCAGTGCGCCATGTGAAACATCATGTTACCGAAGCGTCCGGATCGCGGAAGGGTACGCGTGCCGACCCCTCCCCGCCATGCGGTCCGTACCGAGAGGGGAGCCCATGATTCCCGTCTGCCGCCTCGAAGACCTCCCTAAGGGTGAGTCCGTCCGCGTCGCGACCAGTCCGCCGATCGCCGTCTTCCACACCGACGACGGCGACCTCTACGCCATCGACGACACGTGCAGCCACCAGGACGCCTCCCTCTCCGAGGGCTGGCTGGAAGGCTGCCTGGTCGAGTGCCCGCTGCACGCCGCCTCGTTCGACCTCCGCACCGGCCTGCCGACCTGTCTCCCGGCCCGCCGGCCCGTCCGCACCCACGGCGTCGTCGTCGAGGACGGTGTGGTCCATGTCCGTCTCGCCGCGCAGGAGGGCAGCGCCGCATGAGGACCGTCGCCGTCGTCGGCGCCTCCCTGTCGGGCCTGTACGCCGCCCGGGAACTGCGGGCCCAGGGCTTCGACGGCCGCCTCGTGATCATCGGCGACGAACCCCACCACCCCTACGACCGGCCTCCTCTCTCCAAGGACTTCCTCACCGGCCGCGCCGACGAGGAGCGACTGGCCCTCACCGACAGCGAGGAGACCGCCGGACTGGACGCGGAGTGGCTGCTCGGCGTGCGCGCCCGCGGCCTGGACGCCCGCGGCCGTACGGTGCTGCTCGACGACGGCCGCACCGTGTCCGCCGACGGTGTCGTCGTCGCCACCGGCGCGTCGGCCCGGCGCCCCGCGGTCCGCGACCTCGCCGGCCTCCACACCCTGCGGACCCTGGACGACGCCCGCGCCCTGCGTGCGGAGCTCACCCGCGGCCCCCGCCGGGTCGTCGTCGTGGGCGGCGGCTTCATCGGCGCGGAGACCGCCTCCTCGTGTGCCGCCCTCGGTCACACCGTCACCGTCGTCGAAGCAGCCCCGCTGCCACTCGTGCCCCAACTCGGCGCCGACATGGCCGCCGTGTGCGCCGCGCTGCACCGCCGCGCCGGTACGGAACTGGTGACCGGCGCGACCGTCACCGCGCTGCGCGGTACGGCCGCCGTCACCGCCGTGACACTCTCCGACGGCCGCACCCTGCTGGCGGACGTGGTGGTCTTCGGCATCGGCGCCGTGCCCAACACCACCTGGCTGGCCGGTTCGCCGCTGGTACTGAACGACGGAGTCCTGTGCGACGACGGCTGCGTGACGTCCCTGGCGCAGGTGGTCGCCGTCGGCGACGTGGCCCGCGTCGGCGGCACCCGCGCGGAGCACTGGACCTCCGCCACCGGGCAGCCCCGCGTCGCCGTGACCAACCTGCTCGCCGGGCGAACCGTGCGGAGCGCCGGAGAGGTGCCGTACTTCTGGTCCGACCAGTACGGCGCCCGCCTCCAGTTCACCGGCCGACGCCGGCACGGGGACAGCGTCCGCATCACCGAGGGCGGGATCACCGACGGCGCTCCCGGCGCGGACGGATTCCTCGCCCGCTACGAACGGGACGGCCGGACGACCGCGGTGCTCGCGGTGGACCGACCGCGCTCCTTCACGCGGGCCCGGCGCGAACTCGCCCGAGAGGCCGAACTGGTCCGACCCGCCGAGCCGTGAACGGAGCCCTCCCGAGGCCCGGCCGGCTCAGGGGTGCGACAACTGCCCCGCGCCGCCCCGCCCGCGTATCCGCTCCTGCGCCCGCTCCGCGGACCGGGCCTGCCGCCTCGCCCGTCGCCGCTCGCGCCGCATCGCCCGCGCGGTGCTGCTCGGCACGGACACCACGCCGTGCCGCTGGTTCCAGACCTGCCGGGTCACCCACACGTCCAGCACGCCCCACGTGGCCACCACCGTGCCCGCCACGCTGCCGAGCACCATGGGGAACGCCAGCCAGGACCCGGCCAACGTGCACAGGAAGGCCACCATCGCCAGGATCAGCGTCACGGCCGCGACCAGCACCGCCCGCACGGCCGCCGTACGCACCGGATCCGGCAGCCGGCGCCGCCGTGCGGGCTCCTCCGTCCACAACGGCCGGTAGGCCGGCCGCTCCTCACGCTCTCCGTGCCGGTCCGCCCGAGTCCGCCGCTCCTGCCCCGGCGTATCCGGTTCCGCCGCCTCCGGGCCCACCGCCGGAATGTCGCGATCCGGCTCCTCGCGCGCCGAGCGGGCCGTCGACCCGGCCGCACCACCGTCCTCGGGCGCCTTGCGCCGCTCCGCCGTGCCCATCACCATGTCACTCCCCACCGCCTGCAGACCGCTCGCCCGTGTCCGAGGACACGGCTCCCCTCTGGCTGCCCGGCTTGCGCTGCTTTACGCCGCCCGGAGGCGGGATGCGGCTCCTGTGGCCGATTCCGCCTCCATTTCCCGTAGTGAAGGACGAACGACGACCGCTCAAGATTCCCGAGAAGCCCGCCCGGCCGAAAAAATCCGGCCAACCCACCCGCTCTCCCGGCAGGGCGCCCCACTCCGTCCGCCGTCGGATCCCGGTGGGCAATCTCCCGCAATGGCCGGACAACTGACCATCGCCGTACAGTGGTGCGGAGGTTCGGGTTCCGGACAGGTCTTCGAGTTACCTGTGTGTCAGTAGTAGGCTCGCGCCGTTTGTTGACGCACATGTGTACCCCCTGCCGGTGGGGGACGAGCTGGGGGAGGCCATGCGCTTTCGCGGGAAGTCGATCCGCCGGAAGATCGTGGCGCTGCTTCTCGTGCCGCTGGTCTCCCTGACCGCGATCTGGGGCTTCGCCACCGTGCTCACGGGACGCGAGGCGAGTCGCCTGTTCGACGTCACCACCGTCGTCGAGGAGATCGGCTACCCGGTCGAGGACACCATCCGCGTCCTCCAGCAGGAACGCCGCCAGACCCTCGTCCACCTCGCCGACCCGCGCGCCTCCGACGGCCTGGCCGCCCTGGAGCGCAGCCGCACCGCCACCGACGAGGCCGTCGCCGAGATCCGCCGGGGCGCCGCGGACGCCGACGTGCGCGACGCGATGGGCCAGGCCGAACAGGAGCGGCTCACCGCCGTACTGGACGCCTTCGACGGCATCGGCTCGCTGCGCCGCAGCGTCGAGGACGGCACCGTCGACCGCGCACAGGCCCTCGGCCTCTACAACCGGCTCGTCGACCCCTGCCACGAACTGCTCGCCAACCTCCACGTCATCGACGACGTGAACCTGGACAAGCAGTACCGCGCACTCGTCAACGTCTCCCGCGCTCGCGAGCTCCTCTCCCGCGAGGACGCCCTCCTCGGCTCCGCCCTGGTCACCGGCCGGCTCACCCGTGCCGAGGCCCGGGACGTCTCCGACCTCGTCGCCCAGCGGACGATGACGTACGACATCAACCTCCCGCTGCTGCCCGCCGCCGAACGCGGCCGCTACCAGCGCTTCTGGAAGAACGCCGCCTCCGCCCCCCTGCGGACCGCCGAGCAGGCGGCCGTCTCCACCGAGGCGGGCATGCCCCGCGGCGTCACCGCCCAGAGCTGGGACACCGCCGCCGGCAGTGTCCTCGACGAACTGGGCGACCTCGACGACCACGCCGCCGACCGCTACCAGGACCGCGTCGACCCGGTCGCGACGAACACCATCGCCAAAGTGGTCGTCGCCGGCGCCCTCGGCCTGATCGCCCTGCTGTTCTCCCTCTTCCTGTCCGTGCGCGTCGGCCGTTCCCTCATCCGCGACCTCAGGCAGCTGCGCCTGGAGGCCCACGAGGCGTCCGGCGTCCGCCTGCCCGGCGTGATGCGCCGCCTCTCGGCGGGCGAAGAGGTGGACGTCGAGACCGAGGTGCCGCGCCTGGAGTACGACAAGAACGAGATCGGCGAGGTCGGCCAGGCCCTCAACACACTCCAGCGCGCCGCCGTGGAGGCCGCCGTCAAGCAGGCCGAACTCCGTGCCGGCGTCTCCGAGGTCTTCGTCAACCTCGCCCGGCGCAGCCAGGTCCTGCTGCACAAGCAGCTCACCCTGCTGGACACCATGGAGCGCCGCACCGAGGACACCGAGGAGCTCGCCGACCTCTTCCGCCTGGACCACCTGACCACCCGCATGCGCCGGCACGCCGAGGGCCTGGTCATCCTCTCCGGCGCGGCCCCGTCCAGACAGTGGCGCAAGCCGGTCCAGCTCATGGACGTGGTGCGGGCCGCCGTCGCCGAAGTCGAGGACTACGAGCGCATCGAGGTCCGCCGGCTGCCCCGCATCGCCGTCACCGGCCCGGCCGTCGCCGACCTCACCCACCTGGTGGCCGAACTCCTCGAGAACGCCACGGTGTTCTCCCCACCGCACACCGCCGTACAGGTCCTGGGCGAGCGCGTCGCCAACGGCTTCACCCTGGAGATCCACGACCGGGGCCTCGGCATGGCGGCCGACGCCCTCCTCGACGCCAACCTCCGGCTCGCCGAGACACCGGAGTTCGAGCTGTCGGACACCGACCGGCTGGGCCTGTTCGTCGTCAGCCGGCTCGCCCAGCGGCAGAACGTCCGGGTGTCCCTGCAGCCATCCCCGTACGGCGGCACCACGGCGGTCGTCTTCGTCCCCGACGCGCTCCTGACGGACGACGCCCCGGACACCAACGGCGTCGGCTTCCGTCTCGACCGCCCGCAGCACGTGACGGAGAAGGAGCGGGAGGAGAACCGCCGTTCCGCCCTCGCCCACGTCCCCGCACGGCTACCGGGACGGCCGTCCCCGTTGCTGGACGGACCGGTGGAACTGGAGGCGCCCGTCGACCTGGACGCGCTCGACGACCTGCCGGGCGGGCTCGGCGACCAGGACAGCGAACGGGGCGGCCTGTTCCGCCCGCGCCGCTCCCTCGTCGCCGCGGACGACGACCCGCCGGCTGCCCGCCGCTCGGACGGGCGAAGCCAGAACCGGGACGACGACGCCGCGTCACCCCGGGGCGAGGAGGAGGCGGCGAGCGGGCCGGTCGCGCTGCCCCGCCGCCGGACCCCGAAACTGGTCAGCTCGCACGGGCGGCCGGTCCCCGAACGGACCGACCGGGACGACGTGGACGAGACGCCCGCAAAGGACTCGGCCCGGCGGGGAGCCCGGACGACGCCGCAGGAACGACCGGACGAGCCCCCCGCGCTCCCGGCCCGCCGACGGCGCGAGAACCGCGCCGGCGACCGTACCGGCGGCCGGGGCAGCACCGGCACCGACCGCGCGGAGACCGACGCGCTGCCGTCCCTGCCGGGCCGCCGCCGCGGCGCGTCTCCCACGCCCGGGGGCTCTTCGGCACACGACGGCGAGCACCGCACCGAGGGCACCGACCCCGCACCCGGCACCCCGGACACACCGCCCGCTGAACCAGGGACGGGCGCCCTGCCCCGGCGCGTACGGCAGGCCAACCTCGCCCCCCAGCTGAGGCAGAGCACCGAAAGACCTGCCGAGAACCGCCCGGACCCCGCCGACCGGGACGCCGAGGAGGTACGCAGCCGCATGGCCTCGCTCCAGCGCGGCTGGCAGCGCGGCCGCCAGGAGAACGCCACGGGGGACGACGTCCCCGGCGGCACGGCACCACAAGCACCACGAGGAACGACTAAGGGGGACGGTCGATGACCGCACCGAAGGCGACCGGCCAGACCACCACCAAGTCCGGCGAGCTCAACTGGCTCCTCGACGACCTGGTGGACCGTGTCGCGAGCATCCGCAAAGCCCTCGTCCTGTCCGGCGACGGACTGGCGACCGGGGCCTCCAAGGACCTGACGAGGGAGGACAGTGAGCACCTGGCGGCCGTGGCGTCCGGCTTCCACAGCCTCGCCAAGGGAGTGGGCCGCCACTTCGAGGCGGGCAGCGTCCGGCAGACGGTCGTCGAACTCGACGACGCCTTCCTGTTCGTCACCGCGGCCGGCGACGGCAGCTGCCTCGCCGTCCTCTCGGACGCCGACTCCGACGTCGGCCAGGTCGCCTACGAGATGACCCTCCTCGTGAAGCGGGTCGGCGCGCACCTGGGCACCGCCCCGCGCACCGATCTGCCCTCGAGTGGGTAAGTAGGATGACATGAGCGCAGACGGTCAGGGAAGCAACCACTGGTTCGACGACGAGGCCGGCCCCGTCGTCCGTCCGTACGCCATGACGCGCGGCCGCACCTCCAGTGCGGGCCAGCACCGCCTCGACCTGATCGCGGTGGTCGTCACGGAACCCCACGCGGACGACCCGGAGGCGGACGTCACGCTCGCCCCGGAGCACGTGGACATCGTCGGACTGTGCCGGCACACGCCCCTGTCGGTCGCCGAACTCGCCGCCGAACTGGACCTGCCCGTCGGGGTCGTACGGGTTCTGGTCGGTGACCTCGTGGACAGCGAACTGGTCCACGTGAACCGGCCCGTGCCCCCGGCCGAACTGCCGGACGAGGGCATCCTGCGCGACGTGATCAACGGACTGAGGGCACTGTGAACCGGCATGGGAGCGCCGCGAACCGGCCCGGGGACACGGCAAGCGGCACGTTAAGGAGAAGAGATCGATGATCTTCGGGCGTTCTCAGCGCGGCAAGCCGCCGGTCGAGCCCGTCACGCTCAAGATCCTGGTGGCCGGCGGCTTCGGCGTCGGCAAGACCACCCTCGTCGGCGCGGTCAGCGAGATCCGGCCGCTGCGCACAGAGGAACTGCTCACCGAGGCCGGGCGGCCCGTCGACGACGTCAGCGGGGTGGAGGCCAAGCACACCACCACCGTGGCCATGGACTTCGGCCGGATCACCCTGCGCGAGGACCTGGTCCTGTACCTCTTCGGCACGCCCGGCCAGGAGCGGTTCTGGTTCATGTGGGACGAGCTCTCCGAGGGCGCGCTCGGCGCCGTCGTCCTGGCCGACACCCGCCGCCTGGAGGACTGCTTCGCCGCCGTCGACTACTTCGAACGCCGCTCCATCCCGTTCCTGGTCGGCGTCAACTGCTTCGAGGGGTCGGCCCGTTACCCGGTCGAGACCGTCCGCCAGGCCCTGGACCTCGACGCGGACGTGCCACTGGTGATGTGCGACGCACGCGACCGGGAGTCGGTCAAGGAGGTCCTCATCGGAGTGGTCCAGCACGCCATGGCCCAGGCCGCGGACCGCCGCCGGGCCGTCGCGACCTGACGGCCTCCGGGGGCGGACGATGCGCCCGGGGCACGGAAAACGTGCCGCACGCGCGCGTGCCCGAGTCCGCCCGCCGACCGGCCGTCGTCCGCCCGCGGGCTAGCCGTCGCCGTCCTCCAGCCAACCGAAGCTCTTCTCCACCGCCTTGCGCCAGTTCCGGTACTCCCGGTCCCGCACCGACGCCTCCATGGCGGGCGTCCACTCGGCGTCCGGGCGCCAGTGCGCCTTGAGCTCGTCGAGGCCGTTCCACACACCGGTGGCCAGCCCGGCCGCGTACGCGGCGCCCAGGCAGGTCGTCTCGGAGACCCGGGGCCGGATCACCGGCACGCCCAGGACGTCCGCCTGGTGCTGCATCAGCAGACCGTTCCCCGTCATGCCGCCGTCGACCTTCAGGGTCGTGATGCGCACCCCGGAGTCCTGGTACATGGCGTCCACGACCTCGCGCGTCTGCCAGCTCGTGGCCTCCAGCACCGCTCGCGCGAGGTGCGCCTTGGTGACGTACCGGGTGAGCCCGGTGACGACCCCGCGCGCGTCCGAGCGCCAGTAGGGGGCGAACAGGCCGGAGAAGGCGGGCACGATGTACGCGCCGCCGTTGTCCGCCACGCTCGCCGCCAGCGGCTCGATCTCGTCGGCGCTGCGGATGATGCCCAGCTGGTCGCGGAACCACTGCACCAGGGCCCCCGTGACGGCGATCGACCCCTCCAGGCAGTAGACGGGCGGCTCGTCGCCGATCTTGTAGCCCATCGTGGTCAGCAGCCCGCTCTTCGACGGCACCGGCCGCTCACCGGTGTTGAGCAGCAGGAAGCTGCCCGTGCCGTAGGTGTTCTTCGCCGTGCCCACGTCGTAGCAGGCCTGGCCGAACACGGCCGCCTGCTGGTCGCCCAGGGCGGAGGCCACGGGGACGCCGGCGAGCTGCCCGACGGCCGTGCCGTACACCTCGGCGGAGGACCTGATCTCCGGGAGCACGGCCTCGGGGATGTTCATGGCCGACAGGATGGACGGGTCCCACTCCAGGGTCCGGAGGTTCATCAGCATGGTGCGCCCGGCGTTGGTCACATCGGTGACGTGCCGGCCGCCGTCGGTGCCGCCGGTGAGGTTCCAGATCAGCCAGGAGTCGATGGTGCCGAAGGCGATCTCGCCCCGCTCGGCGCGGGCCCTGAGCCCGGGCACGTTGTCGAGCAGCCAGGCCGCCTTCGGCCCGGAGAAGTAGCTCGCCAGCGGCAGCCCGGTCTGCTCGCGGAAACGGTCCTGCCCGTCCGTGCCGCCCAATTGGCGGCACAGCCCGGAGGTGCGCGTGTCCTGCCACACGATGGCGTTGTGCACGGGCTTGCCGGTCGCGCGGTCCCACAGCACGGTGGTCTCGCGCTGGTTGGTGATGCCCAGCGCGCTGAGCTGGTCGGCGCGCAGTCCGGCCTTGGCGAGCGCTCCCGCGACCACCGCCTGCACCTTGGACCAGATCTCGGTGGCGTCGTGCTCCACCCAGCCGGGCTTGGGGAAGATCTGACGGTGCTCGCGCTGGTCCACGGCGACGATCGCGCCGTCCCGGTCGAAGACGATGCAGCGGCTCGAGGTGGTGCCCTGGTCGATTGCGGCGACGTACTTGGCGGAGTGGTCCGTCATGGCTACCCCTTGGGCTTGGCCGGTGGTGGAGGAGTGCTGCGGCGGCCGGTCAGAAGGCCGCGTTGTAGATCAGTCCGGCGAGCGCTCCGCCGATCAGCGGGCCTGCCACCGGGATCCACGCGTAACTCCAGTCGGAAGTGCCCTTGTTCGGGATCGGCAGGAACGTGTGCACGATGCGCGGGCCGAGGTCGCGCGTCGGGTTGATGGCGTAGCCGGTCGGCCCGCCGAGGGAGAGACCGATGCCGACGACGAGCAGGGCGACGATCAGCACCAGCGTCCCGGACTCGCCGAGCCCCTCCGTCAGCCCGAAGGCGAGGATCGGCAGGACGAGCCCCACGGTCGCGATGATCTCCGTCATCAGGTTCGCGACGGGGTTCCGGATCTCCGGGACGGTCGAGAAGATGCCGAGCGTCGGCACCGGTTCGTCCGCCGTCCCCTCGGTGGTGCCGGTCTTGCGCACGTTGGCCTGGAACTGGGCGAAGTACGTGAGGTAGCACAGCACGGCGCCCAGCATCGCGCCGACGAACTGTCCCAGCACGTACACCCAGACCTTGCCCCACTCACCGGTGTCGACGGCGATCCCGAGCGTGACGGCCGGGTTGAGGTGTCCGCCCGAGAGCGGGGCCGCGGTGTACGCGCCGGCCAGCACGCCGAACCCCCAGCCGAACGCGATCACCACCCACCCCGCCGCCCGGGCCTTGCTGTACCTGAGGGTCACGGCGGCGCAGACACCCGCGCCGAAGAGGATGAGGATCGCCGTGCCGATGATCTCGCCGACGAAGATGTCTCCGTTGCTCATGACGGCTCCTAGGCCCCGGCCCGGGACGACCGGTCCCGGTCCGCACGTGCGGGTGCGCTTCCCATGGCGTCCTGCCCCGAGGGGGCGTGAGTGACGAGCGTGCCGTAGCAGCCGAACCGGCCGTGGGGGAGTGGACCTCGAAGCACAGGAGGACGCGCGCGACGCAGTGCCGGAATACGCCGAGATGTACGGCGATGTCGACTGACACCGGAAGTGTTCACCGGCACCCGCGGAGCGTCAAGGTGGCCGACCACAACGGTTCGTGAGCCGCACCACGGCCGTCCCGCGACAACGCCCGCCGGAGGGCGCGCCGCCCCTCGGCCGGTCTGTGTCGCTGCCCTCGGGGGGTGTTCCAGGTCAACTCCCGTCGGAGGGTAAGCCGCCTCTCAGCCGGTCTGCGTCGGTGCCCTCCGGGGGGTGTCGTGGGCGGGATTCCCGGTGGCGGGGATGTCCGGGAGCGGGTCCGGGGCGCTGTTCTGGGGGTGCTTGAGGCCAACTCCCGTCGGAGGGCAAGCGGCCCCTCAGCCGGTCTGCCCGCTGCCCCGGGGCTGTCCCGCGTGGATGCCCGCCCGCGGGGAAATCGCCCGTGAGCGGGTCTGCGCGGCAGCTCCCGGGGCCGGTCCCCGGGCGGGCCCGCCCGGGGAAGCTCTCCGTCAGCCCGTCTGCGCCGCCGCCCGGTTCGCCCCGCGCCGGACCTCGTGCCCCGGCACTCCCGCCCGGCCCAGCACCCAGCTCGCCCCGCCCAGAGCCTTCGCGGCCTCCTTCAGCGGGGCCAGACAGGCCGCCGCCTGCCGGTGGTCCGGCACGCTCCCGGGCCGACACAGGACCGTCGCCAGGGACAGCGTCACGGACCTCCCGCCGGCCGACCACGGCACGTCCAGCACGGAGGCGGCCAGCGGATCCAGTTCCTCCGGATCGGTGAGCACCAGGAAGTCGTCGCCACCGATGTGCCCCACGTGGGTGGACCCCGACGCCGACCGCAGCAGCGCCCTGCCGACCGCCCGGATCAGCTCGTCGCCCGCCGCGAACCCGGCCCGGTCGTTCACCTGCTTGAAGTGGTCCACGTCGAGCCAGCTCAGCGCGAAAGCCCGCCCGTCCGCGATCCGCCGGTCCACCTCACCCGTGATCGCGTCCGAGCCGGGCAGCCGGGTCAGCGGATTCAGCCCGGCCGCCTCCTCCACCCGGCTCTCGGCCAGCGCCCGTACGAGATCCGCGAGCCGTACGACGCCCACACACCGTCCGTTCGCGTCGACCACGGCGACGTCGCCCGACGTACGGCCCCGGCCGCCGACCGCCACGACGTCCAGCACCTCCCAGGCCGTCGCGTCGACGCCCACCGTCCGCGGCACGTCGCCGAGCTTGGCCGCGGGCCGGTCGGCGTACAGGGCGTGCCCGTAGCGCCCCGACATCGACAGGAGGAAACGGGACCGGTGCACCGACCGCACCGGAACCCCGTTCCGGTCCACGAGCAGCACCCCGGACACGTCCGGCGACCCGGTCAGCAGCGCCCGTACCTGCCCCGCCGACGCCGTCGCGGGCAGCAGCGCGGCCGGCCGCACGAACTGCCGCACCGACGGGCCCGAACGCCGGGCCGGCGGGACGCCGGGGGAGCCGGGCGGGACGTACACGTCCGCCGTCGGCAGCCGCGCGGGCGGCGCGAACAGTTCCCCCTGCGCCCACTGCGCGCCGGCCGACCGCGCGGCGGCGCACTGCGCCTCCGTCTCCACGCCCTCGACGGACAGCAGCGCCCCCAGCCCGTCGCAGAGCACCCGCATCGCCCGCACCGCAGCGGGCCGCGTCAGCAAAGAGGCGTCGAGCTTCACCAGCTCCGGCGCCAGGTCCGCCAGCAGCCGCAGCGGCGCGTCGCCGTCACCGACCCCGTCCGCACAGATCCGGAATCCCTGGCCCCGCACCGTGGACACCGCCTCCAGCAGCGCCCGCCGCGGCACGTGCGCGTACGGCGGGCAGACGTCCAGCGTGACCTCCCAGGGCATCCGCCCCGCCTCGCGCACGGCGTCGTACAGGGGCTGGAGACCACCGAGGTCGGCCAGCGTGCCCGCGAACACGTTGACGTGCAGGGGCAGCAAGGTCTCCTTGCGCACCGCCGCGCGGAACGCGGACACCGCCAGCCGGCCGTCGAGTCCGGGGTCGCGGCGGGCCTCGGCCAGGATGTCGCCGCTCTCCGGGCGGGCGAGTATCTCCAGCGCCGCGACCCCGCCGGTCATCAGGTTGACCACCGGTTGGAAGGCGAAGCGGAGACTGTCCGTCCAGGAGCGCACGGGAGCAGGATGGCGTCCCCGGCGCCCGACCGGGCCCAGTTCATGAGACGTTCACGCATGATTCCGAATCGCTCACGGAGCGTACGCGGGGCGTGCCGCCGGTCCGCCCACTTCCCCCGCACCGCTCCCGCCTGATAGATGCAGGGAACATGACACGTATCCCCACCGCGTTCCGTGGACTGGTCACCGCCCTCGCCGCCCTGGTCGCCGTGACCGCCGCCCCCGCCACCGCCCAGGCGAAGACCGAACCCAGGGCTCCCGAGGACTTCGTGTCCCTGAGAAGCGTCGACCCCACGATCATCCAGGAGATGCGCTACGTCACCCGGCACAACTTCGTCGGCGAACCGATCGACGGCTACCGACAGCGCCTGTGCATCCTCACCCGCCCCGCCGCCGAAGCCCTGCACCGGGCCCAGACCCGCCTGCTGCGCCAGGGCTACTCCCTCAAGGTGTACGACTGCTACCGGCCGCAGCGCGCCGTCGACCACTTCGTCCGCTGGGCCGAGGACCTCGACGACCAGCGGATGAAGGCCGAGTTCTACCCGGAGGTCGACAAGACCCGCCTGTTCGCCGACGGCTACATCGCCGAGAAGTCCGGCCACAGCCGCGGCTCGACCGTCGACCTCACCCTCGTCAAGCTCCCGGCCGAGCCGACCAGGCCCTACCACCCCGGACAGCCCCTGGTGCCCTGCTTCGCTCCCCAGGAGGAGCGCTTCCCCGACAACTCCGTCGACATGGGCACCGGTTACGACTGCTTCGACACCCGCTCCCACACCCTCGACCCCCGCATCCAGGGCGCCCAGCGCGCCAACCGGCTGCTGCTCAAGAACACGCTGGAGGACGTCGGCCTGGTGAACCTCCCCGAAGAGTGGTGGCACTTCACGTACAAGCCCGAGCCGTACACGGACACCTACTTCGACTTCCCGGTCTCCGCCAAGTCCCTCGCCGGCCGCCGCTGAGCCGCCTGCCGGAGCCGCCCGCCGAGCCATCGGATACAGTCCGCCGCGTGTCCGAAACTCAATCCTCCGTTCCCAACTCCGCGCCCGCCTCGCACTGTTCGAGCTGCGGATCGCCCTACGGAGAGGGCGTCTCCGGCTGGCCCCGCACCTGCCCGGCGTGCGGCACCGTGGCCTACCGCAACCCGCTGCCGGTCGCGGTCGCCCTCCAGCCCGTGTACGACACCCAGGGCACCGCCCTGGTCGTCATCACCCGAACCGTGTCCCCCGCGCGCGGGGGCGTCGCACTGCCCGGCGGCTACATCGACGACCGGGAGGACTGGCGGCAGGCCGTCGTCCGCGAACTCAAGGAGGAGACGGGCATCGACGTCGCGAGCCGCGACGTACGCCTGATCGACGCCATGAGCTCGCCCGACGGCCACCTGCTGCTCTTCGGACTCCTGCCGGAACGGCCGGCCGAGAGCCTCCCGCCCTCCGCCGCCACGAACGAGACCGAGGGCTGGCACCTGCTGCGCAGGGCGGAAGAGCTCGCCTTCCCGCTCCACACCCGGGCCGTACGGGCCTGGTTCGAGGGCCGCTACATCTAGCTGCCGCTACAGCTAGGTGCCGCTACATCTGGCTGCCGCTACATCTGGGGTGCCGCAACATCCGGCTCGCTGCTACCTGGGGGCCGAGCACTCCGCGAGCCCGCGGACGCGGACCGGGCGGGACGGCTCGCACACGCCGTCCTCGCCCTCCCGCTCCACCACCACCCGCCGACCCTCCCAACGCGAGCCGTACCGCTCGATCTCCGGTTCCTCCCAGCCGTCGCCCGCGTCCGGCACGACCAGTCCGCCACCGGTCCGCCCCCGCGCGGGAGCCCACACCTCCAGCACCGTCCCACCGTCCTCCCCGCGCACCGGAATCACGGCACCTGCGCGGGCGAACACCGGAATCCGCGCCACGGGAGCGTCGACGAGCACCTGCGCGGGCCCCTCGTACGCCCGCTCCGTCGCCGTGTCGTACCAGCGCCCCCGGGGCAGCCGCACCGCCCGGCGTTCCGCCCCCGGGTCCAGTACCGGCGCGACCAGCAGACAGTCGCCCAGCAGGAAGGCGTCCTCGCAGTCCCGCAGGGCCCGCTCCTCCGGCGTCGACCACCACAGGGGACGCACATAGGGAGCGCCCGTTCGCCGGGCCAGGTGCGCCAGCGTCACGAAGTACGGCAGCAGCCGCCGCCGTCCGTCGAGCACCACGCGCGCGTGCTCCAGTACCTCGGCACCGAACCCCCACGGCTCACCACCGCCCGCCGACCGGCCCCGCGTACGGAACAACGGCAGATGAGCCGCCAGCTGCAGCCACCGCAGATACAACTCCGGCGACTCACTCCCACCGCCGCCCGCATCCGGCCCCGCGTACGGCACCCCGCACAGCCCGAGCCCCGTCACCACCGCCAGCGAGGCCCGCAGTCCGGACCAGCCCGCACCCGCGCCCCCGGCCCACACACCGCCGTACCGCTGCATGCCGGCCCACCCGGAACGGGACAGGACGAACGGCCGCTCCCCGGGCGTCAGAGCCCGCAACCCCTCGAACCCGGCGCGGGCCATGCACAACGCGTACACGTTGTGGGCCTCCCGGTGGTCGCCGCCCCGGCCCTCCAGCGAGTGCCGCGCCGAAAGCGGCAACGTCGGCTCCCCGAACGCGGCGAACGACGTGGGCTCGTCCAGGTCGTGCCAGAACCCGGCGAAACCCCGCCCGAGCCGCTCCTCGTACCACCCGCCCCACCACTCGCGCACCCGCGCGCGCGTGAAGTCGGGAAAGACGACCTCCCCGGGCCGCGCCACCCCGCGCACGGGAGGCCCGGAGGCGTCCCGCACGAACACGTCCTCCTGCGTCCCGCCGTCGTACACCGCGTTGCCGGGCACGGCCGGGACCGCCGGATCGACGACCGACACCAGCCGGACACCGTCCCGGCGCAGCTCCTCCGCGAGGACGGGCAGCTTGGGGAACCGTCCCTCGTCCACGGTGAACACCTGCCGGCCGTCAAGATGCCCGGCGC
Source organism: Streptomyces sp. AC602_WCS936 (assembly GCF_019049125.1). Taxonomy (NCBI): domain Bacteria; kingdom Bacillati; phylum Actinomycetota; class Actinomycetes; order Kitasatosporales; family Streptomycetaceae; genus Streptomyces; species Streptomyces sp. AC602_WCS936. Next base: position 7,068 of record NZ_JAGMUF010000129.1, on the reverse strand, counting down.
CCAGGTGCACGGCGTCCAACGGCAGGTCGCGCTCCTGGAAACCGGCGACGACCCGCCGCACCTCCTGCTCGTCACCGGCACCCGACCGCGCGTGCTGGTGACCGAGCGCCCACGCGGGCGGCAGCGCGGGCGCCCCGGTGAGCGCGGCCCAGGCGAGCAGCACCCGCGCGGGAGTGCCCACCGCCACCCAGCACCGCAACGGACCCCCCTCCATCCGCAACACACTCCGCCCCGGCCGGTCGTGACCCGACCCCGCCCCCTCCTCGCCCTCCCGCAACGCCACCGTGCCGTCCCACGAACTGTCGTGGAACACCAGGTGCGTCCCCGCGTCCGCCACCACCAGCTGCACCGGCATCGCGACCGACGACCGGTCCTCACCCGGCGCGAAGCCCGACTCCCGGGTGCCGTTCCACAACCGGTACGTGCCCTCCCGCAGCCGGGGACCGCCGGACCGCCCGCCCAGCCCGAAGAAACGGGCGTCCGCCGCCACCTCCGACCGCAGCGTCCAGCGCGCCGGACCACCGCCGACCGGCTCCCACCAGCGCGGCGGCGCCTCCCGGCGCACCACCACACCCCCGGGCGTACGCACCTCGATCGCCCCGTGCCGGGAGACGGCCACCGTCGCCCGCTCGGCCACCACCCGCCAGCCGCCGCCCTTGTCCGGCTCCAGCACCGCCCGCGGGTCCGGTTCCGGGCAACGGCCCGCCAACGCGTACGACGGCTCCGGCCCGGCCCCGTCCCACCCCCAGAACACCGCCCCGTTCACGGCGACGAGAATGCGCAGCTCCGAGCGGGCGAACCGGACCGCCCCACCCCCGGGCCCGGGCTCGACCTCCCGCATCAGCCCCGGCACCCGGGCGCGCTCCGCACCCCGCGGCGGGAGCCCCGCGGCATCCGCCCGCCGCCTGCGCCACGCCGCCCGCACGGTACGCAACCCCTGCACAGCCCCCGCAGAACCGACCGCTTTCATCGAACGCACCAGGTCACGACCGTCCATGCTGCTCACCCTGCCACCGACCGGCACCCGCGCGGGACGCGTTCAACTGCCGTTCACCCGTGACGCCACCACATCTTCATGTCGCCGACTATGTGGGGCGCGCCCTGGTGCGGAAGTCGATCACATGGCATCGTCCCTGTCAGCCGCGTCACGCGCACACCCCAGCCCGTGCGCGGAGGACGCACACGACGCGCACAGTCCGGGAGCCGCCCATGTCGACCGTGAACCCCCAGCCGCTCTGGCAGCCGGATCCGCAACGCATCGCGCGAGCCCGGATCACCGCCTTCCAGGCCTGGGCAGCCGAACACCACGGCGCGCCCGCCGAAGGCGGCTACGCGGCCCTGCACCGCTGGTCCGTCGACGAGCCCGACACCTTCTGGCAAGCGGTCACGGACTGGTTCGACGTACGCTTCACGACCCCCTACGCGCGCGTACTGGGCGACCGCTCCATGCCCGGCGCCCAGTGGTTCCCCGGCGCCACGCTCAACTACGCCGAGCACGCCCTGCGCGCGGTCGCCACCCGCGCGGACGAACCGGCCCTCCTGTACGTCGACGAGACCCACGAACCCAGCCCCGTCACCTGGGCCGAACTGCGCCGCCAGGTCGGCTCGCTCGCCGCCGAACTGCGCGCCCTGGGCGTCCGCCCGGGCGACCGCGTCAGCGGGTACCTCCCGAACATCCCCCAGGCCGTGGTCGCCCTTCTCGCAACCGCCGCAGTGGGCGGGGTCTGGACCTCCTGCGCCCCCGACTTCGGCGCCCGCAGCGTCCTGGACCGCTTCCAGCAGGTCGAGCCCGTCGTCCTGTTCACCGTCGACGGCTACCGCTACGGCGGCAAGGAACACGACCGCCGCGAAACGGTCGCCGAACTCCGCCGCGAACTGCCCACCCTCCGCGCGGTGGTCCACATCCCTCTCCTCGGCAGCGAGGCCCCCGAGGGCGCGCTGGAGTGGGAAGCGCTGACGGCCGCGGACACGGAACCCGTCTTCGAGCAGCTGCCCTTCGACCACCCCCTGTGGGTGCTCTACTCCTCCGGCACCACCGGCCTGCCCAAGGCCATCGTCCAGTCCCAGGGCGGCATCCTCGTCGAGCACCTCAAACAGCTCGGCCTGCACTGCGACCTCGGCCCCGAGGACCGCTTCTTCTGGTACACCTCGACCGGCTGGATGATGTGGAACTTCCTCGTCTCCGGCCTCCTCACCGGCACCACGATCGTCCTCTACGACGGCAGCCCCGGCTTCCCGGACACCGGCGCCCAGTGGCGCATCGCCGAACGCACCGGCGCCACCCTCTTCGGCACCTCCGCCGCCTACGTCATGGCCTGCCGCAAGGCCGGCGTCCACCCCGCCCGCGACCACGACCTCTCCAAGGTCCAGTGCGTCGCCACCACCGGCTCCCCGCTCCCGCCCGACGGCTTCCGCTGGCTGCACGACGAGTTCGCCGCGAGCGGCGCCGACCTGTGGATCGCCTCCGTCAGCGGCGGCACCGACGTCTGCTCCTGCTTCGCGGGCGCCGTCCCCACCCTCCCCGTGTACATCGGCGAACTCCAGGCTCCCGGCCTCGGAACCGACCTCCAGTCCTGGGACCCCAGCGGCAAACCCCTGACCGACGAGGTCGGCGAGCTCGTCGTCACCAACCCCATGCCCTCGATGCCGCTCCGCTTCTGGAACGACCCCGACGGCAGCCGCTACCGCGACAGCTACTTCGACACCTACCCCGGCGTGTGGCGGCACGGGGACTGGATCACCGTCACCTCACGGGGATCGGTCGTCATCCACGGCCGCTCCGACTCCACCCTGAACCGGCAGGGCGTCCGCATGGGCTCGGCCGACATCTACGAAGCCGTCGAGCGGCTGCCCGAGATCAGGGAATCCCTCGTCATCGGCGTCGAACAGCCCGACGGCGGCTACTGGATGCCCCTGTTCGTGCACCTCGCCCCCGGCGCCGCCCTCGACGAGGCCCTGCTGACCCGCATCAAGCAGACCATCCGCGAACAGCTCTCCCCGCGTCACGTACCCGACGAAGTCATCGAGGTACCCGGCATCCCGCACACCCTGACCGGCAAGCGCATCGAGGTTCCGGTCAAGCGCCTCCTCCAGGGCACTCCGCTGGACAAGGCGGTCAACCCCGGCTCCATCGACAACCTCGACCTGCTCCACTTCTACGAGGAACTCGCCCGCAAACGCACCTGACCAGGCACTTCGCGAGCCGGCCACACATCCGGCGGCCGGCTCGCGACGCCTGCCCCGACGCCGTTGTCAGTGCCGCCGGTTACTGTGAGTGAGCATTGATCGACTGCGCACAGGGGGAAAGATGGCGCACACCGACCAGACCACGCGACGCGTCCTGCGCCGGGAAATCGCCGGCACCATCGGACTGCTCACCGACGAGCACGACTTCCGCGCCATGCGGCGCTACCGAAGTTTCACCTTCGACGACCACGCCGCCTATCTCCACCAGGTGGAAGCCCTGCTCAAAACACGCGCGTCACAAGGCACCCACACCACGATCGCCCTCTTCGACCCCGAGGAGTACGCCGAATTCTGCACGGCGGCGGGCCTCGACCCCGACGCCCCGGCCAGCCGCAGCCGATTCACCGCCGAACTCGCGGCCGACGGCCCCACCGTTCCCTACGACGGCCGGCCACTCGCCGACCTCCTCCCCGCTCTCGTCGACGAAGCGGTCCGCCAGGCCACCTGGGAGTACGCCGCCACCCTCCTCGCCCGCCTCGGCAGCTGCGCGACCTGCGGCGAGGACCTGGGCCGAGCCGCCTTCACCCGCGCCTCGCGGCTCCTCCTACGCGTCCTCGAGACCGCCCCACCGGGCAACCGCCACCTGGTCTGCAGCGTCTCCGGCTCCCCGGAGACCCTCGTCTCCGTCCTCCACGCCGACGACGAACTCGACGGCAGCCCGCACGTCGACGAGGCCGAAGCCCTGGAATTCACCAGCGTCCTCGCCCTCGGCCTGGCCACCCACAGCCCCGGCGGACTCGTCATGCGCGTCAGCACCCCGGGCGGCCCCGACCGCATCCACGGCTGGCGCCTGCGCGGATACGGCCTCGAACCCCTCACCGCCGGAGAGGTCTTCGACGCCTACTGCACCGACATCGAGTCCGGCGACCTCATCTCCCCGGAATCCAACGTCGACTACTGCGCGCCGCCCTACCTCGGAGACGACCACATGCCACCGGGACACCACCACTGAACGCGCGCGGGGCGCCCCACCCGAAGGTGGAGCGCCCCGCACCGCGGCCACGCAGACGGCCTCGCCCGGCCCTACTCGCCGGACAGCACCGCCTGAGCGGCGCTGCGCGCCTCCTCGGCGCTCTCCGCCGCCCGGGCGGCCGCCGCCGCACGCTCACACTGAGCCAGCGTGAACTTCGCCAGCGTCGCCCGCACGTACGGCAGTGACGCGGCACCCATGGAAAGGGAGGTGACGCCCAGACCCGTCAGCACGCACGCCAGCAGCGGATCCGACGCCGCCTCACCGCAGACACCGCAGCTCTTGCCCTCGGCCTTCGCCGCCTCCGCGGACAGCGCGACCAGGTCGAGCAGCGCCGGCTGCCACGGGTCCTGCAGCCGGGACACCGCGCCCACCTGACGGTCGGCCGCGAAGGTGTACTGCGCGAGGTCGTTCGTCCCCAGCGACAGGAACTCGACCTCCTGCAGCACCGAGCGCGCCCGCAGCGCGGCCGACGGGATCTCCACCATCGCGCCGAACTTCGCCCGCAGCCCGGCCTCGCGGCACGCGTCCGCGAACGCCTTGGCGTCGGCGCGGTTCGCCACCATAGGGGCCATGACCTCGAGGTAGACCGGCAGGCCCTCAGCCGCCTTCGCCAGCGCGGTGAGCTGCGTGCGCAGCACTTCCGGGTGGTCCAGCAGCGTCCGCAGCCCGCGGACACCCAGCGCGGGGTTCGGCTCGTCGCCCGGCGTCAGGAAGTCCAGCGGCTTGTCCGCGCCGGCGTCCAGCACCCGCACGACGACCCGGCCCTCCGGGAAGGCTTCCAGCACCTGGCGGTACGCGGCGACCTGCTTCTCCTCGGACGGCGCGTTCTTGCTGTCGTCGAGGAAGAGGAACTCGGTACGGAAGAGACCCACACCCTCCGCACCGGCCTCGACCGCGGCGGGCACGTCGGCGGGGCCGCCGATGTTCGCGAGCAGCGGCACCTTGTGACCGTCCGAGGTCGCGCCCGGCCCCGTCGAGGCGGCCAGCGCGGCCTTGCGCTCGGCCGCCTCCGCCGCCATCCGCGCCTTCTTCTCCGCACTGGGGTTCACGAAGATCTCACCGGTGCTGCCGTCCACGGCGACGACCGTGCCCTCGGGAAGCTCCCCGGCACCGGGCAGCGCGACCACTGCGGGCACGCCGAGCGCCCGCGCGAGAATGGCGCTGTGGCTGGTCGGCCCGCCCTCCTCGGTGACGAAACCGAGCACCAGCGTCGGGTCCAGCAGGGCCGTGTCCGCCGGCGCGAGGTCGCGCGCGATGAGGACGTAGGGCTCGTCGCTGTCCGGTACGCCCGGCATCGGCACTCCGAGCAGACGCGCGACGATACGATTCCGCACGTCGTCGAGATCCGCCACACGGCCCGCCAGGTACTCACCGGCACCGGCCAGCAGGGCGCGATAGGCGGCGAAGGCGTCGTACGCCGCCCGCTCGGCCGTGCTGCCGACGGCGATCCGCCGCTCCACGTCCGCCATCAACTCGGGGTCCTGGGCCATCATGGCCTGCGCCTCGAGCACCGCCTGGGCTTCGCCCCCCGCCAGATTGCCGCGCGCCATCAGATCGGCGGCCACAGCCTCCACGGCCTTGCGGGCGCGCCCCTGCTCACGCTCGGCGTCCTCGGCCGGAATCTGCTTCGCCGGCGGTTCGAGCACCGCCGTCCCCATGTGCCGAACCTCGCCGATCGCCACGCCGTGGCTCACACCGACGCCTCGCAGCGTTGTCTCCATCTCACCCGTCCCGATAATGCGGCGGGTCCCGCCGCCGCGGTGGTTGTCCTGCCAGCCGTCCTGCGACGGCGCCGACGTCACTTCCAGAGGAAGAGACTCTCGCCGGCCTTCACCTCGCCGTCCTCACGCAGCTCGGTGAGGGCCTCGGCGGTCGCTTCGAGGGCCACGATCGGACAGACCGGCGACTTGCCCGCGGCCTCGACGGCCGCCGGGTCCCAGCGGACCACGCCCTGCCCGCGCACGACGGTGTCCCCCTTGTTCACCAGCAGCTCGAAGCCCTCACCGTTGAGCTGCACGGTGTCGATACCGAGGTGGGTGAGAACGCCGTGCCCGCTCTCGTCGACCACGACGAAGGCGTGCGGGTGCAGAGAAACGATGACCCCGTCCACGGGGGCCACTGCCTCACCGGCCTCCCGGACGGGGTCGATGGCGGTACCCGGGCCGACCATGGCCCCGGAGAAGACGGGATCGGGCACGGCGGCCAGTCCGATGGCACGTCCTGCGAGCGGGGACGAGACGGTGGTCATGGGAAGCCTCCCAGGGGCGGGGATGTATATGGGCCGTCACTGCCTGTCCCGGACGGCGCACTGTGCAGCAGGGTATGTCATAGGAAGTACCGGTTCCGCATGAGTGTTCCGATTAGAGGTCTAGACCACACTCGCCACGGATTTGCACCCGTTCCGCGGCCCCGTGTAGAGTCGTTACTCCTGCCTGGGAGTGAGCGACGCGAAGCAAGCGTCCTCGCAACGGCAGCATCCAACTCGTCAGATCCTATCGCTGGATCACCTTCTGCATGCCCGCAGGACGGTGGTCAGAAGCACCGGGAAAGCCTGATAGTGTTGGAAACACCGAAGGGAAGCGCCCGGAGGAAAGCCCGAGAGGGTGAGTACAAAGGAAGCGACCGTTCCTTGAGAACTCAACAGCGTGCCAAAAGTCAACGCCAGATATGTTGATACCCCGTTACCAGCCATCAGGCTGGGACGAGGTTCCTTTGAAATAACACAGCGAGGACGCTGTGAACGGTCGGATTATTCCTCCGACTGTTCCGCTCTCGTGGTGTCACCCGATTACGGGTAAACATTCACGGAGAGTTTGATCCTGGCTCAGGACGAACGCTGGCGGCGTGCT
>NZ_JAGMUF010000128.1:0-238 GCF_019049125.1 Streptomyces sp. AC602_WCS936 | reverse complement strand
ACCTTCCGGCCGCTGGCCGACGACACCGGCTGGTACCGGCCGGTCGGACGGGCCGCCGCCGGGGAGCCCGCGGCGCCGGCCGGCCGCTGACCGCTCCCCCCCGTTCGGCGGCCCCCCGCCCGGCCCCCTCCAAGGCGCGCCCGCTCCCTGTCCCGCGCACGATGCCAAGGAGGCCGGCCACCCGCCGGCCCCGCACGGTCCGCGCTCTCGGGAGGATCCGCCATGACCGCCAGTACCG
>NZ_JAGMUF010000127.1:1724-107687 GCF_019049125.1 Streptomyces sp. AC602_WCS936 | reverse complement strand
GTCACCCGACCGTCCGGCCGCCCCAGCCCCCCCTCGCCGCCCCAGCCCCCAACCGCCCCAACCGCCCCAGCCGCCCCGGCCCCCGACCACTCAGCTCAGCCAGCCGCAGGCGAGGGCGTGGGCGTCGGTGAGGCGGTGTTCACGTTCAGGTCGGGGCGTGGCTTGAGCACGAGCACCCGCTCGCCCGGCTGGGGCGGGGGCGGGGTGACCTTCTCCCTCGGCAGCTTCGCCGGCCCTGTCTGCTGGAAGGTGACCTTGTCGTACTCGACGAGTCCCGTCTTCTCCAGCACCGTGATGTGGTCCAGCACGGTGTCGTTGGCCAGGTCTGCCAGCTGCCGCACGAGCGTGTTCTTCGTGGTGGCCCGGATCTTGGCGATGGCCGGGAAGATCTGGCCGTGCGTCACCCGCATGATGTTCACCGCCGACGAGTCGAACTCCTTGCCGCTCTTGGCGTCCACCGTCGCCACGAAGCCCTCCTGCTGCGGGGAGGCCCGGTTGGGCAGCGTGATGCCCAGCTCCGGTGAGATCTCCCGGCACATCGCGTCCAGCCCGGCGTGCCCGACGACCAGATGCTCACCGGCCGTCTTCATCTCCTTCGTCGTGCCGCGCTCCATCACCATCTCGCCCAGCGGGTACTCCCACAGCCCGGCGGCCCGGACCTTCACCACGAAGTCCCGGTCGGCCTCGGTGACCGGCCCGAACTTCGTACTGGCGATGACCCGGTTCTGGTTTCCGTCGGCCTTGTCCAGACCGAGCACGGCCGGGAAGGCCAGCGCGGTGAGGGTCAGGGTCATCACACCGAACAGGCCGACGACTCCGATCCTGTTGCGGGACAGCCGCATGATGCCTCCAGGGCGACGTGAGAGTCTCGTCCACGTCCATGGACGTGGACGGGTACGTCAGGAGGTACGGAAACGGCGCGCGGATCTTTCACCGCCGCCGCGAGGAAATCGCGGGAAGTTCCGTTCAGCCGATGTCGGCCCCGTACACGCGCTCGACCGCGATGGTGAGCAGCACCCGTCGGTCGGACACCATCGTCATCCGGTACTCGTCCCAGTCCGGGTGCTCCCCGGCGGCGGCGCGGTAGTACTCCACCAGCGCCTCGACCTCCGGGCCGTGCGGGTCGGTGCCCGGTCCGGTGAGGGTCGCGACGCCCTCGGCGGTGGCCCAGGACCTGCCGTCCGGGGCGGTCACCTCCAGGGCGGCCCGCGGGTCCCGGCGCAGGTTCGCCGTCTTGGCGAGGCCGTCGCGGGTCGAGACGCGGATGACGTCCGCCTCCGGGTCGTAGGCGGGCATGACGGGGGAGAGCTGCGGGCGGCCGTCCGCCTTGATCGTCGCCAGTACGCCGAGCCGGCTCTCGGCCAGCAGGGCGCGGGGGTCAAAACGCGGTGTGGTGGTCATGGGCCGATCATCACCCCCGACCCCGCCCGCTGTCCCCCGAACCGTCCGCCGCTCAGGCGACCGAGGGCCCGCCGAGGTAGTCGCCGTCCCGGTCGTAGGGCCAGGCGTTGGCGACGCAGCCCTTGAGGCCCTTGATCTGCTGCATCATCGCCGGTGCGGGCAGGCCGGGGCCCGGGCAGGTCTCGTGGCCGTGGCCGATGCGGTGACCGACCTCGTGGTTGATGATCAGCGCCCGGTAGTCGCCGATCGGTCCGTCGAACTGGGGCGAGCCCAGCACCCAGCGCTTGAGGTTCACCACGACGTCCGTGCCGACCGCGCAGTTCACCTCGCCCCGGGTGTTGAGGCCGTAGGCGCCGCAGATCTCGTCCACGGTGCCCGGCGTGGCGATCTTCACCACGAAGTCGTACGAGCCGGAGCTGACCAGCCGGAAGGAGTTGGTCCCGTCCCTGGTCCAGCCGCGGCGGTCGGCGAGCACGTCGGATATCTCGGCGGCGGCGGCGCTTGTCCGGATGTCGATGCCCTCCTCCACCAGGACCTTGTAACGGCGCACGCGGCCGCCGTCGCCCACGGTCGAGCCGTCGGCCTCGGCGGTGACGAAGGTGCCGGGACCGGTCGCGGGAACGGCGATGACGGAGGGGGAGGGCGACGGCGAAGGGGACGCCTTGACGGACGGCGACGCGGAGGGGCTCGGGGTCGTCCCGGACGGCGTCCCGGACGGGGCGTCGGGGGCGTCCGTGCGCCCGGCGGCGTCCAGCGCGTCGGCGACGTCGGCCGCCTGGTCGTCGGTCACCGTGGGCCGGGTGTGCTGCCAGTGCGCGACGGCGGCGCCCGCCGCGAGCAGTACGGCACCGGAGGTCAGGCCACCCAGGACCAGGCGGGCGGACCGGCGGCGGCTCTTCCTGCGGGCGCGGGAGACGCGCCGGTCACCGCCCGGCGTCGTTCTTCGGCGGGTCTGGCGGGCGGTGGATCGGCCCACGACGTGCGTCCTCTCTGCTGGTCGGCGGGGCGCGCACAGTGGACTCCGCTGTGCTTTTGTCGCCACGATGATCAAAGCGGAAGGACGTGTCGAAACGTCACCGGCTCGGAAGTGGGGCTTCTCACACGCCTGTTCGGTTCTGGGGTGCAACCTTCGGGCGGTCCGGGCGGTCCGCGAGCGGCGGACAGGAGAACGGGCGACCGGAGGTGTCCGGTCGGGCACGCACGTGTGCGCCGGGGCCGCCCGGCGTGAGCCGGCCGGCCCCGGCGCGGTGCGCCCACCGCCGGTCCGTCAGCCGACGGCGCCGCTCTCCCAGCGGTAGAAGCAGCGCGCCATCGCGTCCTTCGGGCCGCGCCAGGTGGCCGGGTCGTACGCCGAGACGTACGGCTCCAGCCGCTCGCTGACCCTGCGGAACTCCGGATGCCCGGTCAGCCGGCCGATCGCCGGGGCCGGGTCCTCGTCGCTCTCGATGAGGTGCATGTACACGCCGTCACCGAACTCGAAGAGACTGCGCCGGTTGACGCCCACCAGGTGGGGCAGCTCGCCGCTGTCGGACTCGGCGAACACCTTCGCGATGTCCGGTGCCGCCCCCGGGGCCATCCGGGCGACGATCAGGGTGTGGTGCATGGGGAGACGCCCTCCGTCGGTGTCAGTCGGCGAGTACCGCGGCGGTCCGCCGCTCGCCCGCGGCCTGCTCGATCCGGTCCCGGATCAGCGCCATCTGCGTCCGCGAGTTGCGGTTGATGTTGTCCGTCATCCAGGCGTCGTCCACCGGCGCGTCCGGCTTCATCGCGAAGTCCTGGATCCAGCGCATCCGCGTGCCGTCCGCGGTCTCCGCGTACTCCCAGACGATGTTCATGTACTGGAAGGGGCCGGTCTCGACCCGGTGGGCGCGCACGGTGCGGGTCGTCGGGTCCGCGACCCGCTCGGAGACCCAGCTCCACACCTTGCCGTCCTTGTCCGGGTGCATGGTGAGCCGGAACGTGACCCGGTCGCCGTCGCGCTCCAGTACGTCCACGGAGGCGTACTCGCTGAACAGCCGCGGCCAGTTGTCGATGTCGTTGGTCATGTCCCAGACCAGCTCCATCGGCGCGGCGATGGAGATCTCGTTGTCGGTGTGGCCTGCCATCTCACACTCCCGTCTTCAGGGCGCCGTTGACCAGCGCGAGGAAATCCGCGGGCGTCTTGCAGCGCTCGGCCTGCTCCGGCAGGCCCAGCCCGTACCGCTTCTCCAACTCGGCCACGATGCCCAGCAGGCCGAGGGAGTCCAGACCGAAGGTGTCGAAGCCGTCGTCGGCCTGCTGCCGGAGGGTGACCGGATCGACGTGCACGCCGGCGGTGCGCTTCATCAGCGCCGACAGCTCCTCGACGGTCACCTGGTAGTCCAGTTGGTCGGTCATGCGGGTCCTCCTTCACTCGGGGTGGCGCCCGCCCTCGGACGGGCGCTCACTCGGTTGGCGTTGGTCGGTCGGTCCTCAGGCGGTGATCGGTCCTCAAGCGGTGAGCGGTGCGGAGCCGCCCCGCCGCAGGACGAGCGCCGCGTTCGAGCCCATGAGCCCGCGGCCCAGGACGAGTGCCGTACGCGGCTCGGCGGGCCGGGCCCGGCCGGTGACCAGGGCCAGGTCGTGGCAGACGTCGGACACGTGCGGGGTCGGCGGGATCAGCCCGTGCTCCATCGCGAGCACCGCCGTCGCCACGTCCAGCACCGGGGCTGCGCAGTACGCCCGTCCGGTACCGGTCTTGGGCGCGGTGACCGGCACCCGCCGCGCGTGCGGGCCGAGCGCGTCGGCCAGCGCCAGGGCCTCCGCCCGGTCCGCCTCCGGGACTCCGAGGGCGTCGGCGAACACCACGTCCACCTCCTCGGGCCGGCACCCGGCCTCGGCCAGCGCGCCCTGGATCGCGCGCGCCAGCCCCTCCCGGGACTCGGCCCACCGGGACGGCCCGGTGAAGGTCGCCGCGTGCCCGGCGATCGTCGCCCGCACGTCCGCCCCGCGCTCCAGCGCCGCCCGCTCCTCCTCGACCAGCAGCACGGCACCGCCCTCGGCCGGCGCGAACCCGCAGGCCTCCTCGGTGAACGGGCGGTAGGCGCGGTCGGGTTCACCGGCCGCGCTCAGCTCCGGGTAGCCCAGCTGGCAGACGATCGAGTACGGGGCGAGCGGAGCCTCCGTCGCGCCGCACACCACGGTGTCGGTGCCGCCCCGCACGGCCAGCGCCGCGTGCGCCAGGGCGTCCAGGCCGCCCGCCTCGTCGGCGGCGACGACCCCGCACGGGCCCTTGAAGTCGTTGCGGATGGAGATCTGGCCGGTGCTGGCCGCGTAGAACCAGGCGATCGACTGGTACGGGCCGACGTACCGCGAGCCCTGCCCCCACAGGTTCTGCAACTCCCGCTGCCCGAACTCGCCACCGCCCGAACCGGCCGCGGTGACCACCCCGACCGAGTACGGCGACTCGACGTCGGCCCGGCCGAACCGGGCGTCCTCCAGCGCCAGGTCGGTCGCCGTCAGCGCGAAGTGCGTGAACCGGTCGGTCTGGACGAGGTACCGCCCCTCGACCGTCTCGGCCGCGTCAAAGCCGCGCACCTCGCCCGCCACCTTCAACGGCAGGTGCTCGCACCCCTCGCGGGTGACGGGCCCGAGGACGCTGGCGCCGTCGGCGACGGCCTTCCAGTGCGCCTCGGCACCGATGCCGTGCGGGGACACCACGCCGAGGCCGGTGACGACGGCACGCCTGCTTCCGTCCTGCGTACGGTGCCCGGTCCGTTGTGGTCCGCTCATCGCAGCCCTCCTTCCGTACCGCTCAGCACGACCGCGGACTGGAAGCCGCCGAAGCCGCTGCCCACCGACAGCACGTGCCGCAGCGTCCGCTCCCGTGCCTCACGCGGCACGTAGTCCAGGTCGCACTCGGGGTCGGGGGTCGTGTAGTTGGCCGTGGGCGGCACCACCTGGTGGTGCATCGCGAGCACGCACGCGGCCAGCTCTATGGAGCCGATCGCGCCGAGCGAGTGGCCCACCATGGACTTGATCGAGCTCATCGGCGTCGCGTAGGCGTGCTCGCCCAGCGAGCGTTTGACGGCCGCGGTCTCGTGCCGGTCGTTCTGCTGGGTGCCGGAACCGTGCGCGTTGACGTAGTCGATGGCGGACCCGTCCAGCCCGGCCATGTCCAGCGCCGTGTCGATGGCCCGCGCCATCTCCAGGCCCTCCTTGGTGAGCCCGGTCATGTGGTAGGCGTTGCCGAAGGTGGCGTAGCCGGAGATCTCGCAGTACACGTGCGCACCGCGGGCCCGGGCGTGCTCCAGGTCCTCCAGTACGAGCACCGCGGCGCCCTCGCCCATGACGAAGCCGTTGCGGTCGGCGTCGAAGGGCCGGGAGGCGTGCGCGGGGTCGTCGTTGTTGGGGGAGGTCGCCTTGATGGCGTCGAAGCAGGCCATGGTGATCGGCGATATCGGCGAGTCCGCCGCGCCCGCCAGACACACGTCGACCCGGCCCTCGGCGACGGCGTGGTAGGCGTACCCCACCGCGTCCAGGCCGGAGGTGCACCCGGTGGACACGGTCTGCACCGGCCCGCGCACGCCGAACTCCTCGGCGACCGCGGAGGAGAGGGTGGCCGGGGTGAAGGCCCGCTCCAGGTGCGGCTCGGCCCGCCGGCCGTCCACGTCCCAGCGCGAGCCGCGCTCGCTGACCAGCACGTAGTCGTGCTCCAGCCGGGTCGTGCCGCCGACCGCCGTGCCCAGCGTGGCACCGGCCCGCCAGGGGTCCTCCCGCGCCATGTCGAGGCCCGCGTCGCCCACCGCCTCGGCGGCGGCGGCCAGCGCGAACTGCACGTACCGGTCGCTGCGCTGGACCGTGGCGAGGTCCAGCCCGTGTTCCAGCGGCTCGAAGTCGCACTCGGCGGCGATCTGCGAGCGCAGCCCGGCGGGGTCGAACAGGGAGATGCGGCGCGTCGCCGTACGGCCGTCGGACAGCAGCCCCCAGAACTGGGGCACGCCGATCCCGCCCGGGGCGACGACGCCTATGCCCGTGACGGCGACCCGACGCCGGGTCATGACACCGCCTCGGCCGCAGCGGCGGCGGGGCGCTCGTGCCCGGCGCAGCCCGCGTGATCCGGGAGCGGCAGCGGGTTGCCCGCCGCGTCCTCGGTGTCGACGTGCCCGACCTCCGGCCGCGGCGCCAGCGGACCCAGGTGGAAGACGAGCCGGGCCTCGGTGTCCCCCGTGTTGCGGAAGCGGTGGCGCATGTCCTGCGGGATCAGCAGACCCTGCCCGGTGCCGAGGGCGTGCGGCACACCGTCCAGGTCCACCTCCAGCGCGCCGTCCGTGACGTACACGAACTCCTCGGAGTACGGGTGGTAGTGCTCGGCGATGCGCTCGCCCGGCTGCACGATGGCCACGCCCATGAAGCCGCTGGTGGACCCGGCGGTGGTGGGCGTGAGGAGGGCGCGGAGGTCTCCGCCGCGGCGGCGGTTCGGCGCGATGTCGCCGAGGGAGACGATGCGTACCTGCTGGTCTGTCATGTCGTTCACTCCGGGTGAGGGGAGGCGGTGGGGAGGTCGGGGCGACCGTGCGTGCGTCCGTGGTCCGTGGTCCGTGGTCCGTGGTCCGTGGTCCGTGGTTCGTGGTTCGTGGTCCGTGGCAGCTGTGGCAGTGGTGGGCGCGTCGTCGGGCCCGGGTCGGCTGCCGGGGTGGGTCGCGGGGCGGTTCGCGCGGGTCGGTTCGCGGAGGGGCGGTTCGCGGGGGTCGGTCGCGGAGGGCGGGTCACGTCGGTCGCGGGGCCGGGCCGCGTCGGTCCGGCGCGGGGGACGGTGCCGTCGGCCCGGTGGGTGGTCGGGCGAGGAGATTCCCGGCGGCGCGAGGTTCAGGTGGCGGGCGAGCGCCGGTCGGTCAGGGGCGTCATGCGGGCCCGCGCGAGCAGCAGCGACAGCGTCCGGGCCTCGGTGAGGGGGCCGTCGATGCCGACGGCGGCGGTGTCGAGCAGCCGCTCGGCCACGGCAGCCCCGGCGTCCCCGGAGCCTCCAGGGGCGTCGGCGGACCCGTGCAGCCCCAGGACGAACGCCGGCGCGTCCTCCGGCTCGCCGTCCACGTCGACGAGCCGTACGACGAGGTCGTCGCGGTGGAAGACGGTGGCGGCGAGGGCCGGGTTGTCCGGGGCGTGGGCGGCGACCGCGTCCTGGCGGGCAAGCAGCCGGGCCAGTTCCGGACCGGCGCCGGCCCGCACCGGGTAGAGCAGCGCGACCCGCCGCGTGCGAGCGTCGGAGCCCGCACGGGACGCCACATGGTGGACGGCCGGCATGGCGGCCCGGGTGAAGAACCGCCGGGCGGCCCGGGGATCGCGCAGATCCCGCTCCTGCTCCAGATACGGGTTGAGGGCCTCCTCGACGGCTCGTACCGCGGGCTGCCGGGCGACGTGGCGCAGCGCGGTCTGCAGGTCACCCCGTACCTCCACGGCCCGCACGACCCGAGTGCCGTGCAGGAAGACCGAGGTGCGCAGCAGCCGGCCGGATTCATCGACGCGGGCCTCGGGCGCGGTGTAGCCCGCGAGCAGCCGGGCGACCTCCTCCTCGCTGCCCTGCCTCACGGTGAAGGTCAGGGCGTGCCGTACGACGTTGCCGCCGATCCGGGGAGCGGCCCGCAGCGCCGCATCGCCCGCGGCGGACGGGGGCCGTTCGGCAACGGTCTCCCGCAGGACGCTGTACCGCAGGGAGTGGGTGTCCCTGACGTAGTCCTGCAAGGGCTCCACCGTGTCCAGATGCTCCTCGCTGTTGACCCAGGCCAGGAAGGGCTCCGCGCTCTCCCACTCACTCGTGAGGAGCCACTGGGTGGGGTTGTCCACCGACTGGCACAGCTGGTCGCTGACGTGTCCCGGAACGGCGGCGACCCGGTCGCGGATGCCGTCGTAGGCGTCCAGGAACTCCTGCTGCTTTCCGTCGTGGATGTCCAGCATCAGGACGACCCGCACGCGGGATCCGTCGAACGCGGATACCGTCACGCCGCCCGTGTCCGCGGACACGGTGCCCGATACCGCCGTGACTCCTGTGGTCTGGGCATCCGCCGACGCGGTATCCGTCGCTACGACGGGAGAGACCGTCATCCGGCCCACCTCTTCTCCGGGGAACTTCCTCGTGGACTGGGGCGCGATCGTCGCGGTGTGCGCGATTGCTCCGGCGTGGTGCGGCGGTCGCGGTAAGCACGATCGTGAGCCGTGCACGCGTGGACCGCGAACCAGGAGGGTTAAGCGGGTGAAGCCTGCGCCGTCGCGGGCCCCACCGGGCCGCAGGGGGCATGCATGTAGACCCCCGGCGCGCACCTGCCGCCGGACGGGTCCAGCGACGACGGTCCGACGCACGGAGCTCGAACGCGCGCTTCACGAAGGACGACGTCCGTCACAACGGAGGACGATCAATGAACGAAAGAGCCGAGCGGCCCGGTGGAGCCGCCCCCGGGGGTGTGGTCCACCGCGTCCCGGTACTCATCGTCGGCGGGTCCCTGGTGGGCTTGTCGACCTCGGTCTTCCTGGGGCGGCTGGGCATCCGGCACACCCTGGTGGAACGCCACGCCGGCACGTCCATTCACCCCCGCGGGCGCGGGAACAACGTCCGCACCATGGAGATCTTCCGCGTGGCCGGCACCGAACCGGACATCAGGAAGGCCGCCGCCACCCTGGCCGAGAACCACGGCATCCTCCAGACGCCCACCCTGGTCGGCGACGCGGGTGAGTGGTTGTTCAAGGAAATGGACGCGGGCGGGGGTCTGGCCCGCTTCAGCCCGAGCTCGTGGTGCCTGTGCTCCCAGAACGACCTGGAGCCCGAACTCCTCACCCACGCCACCAACCTCGGCGGCGACCTCCGCTTCGGCACCGAACTGCTCTCCTTCGAGGCCGACCCCGAGGGCGTCACGGCCATCGTGAAGAGCCGGGAGACCGGCGAGCACACCACCATCCGCGCCGACTACCTGGTCGCCGCCGACGGCCCCCGCAGCCCCGTCCGCGAGCAGCTCGGCATCGGCCAGAGCGGTCCCGGCGACCTCTTCCACAACGTCAGTCTCACCTTCCGCTCCCGTCGCCTCGCCGACGTCGTGGGCGACCGCCACTTCATCGTCTGCTACCTCACCAGCGAGGACGCCGACGGCGCGCTCCTGCCGGTGGACAACCGCGAGAACTGGGTCTTCCACGCCCCCTGGCACCCCGAACAGGGCGAAACGGTCGAGGACTTCACCGAGGAGCGCTGCGCCGCCCACATCCGCCGCGCGATCGGCGACCCGGACCTCGACATCGAGATCACCGGGAAGGCTCCCTGGCACGCGGCCCAGCGCGTCGCCCGCAGCTACCGCTCCGACCGCGTCTTCCTGGCCGGCGACTCGGCCCATGAGATGTCCCCCACCGGCGCCTTCGGCTCCAACACCGGCATCCAGGACGCCCACAACCTCGCCTGGAAGCTGGCCGCGGTCCTGGAGGGCTGGGCGGGAGACGGCCTCCTGGACACCTACGACACCGAGCGCCGCCCGGTGGCGGAGGCCACCAGCGCCCGAGCCGCGGGCCGCTCGGTGGAACACAGCCACCCGGGCTTCGCGCCGCCGCCGGGGATGGGCGGCGGCCCGGGGCAGGGGCCTGCCGGTGGCCCTGCGGGAGGGCCGGGGCAGGCGCCTGCGGGCGGACCGGGCGGACCGGGCGGACCGGGCGGACCGGGTGGACCGGGCGGACCCGCGGGCCTCGGCGGCCCCCCCGGCCCCGGCGGTGGCCCGCAGCGCGGCATCCTCAACGTCGCCCTCGGCTACCGCTACCCCCAGGGCGCGGTGGTCGGCGCCGACCCGGCGACCCCTGTCGTCCCCGAGGGCCTGGACCTCACCGGCGCCCCCGGCAGCCGCGCCCCCCACCTCTGGCTCCACCGCCCCGACGACGGCGGCGCCGCCCGCATCTCCACCCTCGACCTCTACGAGGACTCCCTCGTCCTGCTCAGCGACGCCTCCCAGCCCACCGGCTGGCACGAGGCGGCCACCCGTCTGGCGCCCGACCTGCGCGTCCCGCTGAAGTCGTACCGCGTGGGCGCCGGCCCGGACGCCGACCTGACCCCCGCGGACGACGAGGACACCGACTGGGCCAGGTCCCACGGCGTCACCCGCGGCGGCGCGGTCCTGGTCCGCCCCGACGGCTTCGTCGCCTGGCGCTCCCCGGGCCCCGCCCCGGACCCGGAGTCGATGCTGCGTCAGGTCGTACGGGCGGTACTCGCCCTGGCGTGAGGTGACCGGCGTACGGACGGCGTGCCTTCCCTCCCGGGCCGGCGGGGAGGCACGCCGACGAAACCGGCACAGCGAGTGACACATTGAAGAAAGGGTTGCCTCTATAGCGCCACAAGGCCGGTGATCATGCTCACCTGCCTTGAAATTGAAGGATCTGCTCATAGATCGATACGTTCATGGAGCCCAGCACAGCGTGTCGCCGCGATCAGCGGCTTCGCGGCGGGCCGTCGCATCGCCCGGGGGGAGGCACACGTCATGACACTGTTCTTCCAGCTCTCCTTCGTCGTCGCGACGTTGGCCGCGGTGGCGGTGGCCGCCCGTCTCGTGCGGCAGGCGTTCCGCACCGAGGCGACCGGACGCCCGGCGGTCGCGGAGAACGAAGCCCTGGCGGCCGGCGCGCTGTTCGGCGGCTCGATGGTGGTCACCGCCCTTGCCTCCGGGCACTGGCGGGCGGTCGACTGGTCCGACCTCGTCCTGTTCGCCGCGGTGTTCGGCATCGCGACGGCGGCACTGATCGAACTCACCAGGAACCGCACCGCCGCCTCGCGCGCCGTCTACGTCCTGCCCGTGGGATACGGCGTACTCGCGGGACTGACCGTCAACGGGCTGTGACCGACAGGGGGGACGGGTCGGCACGGTCGCTGACCTGTCCCCTCGGCGAGCCAGGCTGCGCACGGGTGCCGAAGGGGTTGTCGACGACATAGCGCCACCGACCGTCCGGACCCCGCCGGGCGATGTCGGTGGCAGTGCCCTCGACGTGTACGGCCTGTCCCTCCCGGCCGGTCCCGTCGATGACCCAGTCGACGATCAGCAGCGCCATGTCTCCGCTCCGGTACACGTGCCGCGGCCGTACCGAGATGGGAACCCCGAGCTCCTGCAGACGGCCGTTCGCGGCACGCAGATCCGGGCCGGTCGCCGGCGTCCCCGGCTGCGGGACCAGCACCGCGGCGTCCTCGTACACCTCCGCCAACGCGACGGCGTCCCCGCTGTTGAACCGCTCCGCGAACACCGCGGGCACCTCTTCGGGCCGATCGGCCAGGCTTCGCATGATCGACAGACATCCTTCCGGGCCGGGAGAATCAAAGTGCCCCACACGCTAGGAGGCGATCTCGTGACTCACCGAACGGTTGGCCACCCGGCAGGACTTCCCGACGACCCGCGCGCAGACGTCGCCGCACCCACTCCCGAGTGCCCGGTGGAGATCACACTGGCGGCCCTGCAAGGCCGCTGGACGACGCTGGTGGTCCGCGAACTGCTGCGCGGCGACCGCTCCTACAGCGAACTGCGCGCGGCCCTGCCCGCGTTGTCGGACAAGGTGCTGTCCGACCGGTTGACACAGCTTGTGGAGGCCGGAGTCGTCGAACGCGACCGCCGACCGGGCTGGCCACCGCGCGTGCGCTACACCCTCACCCCGAGCGGCCACCGCCTCGGCCCTGTTCTGCAGGCCCTGTGGGACTGGGGAGCGCAGACCTCGGCATGAGCCGGCGGTCCTGGAACGCGAAAACCCCGCCCTCAGCGTCTCCGCTGATGACGGGGTCTTTGGGCACCTCATACAGGGTGCCCCCGGCAGGATTCGAACCTGCGCACACGGCTCCGGAGGCCGTTGCTCTATCCCCTGAGCTACGGGGGCGTGTCGATCGCGTTCGGTGTTGCTCGCGGCGACGGGTAGAACACTACCAGCTCCCCCGGCGTGGTCATGAACGGGTTTTCGCGGGTCGTCCCGCACCCTTCGCCCGCCCCGGCCGAAGGCCACGACCGGCAGTACCGGCGTCAGCCCCGACGGCGTTGTCCCCCGCACGGGGTGGAAGTGGGGAAAACCCGGACGCGGTGGCCGGTCCGGACCTACTCTCGAGTTGTGCCTAGGGCGTCTGGCCGGGTTCTTGTTGTGGACGACAACAAGGTCATCCGGCAGCTGATCAGGGTCAACCTCGAGCTGGAGGGCTTCGAGGTCGTGACCGCGGGCGATGGTGCCGAGTGTCTGGAAGTCGTTCATCAGGTGCGGCCCGACGCCGTCACACTGGACGTGGTCATGCCTCGGTTGGACGGGGTGCGGACCGCCGCCCGGCTGCGTGCCGATCCGCGTACGCGGGACCTTCCGATCGCCATCGTCAGTGCCTGTACGCAGCACGAGATCGACGCCGGGTTCGATGCCGGGGCCGACGCCTTTCTGTCCAAGCCGTTCGAGCCGGCCGAGCTCGTCGCGCTCGTGCGACAGTTGGTCGAGCGCAAGGTCAGTGGGGGCGGCGCGGCGGCGCTGCGAGCCGTGCTCGGTGCGGCGGGGGAGAGTGAGTCGTCGGCGCAGGCCGAGCCGGCCGGGTGAGTTCCGAGCTTCACGATCAGAGTCGGAATCGTCCACATGTCGGGACCGGCGCCAAACCTGTTCGCCTACCCACCCCCCTCCTCCCATACGCTTGACCCGTGACCCCCGCAGAGCTCTCCCGCACCGTGCTGCACGCGGTGCGTCGCGCCGTCGACGCGGGGGAGCTGGACGTGACCGTTCCGGAGCGGGCCGTGGTCGCCCCGCCGGGGCCCGGGGGGTGCGGGGACTACGCCACCAACATCGCCCTCCAGCTCGCCCGGCCGGCCGGGCAGCCCCCGTACCGGGTCGCCGAAATGCTGCGGCCGTACTTGGTGGGAGTCGACGGCGTCGCCGATGTCGTCCTCACCGGGCCCGGGTTCCTCAACATCAGCCTCGGTGGTGCCGCCCCGGCCGCGCTCGTCGAGGAGATTCGCAGCGCCGGGGCACGGTACGGGTACGCCGACGGGCCCGACGGGCGGATCGTGCAGCTGCACTGTCCGTACGACCTCCGCGCCACCGTCGTCGCCGAAGCCGCCGCCCGCATCCTGCGCTCCCAGGGCGCCCTCGTACGCGCCACGGCGGAGGGCTTCGACCCCGAGTGGACGGCCGTCCTCGGGGTACGCACCGACGCCGTCGGACCGGCGCCCGCCGACCTCCCCGTCAACGTCCGTCCCGTGCCCGCCCCCGCCGACCCCCTGCGCCTCGGCCGCGACGCCGCCCGCTGGGCCCTGCTGTACCCCGCCGCCCACGACCGGCCCCGGATCGGCGCCGAACACCTCGCCCAGCGTGAGAGCAACCCCCTCTTCCGTGTGCGGTACGCCCACGCCCGCACCCGCGCCCTCACCCGCAACGCCGCCGATCTCGGATTCGAGGGCCGGCCCGGGCCCGTACACGGCCATGATCTCCTCGCCGTCCTCGGCGACCATCCCCGCGTTCTCGCCGCCGCGGCGGACCACCGCGCGCCCGACCGGCTCGCCCGGCACCTCGTCGCCGTCGCCGACGCCGCGCTTCCCTTCCTGACCACCGTGCTGCCGCGTGGCGGGGAGAAACCCTCGGCCGCCCACCGTGCCCGGCTCGCCCTCGCCGAAGCCGCCGGGACGGTGCTGGCCGGCGGCCTGACCCTGCTCGGTATCGACGCACCCGACCACCTCTGAAGAGAGCACAGAAGACGTCATGAGCCGTTCCGCACACCCCGCCGGGCCCCGCCACGCCGATGTCCTGCCCGAGGGCCACTACTCCGCACCGCCCGCCGACCTCAACGCCCTCGACCCCAAGGTCTGGGCGCAGACCGTGGACCGGGACGAGGAGGGTGTCGTGACCGTCGGCGGGATCAGCGTCACGCAGCTCGCCGAGGAGTACGGCACCCCCGCCTACGTTCTCGACGAGGCCGACTTCCGGGCCCGGGCGCGGGCCTGGCGTACCGCCTTCGGGACGGATGCCGACGTCTTCTACGCGGGCAAGGCCTTCCTGTCGCGGGCCGTCGTGCGGTGGCTGGACGAGGAGGGGCTGAATCTCGACGTGTGCTCGGGGGGTGAGCTGGCCACCGCGCTCTCCGCCGGGATGCCCGCCGACCGCATCGCCTTCCACGGCAACAACAAGTCGCCCCAGGAGATCGAGCGGGCCGTGCGCGCCGGGGTCGGGCGGATCGTGCTCGACTCGTTCCAGGAGATCGTGCGGGTCGCCCACATCGCCCAGTCGCTCGGGAAGCGGCAGCGGGTGCAGATCCGGATCACCGTCGGGGTCGAGGCGCACACGCACGAGTTCATCGCCACGGCTCATGAGGATCAGAAGTTCGGGATTCCGCTGGCCGGGGGGCAGGCCGCCGAAGCCGTGCGGCGGGCGCTTCAGCTCGACGGGCTCGAGGTCATCGGGATTCACTCGCACATCGGGTCGCAGATCTTCGACATGTCCGGGTTCGAGGTCGCCGCGCACCGGGTCGTCGGGCTGCTCAAGGACATCCGGGACGAGCACGGCGTGGAACTGCCCGAGATCGACCTCGGGGGCGGGCTCGGGATCGCGTACACCAGTGACGACGATCCCCGCGAGCCGCACGAGATCGCCAAGGCGCTGACCGAGATCGTGACGCGGGAGTGCGAGGGCGCGAAGCTGCGTACGCCTCGTATCTCCGTCGAGCCGGGGCGGGCCATCGTCGGGCCGACCGCCTTCACGCTCTACGAGGTCGGCACCGTCAAGCCGCTCGAAGGGCTGCGCACCTACGTCTCCGTCGACGGCGGCATGTCGGACAACATCCGCACCGCGCTGTACGACGCCGAGTACACCGTCGCCCTCGTCTCCCGCACCTCCGATGCCGAGCCGATGCTCACGCGGGTGGTGGGCAAGCACTGCGAGAGCGGGGACATCGTGGTCAAGGACGCCTTCCTGCCGGGGGACCTGGCGCCCGGGGACCTCATCGCCGTACCCGCGACCGGGGCGTACTGCCGTTCCATGGCCAGCAACTACAACCACGCGCTGCGCCCGCCCGTCGTCGCAGTGCGGGAGGGCGAGGCCCGGGTCGTCGTGCGGCGGGAGACCGAGGAGGATCTGCTGCGCCTCGACGTCGGGTGAGGGTCCGCGTTCCGGGGCCGGACACCCACGCCGCACCATGGACGATGGTGCAGGGGCGGGCGGCGCAAGATCTTTCGCCGCCCGCCCTGCGAAAATGAAATAAACGTCTCATGATGCGGACGAATGGCAGGAAATCCCGTCCGGTGCGTGAGACTGGTCGAACCGTAGACGGTAAGAGGAAACGAGGTCGGATGATGCGTACGCGTCCGCTGAAGGTGGCGCTGCTGGGCTGTGGAGTGGTCGGCTCAGAGGTGGCGCGCATCATGACGACGCACGCCGACGACCTCGCCGCCCGAATCGGTGCCCCGGTGGAGCTCGCGGGCGTGGCCGTACGGCGGCCCGACAAGGTGCGCGAGGGGATCGATCCCGCCCTCGTCACCACCGACGCCACCGCGCTCGTCAAGCGCGGGGACATCGACGTCGTCGTCGAGGTGATCGGCGGGATCGAGCCCGCGCGGACGCTCATCACCACCGCCATCGAGCACGGCGCCTCCGTGGTGTCCGCCAACAAGGCGCTCATCGCCCAGGACGGCGCCGCGCTGCACGCCGCCGCCGACGAGCACGGCAAGGACCTCTACTACGAGGCCGCCGTCGCCGGTGCCATCCCGCTGATCCGGCCGCTGCGCGAGTCGCTGGCCGGCGACAAGGTCAACCGGGTGCTCGGCATCGTCAACGGGACGACCAACTTCATCCTCGACGCCATGGACACCACGGGTGCCGGGTATCAGGAGGCGCTCGACGAGGCCACCGCCCTTGGGTACGCCGAAGCCGACCCGACCGCCGACGTCGAGGGCTTCGACGCCGCCGCCAAGGCCGCCATCCTCGCCGGGATCGCCTTCCACACGCGCGTGCGCCTCGACGACGTCTACCGCGAGGGCATGACCGAGGTCACCGCCGCCGACTTCGCCTCCGCCAAGGAGATGGGCTGCACCATCAAGCTGCTCGCCATCTGCGAGCGGGCGGCGGACGGGGGATCGGTTACCGCGCGTGTGCATCCCGCGATGATTCCGCTCAGCCATCCGCTGGCGAACGTGCGCGAGGCCTACAACGCCGTCTTCGTGGAGTCCGAGGCCGCCGGTCAGCTCATGTTCTACGGGCCCGGCGCCGGCGGTTCGCCGACCGCGTCCGCCGTCCTCGGCGACCTGGTGGCCGTCTGCCGCAACCGGATCGGCGGCGCCACCGGGCCCGGCGAGTCCGCCTACGCCGCACTGCCCGTCTCACCGATGGGCGACGTCGTCACGCGCTACCACATCAGCCTCGACGTCGCCGACAAACCGGGCGTGCTCGCCCAGGTCGCGACCGTGTTCGCGGAGCACGGTGTCTCCATCGACACCGTGCGGCAGTCCGGCAAGGACGGCGAGGCCTCCCTCGTCGTCGTCACCCACCGTGCGTCCGACGCCGCCCTCGGCGGTACCGTCGAGGCGCTGCGCAAGCTCGACACCGTGCGGGGTGTCGCCAGCATCATGCGGGTTGAAGGAGAGTAACCAGCAATGACCCACCAGTGGCGCGGAATCATCGAGGAGTACCGGGACCGGCTGCCCGTCTCCGACAGCACGCCCGTCGTGACGCTCCGCGAGGGCGGCACGCCGCTCGTGCCCGCGCAGGTGCTCTCCGAGCGCACGGGCTGCGAGGTCCACCTCAAGGTGGAGGGTGCGAACCCGACCGGGTCCTTCAAGGACCGCGGCATGACCATGGCCATCAGCAAGGCCAAGGAGGAGGGTGCGCAGGCCGTCATCTGCGCGTCCACCGGGAACACGTCCGCCTCCGCCGCCGCGTACGGCGTGCGCGCGGGCATGGTCTCCGCCGTGCTCGTGCCGCAGGGCAAGATCGCGCTCGGCAAGATGGGCCAGGCCCTCGTGCACGGCGCGAAGATCCTCCAGGTCGACGGCAACTTCGACGACTGCCTCACCCTCGCCCGCGCGCTCAGCGACAACTATCCGGTGGCGCTGGTCAATTCGGTCAACCCGGTGCGTATCGAGGGGCAGAAGACGGCCGCCTTCGAGATCGTGGACATGCTCGGTGACGCCCCCGACATCCACGTCCTGCCGGTCGGCAACGCGGGCAACATCACCGCGTACTGGAAGGGGTACAAGGAGTACGCCGCCGATTCGGTGAGCACCAGGACGCCGCGCATGTGGGGGTTCCAGGCCTCCGGCAGTGCCCCGATCGTGCGCGGCGAGGTCGTCAAGGACCCGTCGACCATCGCCACCGCCATCCGCATCGGCAATCCCGCCTCCTGGGACCTCGCGCTCGCCGCGCGGGACGAGTCGGGCGGCGCCATCGACGAGGTGACGGACCGTGAGATCCTGCGCGCCTACCGGCTGTTGGCCTCCCAGGAGGGCGTCTTCGTCGAGCCCGCCTCCGCCGCGTCGGTCGCCGGTCTGCTGAAGGCCGCCGAGCTCGGCAAGGTCGACCCGGGGCAGCGGATCGTCTGCACCGTCACCGGCAACGGCCTCAAGGACCCCGACTGGGCCGTCGCCGGGGCTCCGCAGCCCGTCACCGTCCCGGTCGACGCGGCGACGGCCGCCGAGCGGCTCGGCCTGATCTGAGCGCCCTCCTCGGGCCCGGTACGACCGCCGGGCCCGAGGCCGCGCCCATCTCACCGGCGTAAGAGGGCGTAAGCGACGCTCGGCCGGGAAAGTCCTTTACGGGGGGTGCACAGGGGGCTTACGACACGCATCGTGCGCCTCCCGTGCGCCCTATGTCGCCACAGAACCTTCCTTCGATAGGCTGTACCGAACCCGCCTGCCGCATATGCCGCGGCGCCGCGCTGTCTCCGCGGTCGGGAGGCGGTCGGGAAGCGGCCGGCCGTTCGGCAGGAAGCGGCGAGCCCCAGCGTCGTCCCGTACGTCATCGAATGTCATTCGACAGTCACGCAGCTCAAGGAGAGTCATCGAGAGATGGCCGGTCCAGCGTTCCGCGCCGCCGCCGTCAGGGTGCGCGTCCCCGCCACCAGCGCCAACCTCGGCCCGGGCTTCGACGCCCTCGGCCTCGCGCTGGGCTTGTACGACGACGTGGTCGTCCGGGTGGCCGATTCCGGGCTGCACATCGACATCGCCGGGGAGGGCAGCGAGACGCTGCCCCGCGACGAGAAGCACCTGCTCGTACGCTCCCTCCGCACCGCCTTCGACCTCCTCGGCGGACAGCCGCGTGGCCTGGAGATCGTCTGCGCCAACCGCATCCCGCACGGCCGCGGCCTCGGCTCCTCCTCCGCCGCCATCTGCGCGGGCATCGTCGCCGCGCGCGCGGTGACCATAGGCGGCGAGGCCCGCCTCGACGACGCCGCGCTGCTCGACCTCGCCACCGAGATCGAGGGCCACCCCGACAACGTCGCGGCCTGCCTGCTGGGCGGCTTCACCCTGTCCTGGATGGAGTCCGGCGCCGCCAGGGCGATCAGGATGCAGCCCGCCGATTCCATCGTTCCGGTGGTTTTCGTGCCCGGAAAGCCGGTACTGACCCAGACCGCCCGCGGTCTTCTCCCACGCACCGTCCCGCACGTCGACGCCGCCGCCAACGCCGGCCGCGCCGCGCTGCTCGTCGAGGCCCTCACCAGGCGCCCCGAGCTGCTGCTGCCGGCCACCGAGGACCGTCTGCACCAGGAGTACCGCGCGCCGGCCATGCCGGAGAGCGCGGCGCTGGTGGAGCGGCTGCGCGCCGACGGCATCCCCGCGGTGATCTCCGGCGCGGGGCCCACGGTGATGGCACTGGCCGACGCCGACACGGCCGACAAGGTCGAGGCGCTGGCCGGCACGGACTGGGCGGCCAACCGGCTCGACCTGGACCAGCAGGGCGCGAGCGTCCTGCCCCTGGCGACCTCCAGCGACATCTGACGCGTGGGTTGCCGGATTTCGAGAGGGGGAATGTTTGTTGGATCCGGTAGTGTTAATCTCAAGTCTGCACCCGACCCCACCATGGCGAGGTGCCTCGTGTCCCCGTCCGGGACAGACATTCTTCCGGGAGCCCCCCAAGCCGCATTGTGCAGTGGACGTCGTACGTGGTCAGTACGGCCGACGCGGACACTGAGCGGCCCGCCGGGCACGTTTCGGAACAGGTGCGACCACGCCGCGTGACACAGACACCGGGTGCCACGGCCAGGGGGCGCGCCATCACCAGATATCTCTTCCGCCGTTCAGGCGGACCACCGCCCCGGCACGGTTCACACAGCAAGGACCGAAGCCGGACAGCACAACCGGTCGCCGAGCCAGACAGGCCGACGTCCGCTCCAGGGAAGGACCCTTCGTGAGCGACACCACCGATCTGATGGGCGCACGTGTCGAGGAGACCGCTGCCGCGCCCGCCACGGACGCCTCCGCGCCTGCCACCGGTGCCGGCTCCCGGCGGCGCCGCGGTACCGGCCTCGAGGGCATGGTGCTGGCCGAGCTGCAGCAGGTCGCATCCGGCCTCGGCATCAGGGGCACCGCGCGGATGCGCAAGAGCCAGCTGATCGAGGTCATCAAGGAGGCGCAGGCCGCCGGGGGAGCCCCCGCCAAGGCCGCGCCCGCCGCCGCGGACACCGCCGGCGAGACCAAGCCCAAGCGCCGCACCACCTCCCGTACCCGTACGGGCGACGAGGCCCCCGCCGAGAAGGCGGAGAAGGCCGAGAAGTCCGGCAAGGCGGAGAAGGCCGGGAAGAAGGCGGACAAGACGGCCGCCGACAAGGCCGCCGCCCAGCAGCAGATCGAGATCCCCGGTCAGCCGTCCCCCAAGGTCTCGCCCTCGGGAGAGACGGCCGGTGCCGCCGGTGACGAGGCTCCCGCCGAGCGCCGTCGCCGCCGCGCCACCGCCGACGCGGGCAGCCCGTCCGCGGCCACCGAGACCGTGGCCGTGGAGACCCGCAGCGAGCCGAAGGCCGAGTCGTCGGCCCAGCAGCAGGGCCAGGGCCAGCAGCAGGGCCAGGGCGACTCCCGCTCCGACGGCGAGGGCGGCGAGGGCCGCCGTCGCGACCGCCGGGACCGCGGCCGGGACCGTGACCGCGACGGCGGCCGCGACCGCGACCGCCGGGGCAAGGGCGACGACCAGAACCAGGGCGGTGGCCGCCAGGACCGCCAGCAGGGCGGCGGCCGTCAGGACCGCCAGCAGGACGACGGCTACGACGACGACGGCGGTGGCCGCCGCGGCCGCCGCGGCCGCTACCGCGACCGCCGGGGCCGTCGCGGGCGCGACGACATCCAGCAGGAGCCGCAGATCAACGAGGACGACGTCCTCATCCCGGTCGCCGGCATCCTCGACATCCTCGACAACTACGCGTTCATCCGCACCTCCGGCTACCTGCCGGGCCCGAACGACGTGTACGTCTCCCTCGCCCAGGTTCGCAAGAACGGCCTGCGCAAGGGCGACCACATCACGGGTGCCGTGCGCCAGCCCAAGGAGGGCGAGCGCCGCGAGAAGTTCAACGCGCTGGTCCGGCTCGACTCCGTCAACGGCATGGCGCCCGAACACGGCCGCGGCCGCCCGGAGTTCAACAAGCTGACGCCGCTGTACCCGCAGGACCGCCTCCGCCTGGAGACGGACCCGGGCGTCCTCACCACCCGCATCATCGACCTCGTCGCGCCGATCGGTAAGGGCCAGCGCGGTCTGATCGTGGCCCCGCCGAAGACCGGCAAGACCATGATCATGCAGGCGATCGCCAACGCGATCACCCACAACAACCCCGAGTGCCACCTGATGGTCGTCCTCGTCGACGAGCGTCCGGAAGAGGTCACCGACATGCAGCGGTCGGTGAAGGGCGAGGTCATCTCCTCGACCTTCGACCGCCCGGCCGAGGACCACACCACGGTCGCCGAGCTCGCCATCGAGCGTGCCAAGCGCCTGGTGGAGCTGGGTCACGACGTCGTCGTCCTGCTCGACTCGATCACCCGCCTGGGCCGCGCGTACAACCTCGCCGCCCCGGCCTCCGGCCGCATCCTGTCCGGTGGTGTCGACTCGACCGCCCTGTACCCGCCGAAGCGCTTCTTCGGTGCGGCCCGCAACATCGAGGACGGCGGCTCGCTGACCATCCTCGCCACCGCCCTGGTGGACACCGGGTCCCGCATGGACGAGGTCATCTTCGAGGAGTTCAAGGGCACCGGCAACGCTGAGCTCAAGCTCGACCGGAAGCTCGCCGACAAGCGCATCTTCCCGGCGGTGGACGTCGACGCGTCCGGCACCCGCAAGGAAGAGATCCTGCTCGGCAGCGACGAACTCGCCATCACCTGGAAGCTGCGTCGCGTGCTGCACGCCCTCGACCAGCAGCAGGCGATCGAGCTGCTCCTCGACAAGATGAAGCAGACCAAGTCGAACGCCGAGTTCCTGATGCAGATCCAGAAGACGACGCCGACCCCGGGCAACGGCGACTGAGTCGCCGCCGGGCTCTCCATCGAAGGCCATTGAAAGCCTTCGAAAGCCATCGAAAGGGCCGCCTCCCGCACGGGGGGCGGCCCTTTCGTGTTGCGACCTTCGCCACAGGCCGCCGCCCCGCGACGGTCCGTGAACACTCGCCCGGGTGGCCGCGGACACGCAGGTCAGCGCCGCGGCCCGGCGGGCGATGAGTACGTTCCGTGACCGATTGCCCACCCGGTCGCCACAGACCGTTGTGCAACCCTGTCCCGAGTTCCGCCGTCTCAGACACGGAGGGACGATGGTGAGGTACCGGCACAAGCCCGCCGGAGCCGACCGACCCGACCCTGAGCGCAGGGGGTAACCGACCGTACGAGCACCGAGGAGCCCATGTCCGCCGAGAGCACGCCGGATCCCGCGATACCCGGCCCCGGGCAGTCCCGCACCACCGGACCCGGCCGCCGGGGCAAGGGCCGCCGCCGCAAGCCCCCGGGCAAGCGGCGCAAGGCCCTGCTCATCGCGGCCTGGAGCGCGGCGGGCATCGTGGTCCTCGGCGGTACCGGCGCCGGAGTCGTGCTCTTCAAGCTCAACGGCAACCTCCAGAGCGTCGACATCGACCAGATGCTCGGCACCGACCGGCCGGCGAAGGCCGACAACGGATCGCAGAACATCCTCGTGCTCGGCTCGGACAGCCGCGCCGACGGGAACAGGAAGCTCGGCGGCGGCACCGACGACGGCACCGCCCGCTCCGACACCGCGATGATCGTCCACGTCTACAAGGGCCACAAGAAGGCCAGCGTGGTCTCCATCCCGCGCGACACCCTCATCGACCGCCCCGAGTGCACCGACTCCGACGGCGACGAGCACCCCGCGGCGAACGACGTGATGTTCAACTCCGCCTACTCCACGGGCGGCGCCGCCTGCGCCGTGAAGACCGTCGAGTCGATCAGCGGGCTGCGCATGGACCACTACCTGGAGGTCGACTTCAAGGGCTTCCAGCAGCTCATCGACGACCTGGGCGGCGTCGACGTCACCACCACCGAGGCCATCAAGGACCCCGACAGCCACCTCGACCTGCCCGCCGGCACCCACACGCTCGACGGCGAACAGGCCCTCGGCCTGGTCCGCACCCGGCACGGCGTCGGCGACGGCTCCGACCTCGGCCGCATCCAGCTCCAGCAGGCCTTCCTCAAGGCGCTGGTCGACCAGGTCAAGGACATCGGCCTGCTCGGCAACCCCAAGAAGCTGTACGACATCGCCGACACCGCCACCAAGGCCGTGACCACCGACTCCGACCTGGGCTCGGTGAACTCCCTGATGTCCTTCGCGACCGGTCTGAAGGGCATCACCCCCGACAACATGCACATGGTCACCATGCCGGTCGTCTACGACCCCGCGGACCCGAACCGTGTCCTGCTGGAGAAGGCCAAGGCCCAGCAGGTGTGGACGGCCCTGAAGAACGACAAGCCGATCCCGAAGAGCGCCACGGAGGGCACGGCCACCGGTGAGGCCAAGGGTGTCGTGAACGCGGCGGAATAGATGACGGCGGCCCCCGGTTTTGGGAGAAGACCCCAGTCCTGGCAGACTGGTACGTCGGCCCCGGTTCACGCGCCCGCATCCCGCGGAAGCGACCCGGCGCCCTCCCGAACCTAGGAGACACCTTGAAGCGCGACATCCACCCCGAGTACGTCGAGACGCAGGTCAGCTGCACCTGTGGCGCGTCGTTCACCACCCGCAGCACCATCGACAGCGGCACCATCCGCGCCGAGGTCTGCTCCGAGTGCCACCCGTTCTACACGGGCAAGCAGAAGATCCTCGACACCGGTGGCCGCGTGGCCCGCTTCGAGGCCCGCTTCGGCAAGGCTGCCGCCGGCTCCAAGAAGTAGCGAGCCACCGATCGCCGGTCCACGGCCGCGCCCCCAGCCGGGGGAGCGCCGGGACCGGCGTTTTTGGTCGCCCGCCTTCCCCTTCCAAGCAGTAAGCAGGAGCCCAAGATGTTCGAGGCCGTCGAGGAACTCGTCGCCGAGCACGCCGACCTGGAGAAGAAGCTCGCCGACCCGTCGGTCCACTCCGACCAGGCCAACGCGCGCAAGCTGAACAAGCGCTACGCCGAGCTCACCCCGATCGTCGCCACGTTCCGCTCCTGGAAGCAGACCGGCGACGACATCGAGACCGCGCGCGAGCTGGCCGCCGACGACCCCGATTTCGCCGCCGAGGTCAAGGAGCTGGACAAGCAGCGCGAGGAGCTCACCGAGAAGCTCCGCCTCCTGCTCGTCCCGCGCGACCCCAGCGACGACAAGGACGTCATCCTCGAGATCAAGGCGGGCGCGGGCGGCGACGAGTCCGCCCTGTTCGCCGGCGACCTGCTGCGCATGTACCTGCGCTACGCCGAGCGCGTCGGCTGGAAGACCGAGATCATCGACTCCACCGAGTCCGAGCTGGGCGGCTACAAGGACGTCCAGGTCGCCGTGAAGACCAAGGGCGGCCAGGGCGCCACCGAGCCCGGCCAGGGCGTCTGGGCGCGGCTGAAGTACGAGGGCGGCGTGCACCGCGTGCAGCGGGTGCCGGCCACCGAGTCGCAGGGCCGCATCCACACCTCCGCGGCCGGTGTCCTCGTGACCCCCGAGGCCGAGGAGATCGACGTCGAGATCAACCCCAACGACCTGCGCATCGACGTCTACCGGTCCTCCGGCCCCGGCGGCCAGTCCGTCAACACCACCGACTCCGCCGTGCGCATCACGCACATCCCGACCGGAGTCGTCGCCTCCTGCCAGAACGAGAAGAGCCAGCTGCAGAACAAGGAGCAGGCGATGCGTATCCTGCGCTCCAGGCTGCTCGCGGCGGCGCAGGAGGAGGCGGAGAAGGAGGCCGCGGACGCCCGGCGCAGCCAGGTCCGCACCGTCGACCGCTCCGAGAAGATCCGTACGTACAACTTCCCGGAGAACCGCATCTCCGACCACCGCGTCGGCTTCAAGGCGTACAACCTGGACCAGGTCCTGGACGGCGACCTCGACTCGGTGATCCAGGCCTGCGTCGACGCGGACTCGGCCGCCAAGCTGGCCGCCGCGTAGACCCGGACGAGCCGCCCGCACCCGCACCGCCGCACCACCCGCACCGGACAACAGCTCAGCCCCGGAGGACCAGCGTGAACCTGCTGCTCATGGAGGTGGCCCAGGCCACCCAGCGGCTGGCCGACGCCGGCGTGCCCTCGCCGCGCACCGACGCGGAGGAGCTCGCCGCGTACCTGCACGGCGTCAAGCGGGGCGAGCTGCACACCGTGCCGGACGCGGACTTCGACGCCCGGTACTGGGAGGTCGTCGCCCGCCGCGAGGCGCGCGAACCGCTCCAGCACATCACCGGCCGCGCCTACTTCCGCTACCTGGAGCTCCAGGTCGGCCCCGGCGTCTTCGTGCCCCGCCCCGAGACGGAGTCCGTCGTCGGCTGGGCCATAGACGCCGTACGCGCCATGGACGTCGTCGAGCCCTGCATCGTCGACCTGTGCACCGGCTCGGGCGCCATCGCGCTCGCCCTCGCGCAGGAGGTGCCGCGCTCGCGCGTGTACGCCGTGGAGCTGTCCGAGGATGCCCTCAAGTGGACCCGGAAGAACATGGAGGGGTCCAGGGTGGAACTGCGCCAGGGCGACGCCCTGACGGCCTTCCCGGACCTCGACGGCCAGGTCGACCTGGTCGTCTCCAACCCGCCGTACATCCCGCTCACCGAGTGGGAGTACGTCGCCCCCGAGGCCCGCGACCACGATCCCGAGCTGGCCCTGTTCTCCGGCGAGGACGGCCTCGACCTGATCCGGGGCCTGGAACGCACCGCCCACCGCCTGCTGCGCCCCGGCGGGGTCGTCGTCGTCGAGCACGCCGACACCCAGGGCGGCCAGGTGCCGTGGATCTTCACCGAGGAGCGGGGCTGGGCCGACGCGGCCGACCACCCCGACCTCAACAACCGCCCCCGGTTCGCGACCGCCCGCAAGGCGCTGCCGTGACCCCCGCCCCGACTTCAACCCCGCAGTACGTGTACGAGGAGGCCCGCTAGATGGCACGGCGATACGACACCAACGACGCGACCGACCGTGTGACCGGTCTGCGCGAGGCCGCGTCCGCCGTCCGCCGTGGCGAGCTCGTGGTGCTGCCGACGGACACCGTGTACGGCATCGGCGCCGACGCCTTCACCGCGGAGGCCGTCGGCGACCTGCTGGAGGCCAAGGGCCGGGGCCGCAACATGCCCTCGCCCGTCCTCATCGGCTCGCCCAACACCCTGCACGGCCTGGTCACCGACTTCTCCGAGATGGCCTGGGAGCTGGTCGACGCCTTCTGGCCGGGCGCGCTGACGCTGGTCGCCAAGCACCAGCCGTCCCTCCAGTGGGACCTCGGCGAGACCCGCGGCACGGTCGCCGTCCGGATGCCGCTGCACCCGGTCGCCATCGAGCTGCTCACCGAGGTCGGCCCCATGGCCGTCTCCTCCGCCAACCTCACCGGTCACCCGGCGCCCGAGGACTGCGACGCCGCCCAGCGGATGCTCGGCGACTCCGTCTCCGTCTACCTCGACGGCGGCCCCACCCCCGGCATCGTCCCGTCGTCCATCGTCGACGTCACCCGCGAGGTGCCCGTGCTGCTGCGCGCGGGCGCGCTGTCGGCCGAGGAGCTGCGCAAGGTGGTACCCGACCTCGAGGTGGCGAATTGACGGCCCCTGAGACGGGGCGTGGCATAGGCAACGGGGAACGCGCCGCGGAGATCACGACCACGTTCGTCGGTCTTCCGCGCGACAGCTTCCGCATCCTCCACGTCAGCACCGGAAACGTGTGCCGCTCGCCCATCACCGAGCGGCTGACCCGGCATTTCGTGACGGAGCGGCTCGGTGTGCTGGGCGGCGGCCTCGTCGTGGAGAGCGCGGGCACCTGGGGCCACGAGGGCGCGCCCATGGAGGCGAACGCGGAGACGGTCCTCGCCGACTTCGGCGCGGACGCGGCCGGCTTCACCGGACGCGAGCTGCTCGACGAGCACGTGATCCGCGCCGACCTGGTCCTCACCGCGACCCGGGACCACCGGGCGCAGGTCATCTCCATGGGCCACTCGGCCGGACTGCGCACCTTCACCCTCAAGGAGTTCACCCGCCTGGTGAACGCCATCGACCCCGCGACGCTGCCGCCCCTGGACGACGGCGTGGTCGTCCGCGCACGCGCCCTGGTCCGCGCGGCGGCGGCGCTGCGCGGGTGGCTGCTGGCCCCCACGGCGGAGGCGGACGAGGTGTACGACCCGTACGGGGCGCCGCTGACCTTCTTCCGGTCGGTCGGGGACGAGATACACCAGGCGCTGGACCCGGTGGTGACGGCGTTGACGGGGGTTCGCGCGCGGGCGTGAGGCCGGTCGGGGCAGGGCGTGGGGCCCGGGTGGAGCCGGCGGGCGGAGTCCGCCGCAGCGTCCCGATGCCTGGGAGGCCCGCCAGGGCCGAGCAGTGTGAGGGGCGCGTCAGGGATGGGTCCCGTACGGGGCGCCGCTGACCTTCTTCCGGTCGGTCGGGGACGAGATACACCAGGCGCTGGACCCGGTGGTGACGGCGTTGACGGGGGTTCGCGCGCGGGCGTAGGGGGCACCGTCGTGCGGGGATGCCGGGCGGCTTTCGCGCGCCGGGCCTACATTGGTCGTACGTCACCGTCGACGCACGCCCGGAGCGCACCATGTCGGTCACCCACGACATCCTCGAGGCCGATGACAGCACGCTCGGCGTCCTGCTGCGCCAGGACCCCGAGCTGGCCGAGATCCTGCTCGCCGAGGGCCGCCGCCAGTCGACGACCCTCCAGCTGATCGCCGCCGAGAACTTCACGTCCCCCGCCGTGCTGGCCGCCCTCGGCTCCCCGCTGGCCAACAAGTACGCCGAGGGCTACCCGGGCGCCCGGCACCACGGCGGCTGCGAGATCGTCGACGTCGCCGAGCGGCTCGCCGTGGAGCGTGCCCAGGGCCTCTTCGGCGCCGAGCACGCCAACGTGCAGTCCCACTCGGGCTCCTCCGCCGTGCTGGCCGCCTACGCCGCCCTGCTGCGCCCCGGGGACACCGTCCTCGCCCTCGGCCTGCCCTACGGCGGCCACCTCACCCACGGCTCACCGGCGAACTTCTCCGGCCGCTGGTTCGACTTCGTCGGCTACGGCGTGGACGCGGAGACCGGGCTGATCGACTACGACCAGGTACGCACCCTGGCCCGTACGCACCGGCCCAAGGCGATCGTGTGCGGGTCCATCGCCTACCCCCGCAACCCCGACTACGCCGCCTTCCGCGACATCGCCGACGAGGTGGGCGCCTACCTCGTCGCGGACGCCGCGCACCCGATCGGGCTGGTCGCGGGGGGAGCGGCGCCCAGTCCGGTGCCGTACGCCGACGTGGTGTGCGCCACCACGCACAAGGTGCTGCGGGGGCCGCGCGGCGGCATGGTCCTGTGCGGCAGCGAACTGGCGGAGCGGGTCGACCGGGCCGTCTTCCCGTTCACGCAGGGCGGCGCGCAGATGCACACCATCGCCGCCAAGGCGGTCGCCTTCGGCGAGGCGGCCACCCCGGCCTTCGCCGGGTACACCCATCAGGTGATCGCCAACGCCCGCACCCTCGCCGCCCACCTGGCCGCCGAGGGCCTGACCGTCACGACCGGGGGCACCGACACCCACCTGCTCACCGTCGACCCGTCCCCGCTCGGCGTCGACGGCAGGACCGCGCGGGGCCGGCTCGCGGCGGCCGGGATCGTCCTGGACTGCTGCGCCCTGCCGCACGCGGACGCCCGCGGCCTGCGCCTGGGCACCGCGGCCGTCACCACACAGGGCATGGGGGAGCGGGAGATGCGGGCGGTGGCCACCCTGCTCGCCGAGGTGCTCAGGGGCGGCACGGACCCGGCGAAGGCGCGGGACGACGTACGGGATCTGGTCGCGCAGTTCCCGCCGTATCCGGACTGAGGCGGGGTAGGCGAACGCACGTGCACAGCCACACGTGCAACCATCGTCGCTACCCGGAAGTCCTCAACCATATGCGCGCATCGCTAGGGTGTGAGGCTGGGAATGGCCAGCGAGACCTGTGGGGAAGCCCGTGCGTGAATACCTGCTGACGCTCTGCATCACGGCCGCGGTGACGTACCTGCTGACAGGGCCGGTACGGAAGTTCGCGATCGTGGCGGGGGCGATGCCGGAGATCCGGGCACGTGACGTGCACCGGGAGCCCACTCCGCGCCTCGGCGGTATCGCCATGTTCTTCGGGCTGTGCGCCGGTCTGCTGGTCGCCGACCACCTCACCAACCTCAGTGAGGTCTTCGAGAAGTCCAACGAGCCGCGCGCCCTGCTCTCCGGCGCCGCCCTGATCTGGCTGATCGGCGTCCTGGACGACAAGTTCGAGATCGACGCCCTGATCAAGCTGGGCGGGCAGATGATCGCCGCCGGCGTGATGGTGGTCCAGGGTCTGACCATCCTGTGGATCCCGCTGCCGGGCGTCGGCACGGTGGCGCTCACCCAGTGGCAGGGCACGCTGCTGACGGTGGCGCTGGTCGTCATCACCATCAACGCGGTCAACTTCGTGGACGGACTCGACGGCCTCGCGGCGGGCATGGTGTGCATCGCGGCGGCGGCGTTCTTCATGTACGCCTACCGGATCTGGTACTCGTACGGCATCGAGGCCGCGGCGCCCGCCACGCTGTTCGCGGTGATCCTCATGGGCATGTGCCTCGGCTTCCTGCCGCACAACATGCACCCCGCCCGGATCTTCATGGGCGACTCCGGCTCGATGCTGATCGGACTCGTCCTCGCGGCCGGCGCGATCTCGGTCACCGGGCAGGTCGACCCGGACGTGATGAAGCTGTTCTCCGGTTCCGAGCGCAACACCGTGCACCAGATGGTGCCCGTCTACATCCCGCTGCTGATGCCGCTGACCATCATCGCCATCCCGGCCGCCGACCTGATCCTCGCGATCGTGCGCCGCACCTGGCGCGGCCAGTCGCCGTTCGCCGCCGACCGGGGGCACCTGCACCACCGGCTCCTCGAGGTGGGGCACTCGCACAGCCGCGCGGTGCTGATCATGTACTTCTGGTCGGCGCTGATCGCCTTCGGCGCGCTCGCCTACTCCGTCAACTCGGCGTCGATGTGGATCGTGCTGGGCGTGGTCGCGCTGAGCGCGGTCGGGCTGGTGCTGCTCCTGCTGCCGCGCTTCACGCCGCGCGCCCCGCGCTGGGCCGAGCGCTTCGTGCCGCCCCGCTACCGCCGCCGCAAGGCCGCCGCCGTCGAGGCCGGGGCCGGGGCCGAGACGGAGCCCGCGGTGGACGAGGACGAAGAGCGCGTGCCGGTGGCCGTCGGTGTCTCGGGCGTCAACGGGGCCACCGCCGTGGGCCCCCGTTCGCGCACGAGGTAAGAGGCACAAGGTAAGAATCTGACTAGAGCATTGCCAACTCGTGGGGGAACGAACTGCCCCATTACCAGACAAGTGGGCGCAGTAATTGCTCACACGCGCACCGTCACTCTCATGTGTGACAGCAAGCACACCCTCAGGTAAAGACCTCATCAAATAGTTTGTGATACGGTTCACGAGAACCCCCGGGTAAGGCTTAAGGACCGTAGTGCGACGGTCTCTTGAGTGTGAGGACACCCTTCAGCCCGGGATTACGCTCGTCCATGACGACACCTGCCCCCTGTGTGTGAAAGCGGAGTTGCCGCCATGCCGTCCAATGACGTCCGGACCTTGCTTCAGGCTGCCGTGCCCACGGCTGCCGTCGGCGCAGTAGCCGCCGTCGTCAGCGCCGTGGCCGCCGGCGGCAAGGGAGCGGTCGGCGCCGTCGTCGCGACCGTGGTGGCGATGCTCTTCATGGGAATCGGGCTCTACGTCCTGCAGCGCACCGCCAAATCGCTTCCGCACCTTTTCCAGGCGATGGGCCTGATGCTCTACGCGGCACAGATCCTGCTGCTGTTCGTCTTCCTGGCCGCGTTCAAGAACACGACGCTGTTCAACCCCCGGTCCTTCGCGATCACTTTGGTCGTCGTCACGCTCACGTGGATCGCCGCGCAGACGCGGGCGCACATGAAGGCCAAGATTCTTTACGTCGAGCCCGAGTCGTCGAGCGAAAAGTCCGAAAAGACGGGCCGCTCGTCGTGACGGGTAGGGCCGGGATAAAGAGGCATGTGAAGTCCTGCTATCGTCCGGTGCCAACTGCGGCATCGCGGGCGCGGGCATCCCAGCTGACGCCTGCTCATTCGCGAGGCGAGATGCCCCACAGCCGCCCCCACATCCGTAACACCAGTCCCGTGCCGAACAGCGGTCACGCGCCGCGCCGACACAACGAGGTTGTCGTACCCATGCGCCACGATGAAGGAGCCCGCGGTGAGTGCTGACCCGACGCAGGTGCTCGCCTTCGAGACCGACTGCCACATCTTCGACGGTTGTGGTTTCCCGGCTCCCGGCCTGCACTCGTTCCTCTTCGAGCCGCTCTGGGGCAACGCAGACGGCAACGGCATGTACTTCAACAAGCCGATGCTGCTCGCGCTGCTCGGCTCGGTCATCATCGTGGGCTTCTTCTGGGCCGCCTTCAACAAGCCGAAGGTCGTCCCCGGCAAGCTCCAGATGGTCGCCGAGGCCGGCTACGACTTCATCCGCCGCGGCGTCGTCTACGAGACCATCGGCAAGAAGGAAGGCGAGAAGTACGTCCCGCTCGTCGTGACGCTCTTCTTCTTCGTCTGGATGATGAACCTCTGGTCGATCATCCCGGTCGCCCAGTTCCCGGTCACCTCGATCATCGCCTACCCGATGGTCCTGGCCCTGATCGTCTACGTCCTGTGGGTCTCGCTCACCTTCAAGCGCCACGGCTTCGTCGGCTTCTTCAAGAACGTCACGGGTTACGACAAGTCCCTCGGCGCCGTGCTGCCGCTGTCGATGACCATCGAGTTCTTCTCGAACCTGCTGGTCCGCCCCTTCACTCACGCCGTCCGGCTCTTCGCGAACATGTTCGCGGGCCACACGCTGCTGCTCCTCTTCACGATCGCCAGCTGGTACCTGCTGAACGGCATCGGCATCGCCTACGCGGGCGTCTCGTTCGTGATGACGATCATCATGACGGCCTTCGAGCTCTTCATCCAGGCCGTGCAGGCGTACGTGTTCGTGCTGCTGACCTGCACCTACATCCAGGGCGCGCTCGCCGAGCACCACTGAGCCGTCCCGCATCACACCCCCAGCCGTCCGGTGGCCAACCCCCACCGGTCCGTAAAGAGAAGGAAGAACTGGCATGTCCCAGACCCTTGCTGCCGTCGAAGGTTCGCTCAGCTCCGTCGGTTACGGCCTGGCCGCCATTGGCCCCGGCGTCGGCGTCGGCATCATCTTCGGTAACGGCACCCAGGCCCTCGCCCGCCAGCCCGAGGCGGCCGGTCTGATCCGCGCCAACCAGATCCTGGGCTTCGCGTTCTGTGAGGCGCTCGCCCTCATCGGTCTCGTCATGCCGTTCGTCTACTAAGACGAGCACTGACGACCGACCCTTTCGACGAAAGGCACTGATGTGAACTCCGCCCTGGTTTTCCTGGCGGCTGAGGGTGAGAAGGAGAATCCCCTCATTCCGCCGTGGCCGGAAGTTGTCATCGGCCTCATCGCTTTCGTCATCGTCTTCGGCTTCCTCGCCAAGAAGCTGCTCCCGAACATCAACAAGGTTCTGGAAGAGCGTCGCGAGGCCATCGAGGGCGGTATCGAGAAGGCCGAGGCCGCGCAGACCGAGGCCCAGAGCGTCCTTGAGCAGTACAAGGCACAGCTCGCCGAGGCCCGGCACGAGGCCGCGCGCCTGCGTCAGGAGGCGCAGGAGCAGGGCGCCACGCTCATCGCCGAGATGCGCGCGGAAGGCCAGCGGCAGCGTGAGGAGATCATCGCCGCCGGTCACGCCCAGATCCAGGCCGACCGCAAGGCCGCCGCGTCCGCGCTGCGCCAGGACGTCGGCACGCTGGCCACCGAGCTGGCCGGCAAGCTCGTCGGCGAGTCCCTCGAGGACCACGCCCGCCAGAGCCGCGTGATCGACCGCTTCCTGGACGAGCTGGACGACAAGGCGACGAAGGCAGAGGCGACCCGATGAACGGAGCGAGCCGCGAGGCCCTGGCTGCCGCACGCGAGCGTCTCGACGCGCTGACGGACTCCACGTCCG
The DNA here is from genome assembly GCF_019049125.1 of Streptomyces sp. AC602_WCS936. Taxonomy (NCBI): domain Bacteria; kingdom Bacillati; phylum Actinomycetota; class Actinomycetes; order Kitasatosporales; family Streptomycetaceae; genus Streptomyces; species Streptomyces sp. AC602_WCS936. The sequence continues at coordinate 74,768 of NZ_JAGMUF010000127.1, read as the reverse complement.
TGGACGCCGGCTCGCTCGCCGACGAGCTGGCCGCCGTCACCGCGCTGCTCCACCGCGAGGTGTCGCTGCGTCGGGTCCTGACCGACCCGGCGCAGGCCGGCGAGGCCAAGGCCGAACTCGCCCAGCGCCTCCTCGGCACCCAGGTCAGCGGCACGACCGCCGACGTGGTGGCCGGCATGGTGCGCTCCCGCTGGTCGCAGTCGCGCGACCTGGTGGACGCCCTGGAGGAGCTGGCGAACACCGCCGACCTCACCGCCGCCCAGAAGCGGGGCCGGCTCGACAACGTCGAGGACGAGCTGTTCCGGTTCGGCCGGATCGTCGCCTCGAACACCGAGCTGCGCGCCGCGCTGACCAACCGTTCGGCCACCACCGCGGCCAAGGGCGAGCTGCTGCGCGGCCTGCTCGGCGGCCGGGCGGAGCAGACCACCGAGCGACTGGTGACGCGCCTTGTCACCGCGCCGCGGGGACGTAGCCTGGAGTCGGGACTCGAGTCCCTGTCCAAGCTCGCCGCCGACCGGCGGGACCGGATGGTCGCCGTCGTCACCTCGGCGGTGCCGCTGAGCGACACGCAGAAGCAGCGCCTCGGCGCGGCCCTCGCGAAGGTCTACGGCCGTCCGATGCACCTCAACCTCGACGTGGACCCCGAGGTCCTCGGAGGCATCCGGGTGCAGGTCGGTGACGAGGTCATCAACGGCTCCATCGCGGACCGCCTGGAGGACGCCGGCCGCCGGATGGCGAGCTGACGCTTCCCGCGCGACAACAGCACGCGACAACAGCACAACAAGCAGTAGCAGTACGTACTTACGACGGCCCTGGTTGGGCCGTGCAGAGGATTCACCTCTCATTGGGGGGAGTCCCGACTCGTGGAATACCCCCCAAGTGAAACTTCGGGCCCAACAAGGAGAGCAGGGAACTCAGATGGCGGAGCTCACGATCCGGCCGGAGGAGATCCGGGACGCACTGGAGAACTTCGTCCAGTCGTACAAGCCGGACGCGGCCTCGCGCGAGGAGGTCGGTACGGTCACCCTTGCCGGCGACGGCATCGCGAAGGTCGAGGGCCTGCCCTCGGCCATGGCCAACGAACTGCTGAAGTTCGAGGACGGCACCCTCGGCCTCGCCCTCAACCTCGAGGAGCGCGAGATCGGTTGCGTCGTCCTCGGTGAGTTCAGCGGCATCGAGGAGGGCCAGCCGGTCACCCGCACCGGCGAGGTCCTGTCGGTCGCCGTGGGCGAGGGCTACCTCGGCCGCGTCGTCGACCCCCTCGGCAACCCGATCGACGGCCTCGGCGAGATCGAGACCGAGGGCCGCCGTGCCCTCGAGCTGCAGGCCCCCACGGTCATGCAGCGCAAGTCGGTGCACGAGCCGATGGAGACGGGCTACAAGGCCGTCGACGCCATGACCCCGATCGGCCGCGGCCAGCGCCAGCTGGTCATCGGCGACCGCCAGACCGGCAAGACCGCCCTGGCCGTCGACACGATCATCAACCAGCGTGACAACTGGCGCACCGGCGACCCGAACAAGCAGGTCCGCTGCATCTACGTCGCCATCGGCCAGAAGGGCTCCACCATCGCGTCGGTCCGCCGCGCGCTGGAGGAGAACGGCGCGCTGGAGTACACGACCATCGTGGCCGCCCCGGCGTCCGACCCGGCCGGCTTCAAGTACCTGGCGCCGTACACCGGCTCGGCCATCGGCCAGCAGTGGATGTACGAGGGCAAGCACGTCCTGATCATCTTCGACGACCTGTCGAAGCAGGCCGACGCCTACCGCGCCGTGTCGCTGCTGCTGCGCCGCCCGCCGGGCCGCGAGGCCTACCCGGGTGACGTCTTCTACCTGCACTCCCGTCTGCTGGAGCGCTGCGCGAAGCTCTCCGACGCCGAGGGCGCCGGTTCGATGACGGGTCTGCCGATCGTCGAGACCAAGGCCAACGACGTCTCGGCGTTCATCCCGACCAACGTCATCTCCATCACCGACGGCCAGTGCTTCCTGGAGTCCGACCTGTTCAACGCCGGTCAGCGTCCGGCCCTGAACGTCGGTATCTCGGTCTCCCGCGTCGGTGGCTCCGCCCAGCACAAGGCCATGAAGCAGGTCTCCGGCCGGCTCCGCGTGGACCTCGCCCAGTTCCGTGAGCTGGAGGCGTTCGCCGCCTTCGGTTCCGACCTGGACGCCGCGTCGAAGTCGCAGCTGGAGCGCGGTCAGCGCATGGTCGAACTGCTGAAGCAGGACCAGTACCAGCCGATGGCCACCGAGGACCAGGTCGTCTCCGTCTGGGCCGGCACCACCGGCAAGATGGACGAGGTGCCGGTCGCCGACATCCGCCGCTTCGAGAAGGAGCTGCTGGAGTACCTGCACCGCCAGGAGCAGGGCCTCATGACCTCCATCCGCGAGGGCGGCAAGATGTCGGACGACACCCTGCAGGCCATCGCCGAGGCGATCGCGTCGTTCAAGAAGCAGTTCGAGACCTCGGACGGCAAGCTGCTCGGCGAGGACGCCCCGTCCGCCGCCAAGTGACGTAAGGAAGGGACCTGACTCATGGGAGCCCAGCTCCGGGTCTACAAGCGTCGCATCCGATCCGTCACCGCGACCAAGAAGATCACCAAGGCGATGGAGATGATCGCCGCCTCGCGCGTCGTCAAGGCGCAGCGCAAGGTGGCGGCCTCCACGCCGTACGCGCAGGAGCTCACCCGCGCGGTCACGGCGGTCGGTACCGGGTCGAACACGAAGCACCCGCTCACCACGGAGACGGAGAACCCGACCCGTGCCGCGGTCCTGCTCCTCACGAGCGACCGCGGTCTGGCCGGCGCCTTCAACTCCAACGCCATCAAGGCGGCGGAGCAGCTGACCGAGCGCCTCGAGCGCGAGGGCAGGCAGGTCGACACGTACATCGTCGGCCGGCGCGGTCTCGCCCACTACAACTTCCGCGAGCGCAAGGTCGCGGAGTCGTTCGCGGGCTTCACCGACGAGCCCTCGTACGCGGACGCCAAGAAGGTCGCGGCGCCGCTGATCGAGGCGATCGAGAAGGACACGGCCGAGGGCGGCGTGGACGAGCTCCACATCGTCTACACCGAGTTCGTCTCGATGATGACGCAGACGGCGGTCGACTCCCGGCTGCTGCCCCTGCGCCTCGAAGAGGTCGCGCAGGAGTCGGCGACGAAGGACGAGATCCTTCCGCTGTACGACTTCGAGCCGTCGGCGGAGGACGTCCTCGACGCCCTGCTGCCGCGCTACGTCGAGAGCCGCATCTACAACGCGCTGCTGCAGTCGGCCGCCTCCAAGCACGCCGCCACGCGACGCGCGATGAAGTCGGCCACCGACAACGCGGGCGAGCTGATCAACACGCTCTCCCGTCTTGCCAACGCGGCCCGCCAGGCCGAAATCACCCAGGAAATCAGCGAGATCGTCGGTGGCGCCAGTGCCCTGGCCGACGCGAACGCGGGGAGTGACAACTAATGACCACCACTGTTGAGACCGCGACGGCCACGGGCCGCGTCGCCCGGGTCATCGGCCCGGTCGTCGACGTGGAGTTCCCCGTCGACGCGATGCCGGAGATCTACAACGCCCTCCACGTCGAGGTCGCCGACCCGGCGAAGGCGGGCGAGCTGAAGACGCTGACCCTCGAGGTCGCGCAGCACCTCGGTGACGGCCTGGTCCGCACCATCTCCATGCAGCCCACCGACGGTCTGGTCCGCCAGGCCCCGGTGACCGACACCGGCACGTCGATCTCCGTCCCGGTCGGCGACTTCACCACCGGCAAGGTGTTCAACACCCTCGGCGAGGTGCTGAACGTCGACGAGGAGTACACCGGCGAGCGCTGGCCGATCCACCGCAAGGCGCCCAACTTCGACGAGCTCGAGTCGAAGACCGAGATGTTCGAGACCGGCGTCAAGGTCATCGACCTGCTGACCCCGTACGTCAAGGGCGGCAAGATCGGTCTGTTCGGCGGCGCCGGCGTCGGCAAGACGGTGCTCATCCAGGAGATGATCTACCGCGTCGCCAACAACCACGACGGTGTCTCCGTGTTCGCCGGTGTCGGTGAGCGCACCCGTGAGGGCAACGACCTCATCGACGAGATGAGCGAGTCCGGCGTCATCGACAAGACCGCGCTGGTCTTCGGTCAGATGGACGAGCCGCCGGGCACCCGTCTGCGCGTCGCGCTGGCCGGCCTGACCATGGCCGAGTACTTCCGCGACGTCCAGAAGCAGGACGTGCTGTTCTTCATCGACAACATCTTCCGCTTCACCCAGGCGGGCTCCGAGGTGTCGACCCTGCTCGGCCGCATGCCCTCCGCGGTGGGCTACCAGCCGAACCTGGCCGACGAGATGGGTCTCCTCCAGGAGCGCATCACCTCGACCCGTGGTCACTCGATCACCTCGATGCAGGCGATCTACGTCCCCGCGGACGACCTGACCGACCCGGCCCCGGCCACCACCTTCGCCCACCTCGACGCGACGACGGTGCTCTCCCGTCCGATCTCCGAGAAGGGCATCTACCCGGCCGTGGACCCGCTGGACTCGACGTCCCGCATCCTCGACCCGCGGTACATCGCGGCGGACCACTACCAGGCCGCGATGCGCGTGAAGAACATCCTGCAGAAGTACAAGGACCTGCAGGACATCATCGCGATCCTCGGTATCGACGAGCTCGGCGAGGAGGACAAGCTCGTCGTCCACCGTGCCCGTCGCGTGGAGCGCTTCCTGTCCCAGAACACCCACGTCGCCAAGCAGTTCACCGGCGTCGACGGGTCGGACGTCCCGCTGGACGAGTCGATCGCGGCCTTCAACGCGATCTGCGACGGCGAGTACGACCACTTCCCGGAGCAGGCGTTCTTCATGTGCGGTGGCATCGAGGACCTGAAGAACAACGCCAAGGAGCTCGGCGTCTCCTGAGCCCCGTGCTCATCGTGGGCCCCCGGGCTCACACCGGAGGGGGCGGGCACGTCCCGTCCCCTCCGGCACGCCCCTTAGACTTGTAACCAACACCCGGCTGACCGGCCGGGTGGTGACCCGAGGAGCCACCTTGGCTGCTGATCTGCACGTCGCGCTGGTCGCGGCCGACCGAGAGGTCTGGTCCGGCGAGGCCTCCCTGGTCGTCGCGCGCACCACGTCCGGCGACATCGGCGTCATGCCCGGTCACCAGCCGCTGCTCGGTGTGCTGGAGTCGGGCCCGGTGACCATCCGTACGAGTGACGGTGGGACGGTCGTCGCCGCGGTGCACGGCGGTTTCATCTCGTTCGCCGACAACAAGCTGTCCCTGCTGGCCGAGATCGCCGAGCTGTCGGACGAGATCGACGTCCAGCGCGCGGAGCGGGAGCTCGAGCGCGCGAAGGCGGAGGGCGACGCCCACGCCGAGCGTCGCGCGGACGTCCGTCTGCGCGCGGCGGCGGGACGCTGATCCACAGCACTGTGCGATAACGTCGTGCCATGACGTCACTCAGCCGCGGCTGGGACCGGAGCGATCCGGACCCGGCCGCGGCTGAGGCAGATCCGGGTGTTTTTTCCGTTCCGTTACCTAGGAGACGAGGAGGTCGGTGTCGATGGCCCTCGCTCTGACTGTGTGCGGAATCGTTGTGGCCCTGGTGGTGATCGGGCTCTTCGTCTTCGGTCTGCGCCGCCGGCTGATCCAGCGCTCGGGCGGCACCTTCGACTGCTCCCTGCGCTGGGACGCCCCCAAGGAGGGCGACACCGGCGGCAAGGGCTGGGCCTACGGAGTGGCCCGCTACAACGGCGACCGGGTCGAGTGGTACCGCGTCTTCTCGTACTCGCCCCGTCCGCGCCGCGTACTGGAGCGCTCGGCCATCGAAGTGGCCGGCCGCCGGCTGCCCGAGGGGGAGGAGGAGCTGGCGTTGCTCTCGGACGCCGTGGTGCTCGCCTGTCTCCATCGCGGCACCCGGCTCGAACTGGCGATGAGCGAAGACGCGCTGACCGGATTTCTCGCGTGGCTGGAGGCAGCCCCGCCCGGTCAGCGCGTCAACGTCGCTTAGCGACTCTTTCAGGTGACTTTCTCGGGTCCTACTTCAGACCGCTGTCGATGGCACTCACCAGTTCACCGTTGGCGGTGTCACCGCTGAACTCCCAGAAGAAGGCACCGCCCAGGCCCTGCTGCTCGGCCCAGTCCATCTTGGACTTGACGGTGGCCGGGGTGTCGTAGGACCACCAGTTGCTGCCGCAGTGCGCGTACGCGGTCCCCGCGACGGTGCCGGTGGCCGGGCAGCTGTTCTTGAGGACCTTGTAGTCCTCGATGCCCGCCTCGTAGGTGCCGGCCGCCGGGCCGGTCGCCGTGCCGCCGGGCGCGGACTGGGTGACGCCGGTCCAGCCGCGGCCGTAGAAGCCGATGCCGAGGAGCAGCTTGTCGGCCGGCACACCCGTCGCCTTGAACTTCGCGATCGCCTCGGCGGAGTTGAAGCCCTGCTGCGGGATGCCGTCGTACGAGGTCAGCGGCGAGTGCGGAGCGGTCGGGCCGTTCTTCGCCCAGGCACCGAAGAAGTCGTACGTCATCACGTTGTACCAGTCGATGTACTGCGCTGCCTCGCCGTAGTCGGCGGCCTCGATCTTGCCGCCGTCGGAGGCGTCGGCGGTGACGGCCGCGGTGACCAGGTCGTTGCCGAACTCGGCCCGCATGGCCTTCATCATGGTGCTGAAGGCGTTCGGGGCGCTGGTCGTGTCACAGCTCAGACCGCACGCGTTCGGGTACTCCCAGTCCAGGTCGATGCCGTCGAAGACGTCGGCCCAGCGCGGGTCCTCGACCAGGTCGTGGCAGGACTTCGCGAAGGCGGCCGGGTTCTTCACCGCGTCGGGGAAGCCGCCGGACCAGGTCCAGCCGCCGAAGGACCACAGCACCTTGATGTGCGGGTACATCTCCTTCAGCTTGCGCAGCTGGTTGAAGTTGCCGCGCAGCGGCTGGTCCCAGGTGTCGGCGACGCCGTCGACGGACTGGTCGGCCGTGTACGCCTTGTCGTAGTCGGCGTAGGCGTCACCGATGGTGCACTTCCCGCCCTGGACGTTGCCGAAGGCGTAGTTGATGTGCGTGATCTTCTCGGCGGAGCCGGAGGTGACCAGGTTCTTCACGTGGTAGTTGCGCCCGTAGACGCCCCAGTTGGTGAAGTAGCCGAGCTTGACCTCGTCGCCGGGCTGCGGCTGGGGGCCGCCGTCACCGGTGGTGGTGACCTTCACCGCGCCGCTCACCGGACCGGTCTGGTCGGCGGTGTCGCGGGCCTGGACGCTGTACGAGTAGTCGGTGCCCTTGGTGAGGCCGGTGTCCGTGTACGAGGTGCCGGTCACGGTGGCGACCTTGGCGCCGTCGCGCAGGACGTCGTAGTTCTTGACGCCCTTGTCGTCGGTCGCCGCCGACCAGGACAGTTTCACCGAGGTGTCGGTGATGCCCGAGGCGGTGGGAGTGCCGGGCTTGGAGGGGGCCTCGTCGCCCGGTACGGAGGTCCCGTCGCAGCTGCCGCCGTTGAGCTTGCAGTTGGCGGGGGAGCCGGGGCCGCTGCCGTTGAAGCCGAAGGAGACGGTCGCCCCGGGGGCGAGGGTGCCGTTCCAGCCGACGTTCTTGGCGGTCCAGTGGTCACCGGAGTTGGTGACGGTGGCGTCCCAGGCGGAGGTGACCTTGGTGCCGGAGGGGAAGTCCCACTCGACGGTCCAGGAGTTGATCGTGGTGGTGCCGGTGTTCTTCACCGTCCACTTGCCGCCGAAGCCGCTGCCCCAGTCCGAGGTCTTGGCGAAGGTGGCCGTCGCACTCGTGGCCGCCTGGGCCGGACTCGCGAGCCCGACCAGCCCGGCGAGGGGAAGCGCCAGGGTCGCTGCGAGTGCCGCGGCTTTGTGTCTGAAGCGCATGTGCGCCTCCTTATATGGGGATGTTGTTGTGGGCATGACTGAGCCTCATGCCCGCAGTGCCGCGAGAATAGAAAGGTCTGGACCATAGGTCAATAGGTCTGGACCAATGTGGCGCGCTGTGGTTGAGACCGTGGTTGAGAGGGGAAACTAGATACCCAACTCCTGCGCCAGCACCGCCGCTTGCACCCGGCTGCGCAGCCCCAGCTTCCCCAGCAGACGGCTGACGTGCGTCTTCACCGTCGCCTCGGCCATCTCCAGCCGTTCGGCGATCGCGGCGTTGGACAGCCCCTCACCGAGGCAGGACAGCACCTCGCGCTCGCGCCGCGTCAACTCCGCCAGCGCCGCCGGTTCCGCGGCCGGCTCCCGCACCGGCTTCGCGGCGAACTCGGCGATCAGCCGCCGGGTCACGGCCGGGGCGACGATCCCCTCGCCGCCCGCCACCGTGCGCACGGCCGCGAGGAGGTCCTTCGCCTCGGTGTTCTTCAACAGGAACCCGGCCGCCCCCGCCCGCAGCGCCCCGAAGACGTACTCGTCCAGGTCGAAGGTGGTCAGCACCAGCACGTCGGCGAGCTGCTCGTCGACCACCCGCCGGGTCGCCGACACCCCGTCGAGGCGCGGCATCTGCACGTCCATCAGCACCAGATCCGGCCGCAGTCCCCGGGCCAGCTCCACGGCCTGCTCCCCGTCGGCGGCCTCCCCGACCACCTCGATGTCCGGCGCGCTGCCGAGGATCAGCACCAGTCCGGCGCGGACGGCCGACTGATCCTCGGCGACGAGGACGCGGATCATGCGTGGTCTCCTTCGTTCAGGGGCAGTGCGGCGCGTACGGCCCAGATCTTGCCGCCCGTCGACCCGGGATCCGCGACCGGCCCGGCCTCGAAGGTGCCGTGCAGCAGCGCGGCCCGCTCCCGCATGCCGACCAGACCGGCGCCCGAGCCGGGGGCGCGCGGGGTGTCCCGGTCGCCGTACGGGCTGGTCACCCGGACGTGCAGGGCTCCGTCGAGTCGGGTGAGCCCGACGCGCACCGTCCCCGGCGCCGCGTGCTTGAGGGCGTTGGTGAGGGACTCCTGCACGATCCGGTACGCGGCCAGCTCGACCGGCGCGGGCAGCCCCTCGCCGGGCGCCGCCTCCAGGGTGACGTCGAGGCCGTTGGCGCGGGCGCCCTCGACCAGCGCGCCCAGGCCGTCGAGGGTGGGCGCGGCGGCCGGCTCGGTGCGGGCGCCGTCGTCCCGAAGGATGCCGATCAGCCGCCGCATCTCGGCCAGCCCCTCGACGCTGTTCTCGCGGATCACGCCGAGCGCCTGCCGGGTGGTCGCCGGGTCGTCCAGGGAGAGCGCGGCCGTGGAGTGGATGGCGATCGCGGAGAGGTGGTTGGCGACCATGTCGTGCAGCTCGCGGGCCATCCGGGCACGCTCGGCGGTCACCGCCTGCACCCGGTCCATCTCCGCGAGCAGCGCGGTCTGTTCGGCACGCAGCAGGGCGGCGTTGGCGGCCTCGCGGTGGTTGCGCACGATCAGCCCGGTGGAGGCGGGCGCGAACGACACCACGCCGACGACGACACCGATCAGCAGGGCCTCGGGCACCCGCCACACGGCGAACGGCACGATCGTCGCGGTCACGGTGACCAGCCCGGTGATCCACGGGATGCGGCGGGCCGAGGCGGGCGTGCCGTACAGCACGGCGGCGTACATCAGGTCGGAGTACATGATCAGCATGACCAGGCTGCCCTGCGTGACCGTGTCCCCGACCAGCGCCGCGGTACCGATCAGCAGGCCCGTGCGCGGCGCGGCCCGGCGCAGCAGCTCGCAGCCCGCCATGACGGCGAGCGGGACCAGCAGCGGCCAGCGGCCGTCGAACAGCACGATCGGATCGTCGGCGGGCCGCACGCCCAGGCCGATGCCCCACAGCAGCAGCCCGCCCAGCAGCCCCGCCGACGCGGCGTACACGTCGATGCGGTGCGGGCGGGGGAGTCGTACGGCCATGCCACCATCCAACACGGCCCGCGCCCCGTCCGCCTGATCCCGCGGAACGGTCCCGCACTGCATCTTTCGATGTACCGGAGGTTCGCCCCCGGCGACGACGAACGCGGCGGCTTCCGACGGCAGCCTGGAAGGGTGAAGGAAGGGAGTGCGTCGTGGTCGTCGCGTTGATCATCGCCTGTGAGGTCGGCTTCTGGGTCCTGCTGGCCCTCGGGCTGGCCGCCCGCTACCTGCTGAAGTGGCGTCGCACCAGCGTGTTCCTGCTGCTGTGCGAGCCGGTGCTGGAACTGGTGCTGTTCGCCGCGACGGCATGGGACCTGAAGAACGGCGCCGAGCCGGGCTGGGAGCACGGCCTGGCCGCGCTGTACATCGGCTACACGGTCGCGTACGGCCACTACACGATCCGCTGGCTCGACGGCCACGCCGCCCACCGCCTGGCCGGCGGCCCGCCGCCGGTCAAGCCCCCGCGCTACGGCCGGGCCCGGGCGGCCCACGAGGGCCGGCTGTGGCTGCGCACCCTCCTGGGCGCGGCCGTGGCCTGCGCGCTGCTCCAGGGCGCGGTCTGGTACGTCGGCGACGAGGGCGACGTCTCGTCCCTGCGCGCCTTCCAGTGGGCGGCGATCCGGGTCCTCGCCATCCACGGCCTGGTGGCCCTCGGGTACCTGATCTGGCCGAAGAAGGACCCGGCCGGGACGGCCCCGGTCGCGTCGGAGACGGTGAAGGAAAGGGAGGGCGCGCGCCGATGAAGGGCCTGGCGGAACGTTCGCTGTGGGAGGGCGGCGGCACCTTCGTGGCCGGCCTCGTCCTCTGGATGTTCGCGGGAGACGTGGACGTCCCCGTCGTCGACCTGACGAAGGTCGGCATCGTGATGATGTGCGTCGGCGGCGCGCAGACCGTCTGGGGCCTGTTCCGGTCGGCGCGCCGGGGCGGCACGGCCGGCTAGCGTTCCCCGCCGGGAACCCACAGCACGTCCCCGACCTCCTTGTTGGCCACCCGGGCCAGGATGAAGAGCAGGTCGGAGAGGCGGTTCAGGTAGGTCGCGGTGAGCGGGTTCATCGTCTCGCCATGGGCCTCCAGCGCCGCCCACGTCGAGCGCTCGGCCCGCCGGACCACCGTGCACGCCTGGTGCAGCAGGGCCGCGCCGGCCGTGCCGCCGGGCAGGATGAAGGAGCGGAGCTTCTCGACCTCGGCCAGGAAGCGGTCGCAGTCCGCCTCCAGCTTGTCGACGTAGAACTGCTCGACCCGCAGGGGCGGGAACTCCGGGTTCTCCACCACCGGCGTCGACAGGTCCGCGCCCACGTCGAACAGGTCGTTCTGGACGCGGACTAGGACCTTGACGACCTCCTCGTGCAGGGCGCCGAGGGCGATCGCCGTGCCGATCACCGCGTTCGCCTCGTTGGCGTCGGCGTACGCGGAGATCCTCAGGTCGGTCTTGGGGACCCGGCTCATGTCGCCGAGGGCGGTGGTGCCCTGGTCGCCGGTCCGGGTGTAGATGCGCGTCAGGTTGACCATGGGGCCAGCGTAGTTACGCTCCGGCGGTACGGAACACGCGTGTGCCCACCGTCACGGCCAGCGCGGTGAAGGCGACGGCGACCAGGGTGCCGTAGAGCATGTGCGCCGTCGCGTAGGAGCCGACGTACGCGTCCCGTACCGCGTCGACCAGGTAGCGGAACGGCATCAGGTGCGAGAGCACGTCCAGCCAGGCCGGACCCAGCGTCATCGGCAGCATCAGGCCGGACAGCAGCATCGACGGCATGGTGAGGGCGTTGATCGTCGGGCCGAACTCCTGCGGGGTGCGGACCTTCATCGCCAGCGCGTACGACAGTGACGCCAGCGAGACGGTGAGCAGGGCGACGAACGCGAAGCCGATCAGCACGCCGGGCAGCGGTGCGCGCAGGCCCATCACGAGCGCGGCGAGGACCAGCAGCACCGCCTGGAAGGCGAAGACCGTGGCGTCCCGCAGCACCCGGCCCAGCAGCAGCGCCAGGCGGCTGACGGGCGTGACCCGCATGCGCTCGACCACCCCCTGGCCGTTCTCGATGATGATCGAGAAGCCCGCGAACGAGGCGCCGAACAGGCCCAGCTGGAGCAGCAGGCCGGGGACCAGCACCTGCCAGGAGCTGCCCCGTCCGCCGAGCGGCAGATCGGTCAGCAGCGGGCCGAAGAAGAGCAGGTACAGCAACGGCATCAGCACGCCGAAGAGCAGCGCGAAACGGGAGCGCAGGGACTGGCGCAGGTAGCGGCCGTAGATGAGGCCGGTGTCGTGGAGCAGCATCGGAGGTCCTTGGGCGGCTATACGGCTACGGGGGCGGAGTCGGCCTCAGCGGCGCTGCGGCCGGTGACGGCCAGGAAGGTGTCCTGGAGGGAGGCGTCGAGCGAGCCGCCGTACCGGAGCTTCAGCGCGCTCGGCGTGCCCTCGGCCGCCACCACGCCCCGGTCCACGACCACCAGGCGGTCGGAGAGGGCGTCGGCCTCGTCGAGGTAGTGGGTGGTCAGGAAGACGGTGGTGCCGTGCTCGTCGCGCAGCCGGCGCACCAGGTCCCACAGGTCGGCGCGGCTGCCCGGGTCCAGGCCGGTCGTCGGCTCGTCCAGGAAGAGCACCTTCGGGCGGTGCGTGAGCGCCATCGCGATGTCCAGCCGACGCCGCTGCCCGCCCGAGAGCGCGCCGCACTTGCGGTCCAGCAGCTCCGTGAGGCCCAGGTCGCGGGCCAGTTCGTCGGCGCGCTCGGCGGCCCGCGCCCTGGTCAGCCGGTACAGGCGGCCCTGGGTGACCAGCTCCTCCCGCACGGTGATCTGGGTGTCCACGCCGCCGGACTGCGCCACGTACCCGCACGCCGCGCGCACTCCGGCCGGATCGGTCGCCAGGTCGTGGCCGGCGACGGTGGCCGCGCCGCCGGTCGGGGCGAGCAGGGTCGTGAGCATCCGGAGGGTGGTGGTCTTGCCGGCGCCGTTGGGGCCCAGGAAGCCCAGGATCTCGCCCTCGCGGACGGTCAGGTCGATGCCGCGCACCGCCTCCACCGGGCCGTGCTTCGTCGAGAAGGTACGGGCCAGTCCGGCCGTACTGATGATTGCCATGCGCTCCAGAAAAACAGAGTCACTGAAATTTTGCAACGACCCCAAGTGTTCAGCACCCCCAGCGAAGCTAGGATGCGGGCATGGCCGAGGGACTCAGGGAACGGAAGAAGCGGCAGACCCGGCAGTACATCTCGGATGTCGCCACGGGACTGTTCCTGGAGCGCGGCTTCGAGGCCGTGACGGTGGCCGAGGTCGCCGACGCCGCGAACGTCTCCGTCAACACCGTCTACAACTACTTCCCGGCCAAGGAGGACCTGTTCCTCGACCGGTCCAAGGGCGTGATCGACCGGCTCTCCCGCTGGGTGCGCGGGCGGAGCGACGGGGAGTCGGCGGCCCGCGCCGTCCTGCGCGAGCTGCGCGAGGAGGTCGAGGCGGTCTCGCCCCGGATCGGCCTGATGGACGGCTACGCGAAGTTCATGACGGTCATCCAGGACTCGCCCGCCCTCCGTTCGCGGATGTGGGCGATCGGTCAGGAGGTGCTCCTGAACCTGGAGCACACCCTGCGCGAGGAGACCGGCAGCGCGGACGGCGACATGACGCCCGCCCTGATGGCCGGTCAGATCAACTGGCTGCACGGCACGGTCATGGCGACCATCGGCCAGCGCATGATCGCCGGCGGAAAGCCCTCCGAGGTCTCCCGCGACGTGCTCCTGCTGCTGGACGAGATGGAGGAGCTGCTGAGCGAGAAGGTGCTCAACTACGCCGTACGGGGCGCGCTCTGACACCCGAATGGCACACGTTGGTGTGATGTCCGTCATCTGAGACGTGACGCGCGTTACTAACCGGTCACACAGCGCCTCACGCCCGCTAATCTCCGGCCGAGAGACGAGAATCAGCGCGTATCAGGGGAGTCGCACAGTGGCACGGAAGCTCGCCGTCATCGGAGCCGGTCTCATGGGATCGGGCATCGCCCAGGTCTCCGCCCAGGCGGGCTGGGACGTCGTCCTGCGCGACGTCACCGACGAGGCGCTGCGGCGCGGCACCGACGGCATCAAGGCCTCGTACGACAAGTTCGTCGCCAAGGGGAAGCTGGCCGCCGAAGAGGCAGAGGCCGCCCTCGCGCGCATCACCGCCACCACCGACCTGGACGCCGCCGCCGACGCGGACGTCGTCGTCGAGGCCGTCTTCGAGAAGCTGGAAGTCAAGCACGAGATCTTCCGCGCGCTCGACAAACTGGTGAAGGACGAGGCGATCCTCGCCTCCAACACCTCCGCCATCCCGATCACCAAGATCGCGGCCGTGACCGAGCGCCCCGAGCGGGTCGTCGGCACCCACTTCTTCTCGCCGGTCCCGATGATGCAGCTGTGCGAGCTGGTGCGCGGCTACAAGACCAGCGACGAAACGCTCGCCACCGCCCGGGAGTTCGCCGAGTCCACCGGCAAGACCTGCATCGTCGTCAACCGCGACGTCGCCGGCTTCGTCACCACCCGCCTCATCTCCGCCCTCGTCGTCGAGGCCGCCAAGTTGTACGAGTCGGGCGTCGCCACCGCCGAGGACATCGACCTCGCCTGCAAGCTGGGCTTCGGGCACGCCATGGGGCCGCTGGCCACCGCCGACCTCACGGGCGTCGACATCCTGCTGCACGCCACCGGCAACATCTACACCGAGTCCCAGGACGAGAAGTTCGCCCCGCCGGAACTGATGCGCCGGATGGTGGACGCCGGTGACATCGGCCGCAAGAGCGGGCAGGGCTTCTACAAGCACTGAGGTCGCGTCAGCCCCGCCGAACATCACACGGCGGGGTGAATTCGGTATCGGTTCGCTTACAGGCGGCAACCTCCGATCGTTTCGGCCAGTCAGAGGTAGCAACACCTGATATCGCCGTTGGATCACAACGCTGGGCCGCACCGCACCGCACCGCACCGCATCGCACCGCACAGACGACGAAGACGAAGACGCACGCCGGGGAGCGCATATGCACATCAGGGGCGACCACGTCGAGCTGGTCGTCGGGGGCCGCCTCGACGTCCGCAGCGCGGCGGACGCCCGTACGGTCCTGCACTCGGCCGTCGACGACGGAGTCGGCGACCTGGTGCTGGACCTGTCCGAACTGGACTCCTGGGACGCCACCGGACTCGGTGTGATCATGGGAGCCCACCGGCGGGCCGGCCGCTGCGGCCGCCGGCTGGTGCTGCGCGGTGTACCGCCGCAGATGCAGCGCCTGCTGGTGGCCACCCGGCTGCACCGGATCCTCGCCATCGAGGGCGGCATCGGCGTGGAGACCCTGCCCAGGGTGTGACCGCGAACCGCGCGGAAATCGCCCGGCACACGCAATCCTCACGAGACCGTGACGTCTCGGACGGGTCGGTACCCCGGACTGTCGGAGATACTGAGCGAAGGTTTAGGGTCTGGCTGCCCGCCCCTTTCGCAACCCACCGGCGGGCCCGGACCAGAAGCGACAGCGCGGTGTGCGGCAAGGCCGGGAGGGTGGTCCCGACCGGGGGACCGGCACACGACGCTTTTGGGGGGCTTGAACCTATGGACCCGAACAACCGGGGACCCGAGGAGCACGGCCATGACGGCGACACGTCGCGCCCGCGCCCGTCCAGGGACCCTCTCACACCCGACTTCGGACAGCACGCCCCGGCGCTCGCCCGCACGGTGCAGCTCGTCTCCGGCGACTTCCTGCTCACCGTCAACCCGGTCGACGGCAGCGAGATCGAACTCTGTCCGCCCGCCGAGCGGCCCGCCCGGCCCGAGAAGCTCACCGCGGCCGAACGCGCCGAGGTGGAACGGGCCGCCCGGCCGCCCGTCCCGCCGGGCCCGAGCCGCACCGTGCTCGGACTGCTGGCCCGCGACGACGAACGCGAACGCCTGGTGCGGCTGCTCGCCCGCGGCCGCTCCGTCCGCCTCACCGGCCCGGCGGGCTCCGGACGCAGCAGCCTCCTCGACGTCGTCGCCGAGGACTGCGCGGGGCTCGCACCCGACGGGGTCGTCCGCCTGAGCGGTTTCCACCGCACCGCCGGCGACCTCCTCCACGACCTCTTCTACGCCGTCCACCGCGCGCCCCTGCACCGCCCGGACCGCGAGGAGCTGCTCGCCCGGCTCCGGGAGGTCGGCGCGGTCGTCGTCCTGGACGACGTCGAGTTCGGCGGCGCCGCCCTCGACGAGCTGCTGGACGCCACCCCCGAGTGCGCCTGGCTCATCGGCGCCACCCCGGACGTGGCCGCCCCCTCCGCCGACTCGGCCGTCGAGGAGGTCTTCCTCACCGGCCTGGACCGCTCGGACGGCGTGGAGCTGCTGGAGCGCGCCGCCGGCCGCACCCTCACCGACGAGGAGGCCAACTGGGCCGGCGATCTCTGGTTCGAGTCCGAGGGCCTGCCGCTGCGCTTCGTCCAGGCCGGTGCCCTGCTGCGCCGGCGCGACCGGCAGCGGGCCGGTGCCGACGCCGTCGACGAGTTCGGCGTCTTCGCCGACGCCCGCCCCGCCGACGCCGACCCCGCCGACGACACCCCCCGCGACGCCGCCGAGAGCGACGACGTACCCCTGCCGTCCCTCGGCGAGGCCGCCGCGCCCGCGCCGCTGCTCGCCTCCCGGCTCAGCGCCTCGGCCCGCACCACCCTGGAGTTCGCCGTCGCGCTCGGCGGCGAGGTGCCGCACCAGGCGCATCTGCCCGCACTGGTCGGCGACACCCACGCGGACGCCGCCCTCGGCGAGCTGGCCGACTGCGGACTGGTCTCGCCGGTCGGCTCCCGCTACCGGCTCGCCGCCGGGGTGCTCACCCAGCTGGACAGCGCCGGGTACGCCGACGGCGCACCGGAGCGCGCACTGGCCGCCGCCCAGCACTACGCCTGGTGGGCCGGACACCCCTCGGTGACCCCCGAGCGGGTGTGCGACGAGGCCGACGCCGTACTGGCCGCCCTCGCCGTGCTGGTGCCGGCGACGACCCGGCCCTCGGACGGCGAGGAGAGCCCCGCCGTCCAGCTGGCCCGCACCGCGGCGCCCGCGTTCGCCGCCGGGCTGCACTGGAGCGCCTGGCAGCGTTCGCTGCGCTCCGGCACCGAGGCCTCCCGGCTCGCCGGTGACGTCGCCGAGCAGGCCTACTTCCACCACGAACTCGGCGTCCTCGCGCTGTGCGAGGGGCAGCTCGACCGGGCCCGCGCCGAGCTGGAGGCCTCCATCGGGCTGCGCGGCGCCCTGTCCGACAAGCGCGGCGCCGTCGCCGGCCGCCGTGCCCTGGCCCTGGTCACCGACCGCTCCGGGGACACCCCCGGACCGGGTGTCGGCGCGGGGGCGTACGGCGGCTCCCAAGCCGCTGCCGGACTCGGCGTCGTCGGCGTGGGCCTCGGCCTCGGCCCGACCGCGGGGGAGGAGGTGCCCGACGCCCGCAACGAGGAGTCGGTGTCGCCGTCCGCGGGCGTCCCCGCGCCCTTCCCGCCACTCCAGCCGTCCCCGCAGTCCCCGACCCTGGTCACCAGCCGGGAGCCCGCCACGGAGCGGTCCCGGACGGTCGGCGGCGGCATCAAGGGCTTCGCGCGGCGCAACCTCGTGGCCGCCGGAGCCGGTGCGCTGCTGGTCGCCGTGCTCGGCACCGTGGTGACCCTCGGCGCCACCTCGGAGAACGACGCCGGCACTCCCTCCAACGAGGTCGGCGTCAACCCGTCGGCCAGCCAGGGCGTCGACGACGGCAGCCTGGGCGCGGACCGGCCCTCGGACGACGATGCGGGCCCGGGGGACGGCGGCCGGCCCACCGACCCGGGCCCGGACGGCACCGTCGGCACGTCGGACGACCCGACGCCGAGCGAGTCGGCCCGGCCGTCGGACGGCTCCAGTCCCTCGGACGAGCCCGACGACCCGAGCTCGTCGGACCCGGGCGACTCGGAGGAGCCGGGCGGCTCGTCCTCGTCCTCGTCGTCGTCCAAGCCGTCGACGTCCAGCGAGCCGCCGCCGGACCCGAGTACGCCGGCCCCCAGCGACTCCGAGACCGATCCCGGCACCGAAGAGCCCACGGACCCGGGTCCGTCCCCGAGCGAGTCGGGTTCGTCGTCGACCGATCCGTCCACCTCCACCAGCGCCAGCGGCCCGACCGAGACCACCACCACCGCCAGCTCACCCGCCGGCAGCCCCTCCACCGCCACGCAGAGCAGCACCGCGAGCACCGGCACGGGGACGCCGAGCGGCACGGGCTCGGTGGAGGGCCTGATCATCTGAGGGCACGCGGAAGGGCCGGGTCCGCTCCACGGACCCGGCCCTTCCGCACGTCGTAGGACGGTGGGTGACGCCGCTCAGAACAGCCGCAGCTTGTCGTCCTCGATGCCCCGCATGGCGTCGTAGTCCAGCACCTGGCAGCCGATCCCGCGGTCCGTGGCGAGCACTCGGGCCTGCGGCTTGATCTCCTGGGCGGCGAACACGCCGCGCACCGGGGCGAGATGCGGATCGCGGTTCAACAGCTCCAGGTAGCGCGTGAGTTGCTCCACACCGTCGATCTCGCCGCGCCGCTTGATCTCCACCGCCACGGTCCCGCCCTCGGCGTCCCGGCACAGGATGTCGACGGGACCGATGGCGGTCATGTACTCGCGGCGGATGAGGGTGTAGCCCTCGCCCAGCGTCTCGATGCGGTCGGCGAGCAGCTCCTGGAGGTGCGCTTCCACGCCGTCCTTGATCAGGCCCGGGTCGACGCCCAGCTCGTGCGAGGAGTCGTGGAGGATCTCCTCCATCGTGATGATGAGCTTCTCGCCCGCCTTGTTGACGACGGTCCAGACGCCCTCCTCGTCGCCCGTGCCCTCCTTGAGGGTGCAGGGCGGCGACATCCAGTTGAGGGGCTTGTAGGCCCGGTCGTCGGCGTGGATCGAGACGCTGCCGTCCGCCTTGACCAGGATCAGGCGGGGAGCCGAGGGGAGATGGGCGGTGAGCCGCCCGGCGTAGTCGACCGAGCAGCGGGCAATGACGAGACGCATGGTCGGCAACGCTACTCGACGCGCCCGGTCCGACGCGATTCGCCCGTGCCGGGGTGCCCGCGCGGCCCGTCCCACTTCTCCCATTGGCCCCGTCTTGCGCACTGGCCGATTGTGCGCCTACCGGTTGGTGCCCATCTAGGCATTCTCCTGGTGCGGTCACGATCGGTTGCTTACGGTATTGAACGGGAGGTCGCGATGTGTGTACGCAGCGTGTTCGAAATCGCGTACTCCCCTAACTGTCCGGCAACCCCTGCCAGTCGGGGGTGCGAGAGGAGAACCCATGTCGCTCGACGTCTCACCGGCCCTACTCGAACAGGCCGAGCGAGGCGAGGTCGACGAAGCAGCCTTCGTCGACTGCGTCCGGACTTCCCTGCCTTACGCATGGGAGATGGTCAGCTCCCTGGTGGCACAGCTGAAGGTCGACGGCGGTGCGTTCGCCGACAACCAGACGCCCCCGCCGGACGAGCAGGCGCGCGGCCAGCTGCTGCGTGCGCTGGCGAGTGACGCCATACGCGGTGCACTGCAGCGGCACTTCGGTGTGCGGCTGGCCTTCCAGAACTGCCACCGGGTGGCGGTGTTCCCGTTGGACTCCTCTGTCGACGAGAAGCTGACCCGCTTCACCTCGGTGCGCAGCCAGGTGTTGAACCAGTCGCCCGAATTCCGCGACTGCTGACGACGACCGTCCGCTTGCCGCTCCGTACGCGGGAGGTGCAGTTCGTACCGGAGCGGCAGGCTCGCCGCCGGCTCCCTCAGCCGAGCTGGGGGAGCACCTCGGCCCCGAGCCGCCGTACGTTCTCCTCGGTCGCCGCGAGGTCTCCGGATCCCTCGACGAGCAGGGCGAAGCGGTTGATCCCGGTCCGTTCACCGGTCGCGGCGAGCCGGTCGGCGCACAGGCGGGGCGTGCCCACCGGGTGCAGCCCGCAGAGCAGTTCGGTGTAGGCGTACGGGTCGCGCATGCGCCGGGCGCGGCCGTCGACCGTGACGTGGGCGCCCAGTCCCTGGCGCAGCCAGCCCGGCATGGCCTTGAGTAGGGTCTCGGCCGCGTCCGTGCGCCGGTCGGCGATCTGGCAGACGCCGGCCGACACGTGGGCCGCGCCGTGGATCTCCGCCGACGGCCGCCCGGCGGCGCGGGCGTGCCGCCGCCACAGGGCGACCATCTCGGCCTTCTCCTCGTCCCCGACGTGCATCCCGAGCAGCATCGGCAGTCCCCGCTCCGCCGCCAGGCGCACGCTCGCCGGGGAGGTGCAGGCGACGACGACCTCCGGGCCCGGCTCCTCCGACAGGGACTCCGAGGGCCGCGGGACGACGGGCACCTCGCGGAACCGGAAGCGGTCGCCCGAGGCGCCGACGGCCGGCTCGCGCAGCCAGCGCATCAGCAGATCGAGTGACTCCGGGAACCGCTTCTCGTACGCCTCCAGCCCCGCGCCGAACACCTCCAGGTCCACCCACGGTCCGCCCCGGCCCACGCCCAGTGAGAACCGGCCGCCGCTCGTGACGTGCAGCAGCGCGGCCTGCTCGCCGAGCGCCACGGGGTGGACGGTGGGCAGTACGCTGACCGCGGTGCCGACCCGGATGCGACGGGTGCGGCCCAGCAGCAGCGCGGCCAGGGTCACGGCCGACGGACACGTGCCGTACGGGACGAAGTGGTGTTCGGCCAGCCAGACGGCGTCGAGCCCGGCCTCCTCGGCGACCTCGGCCGAGCGGACCGCGCGGTGCAGCGCCTCCCCGTGACCCTGGCCCGGGAACTGGGCGCCCAACACGAAACTTCCAACGCGCATTGCTCTTCCTGCTTCCTCGGCTCCGACACGGAGCTCCCCCACAGGGCATAACCGTCTGACACGTGCCGAGGACACGGCCGGGCGGAGGGATTTGCGGATTGTCTGCAGAATCGGCCGCCGGGGAGGGGCGGAAAGCCCCGGTGGGGGTCCGTGCGGGGCGAGTTGTGGGGGGTTGGTGCCGTACGTGTACCCCGGCCCGTCCCGCGTAGGCTGGATGCGGCCCGTACTCCCTGTATAGCTCCGTGAGGTGTCCTGTGTCCCCGCGTCGCAACCGACCCAAGGGAGCCGGTTCGTCCGGCCGCAGCGCCGAGGACGACGGCTCCGGCCGTTACGGCGGCTGGCAGTCGTCGGAGAGCTGGCAGGGCGAGGACTGGAGCGTACGGCACGTGGCGGGCGCGAGCGCGCAGGGGAAGTCGTACCGCTGCCCGGGGTGCGACCAGCTGATCCCGGACGGCGTCCCGCACGTGGTGGCCTGGCCGGCGCACTCGGGCGTGGACGAGCGCCGGCACTGGCACAAGTCCTGTTGGAACGCGAAGGACCGCCGCACCACGCGGGTGCAGCGGTCCCGTAACGCGCCGAGGTTCTGAACCCCGGCTACACGTCCCGCTTCTGCAGCAGGGCGAAGGCGCCGGCGAACGCGACCGCCGTCACGCCGAGCATGATCCACAGCGGGTCCCAGCCGGACGGGCCGGAATCGCTGAGCGAGTTGGCGTAGAAGATGCTCATCTGGTTCGGGATCGAGTACTCGAACAGCGCCTGCTGCACGTCCTTGAGGGACTCCGAGAACATGAACAGCGCGATCACCAGCGGGGCGAGCAGAGCCCCGATCATGATGGTGATGGCGCCCGCCGAGTGGCGGATGATCGAGCCGATGGCCAGGGACAGCATGCCGAACAGCGCCACGTAGAGCGAGACGCCGACGGTGCCTTTCAGCCACTCGCCGCCGGTGGGGTCACCGGCCCCGTTGCCCTCCAGCATGGTCACGTGCAGCAGGCCGACGAGCGTGGCGGAGACCAGCGTCACCACGAACGCCACCAGGAAGAACACGATCGCCTTGGCCGCGAGGACCCGGCCGCGGCTCGGGCACGCCGTCATCGTGGTGCGCACCATGCCGGTGCCGTACTCCGAGGCCGTGGTCAGTACGCCGAGGGTGATCAGGCAGATGCTGCCGAGCAGCAGGCCGAAGAAGCCGAGGGCGAGCGGGCTCTCGCCGTCCACGTCGGTGTCCGAGGCGGCCACCACCAGGCCGGTGAGCAGGCCCAGGCCGACGACCAGCAGGACGAAGACGCCCAGCGTCCACATCGTCGAGCGCACCGACTTGATCTTCGTCCACTCGGAGGCGACCGCGTGCCCGAGGTGTGTGCGCACCACCGGGATCGGCGACGTGTACGTGGGGTAGGGCGAACCGGGCGCCGCCTGCCAGTCGGGTGCGGCCTGCGGCATCGGGGGCTGGGGCGTGCTCATCGGGCGTCCTCGGGCTTGGTCGGGTCGGTGACGGGCGCGGAGGCGGGCGCGGGGGCGGCAGCGGGCGGCGCGGTGGCCGGAGCGGGCGCCTGCGGGCCCTGGGCGGGCTGCTGTGCCTGCGGGGCCTGCTGCGCGTACGGATTGGCGGGCTGACCGCCGCCCGGCACCGCGCCCGGCGCGGCCGGGGCACCGTACGGTCCCGCCGGTGCCTGGCCCGGCGCGCCCTGTGGCGCCGCGAAGGGCTGACCGCCCTGCTGGGGCGGCGGCGGGGCGTACCAGCCGGGCTGACCCTGCCCGGGCACCGGCATCGGGGGCTGCGCGCCGGGCGGCAGCGGCTGCTGGAGCGCCGCCTTCTGGTCGGCGGTCGAGCGGTAGTCGACGGCGCCCTGCGTCATCCGCATGTACGCCTCCTCCAGCGAGGCCTGGTGCGGCGACAGCTCCCACAGCCGTACGTCGGTGTCGTGCGCGATGTCGCTGATCCGGGGGAGCGCCAGCCCGGTCACCCGCAGCGCCCCGTCCTGCTCGGGCAGCACGTGCCCGCCCGCCTCGGTCAGCGCCGACGTCAGCTTCTCGCGCAGCTGCGGCTCGCTGTCGGGCGTGCGCACGCGCGCGAAGTCGGCGGAGTTGGCCGAGATGAAGTCCGTCACGCTCATGTCGGCCATCAGCTGGCCGCGCCCGATGACGATCAGGTGGTCGGCGGTCAGCGCCATCTCGCTCATCAGGTGCGAGGAGACGAAGACCGTACGGCCCTCCGCCGCGAGCGCCTTCATCAGGTTGCGCACCCAGTGGATGCCCTCGGGGTCGAGACCGTTGACCGGCTCGTCGAAGAGCAGCACCTGGGGGTCGCCGAGCAGGGCCGCGGCGATGCCGAGCCGCTGGCCCATGCCGAGCGAGAAGCCCTTGGAGCGCCGCTTGGCCACGTCCTGGAGGCCCACCACGCCGAGCACCTCGTCCACCCGCCGGGCCGGGATGCCCGAGAGCTGGGCCAGGCTCAGCAGGTGGTTGCGGGCGGACCGGCCGCCGTGCACCGCCTTGGCGTCGAGCAGCGCGCCCACCTGGCGGGGGGCGTTCGGCAGCCTGCGGTACGGGTGACCGCCGATGGTGACGTGTCCCGCGGTGGGGTTGTCCAGGCCGAGGATCATGCGCATCGTCGTCGACTTCCCCGAGCCGTTCGGCCCGAGGAAGCCGGTGACGGCACCTGGCCGCACCTGGAAGGACAGATTGTGCACTGCGGTCTTGTCGCCGTAGCGCTTGGTCAGGCCGACAGCCTCGATCATGCTCCGCACCCATCGGAAGGTTCAGGACAGCAGGGCGCACGCCCCCGTAAGGGTTAGGAGGATATCGAGGCGCTGACGGTTCCGTTCAAGCCCGGGTAAAATCCGGTCCTTCGCGAAACCGTGCCGGACGGCGACTATGCGTCCCGTTTCTTCAGCACCACGTACCCGCCGACGAGGGCCGCGATCACCCACAATGCCATGATGCCGAGGCCGCCCCACGGTCCGTAGGGCACGTCGTCGTCGAGCGGCGCGACCACCTGCATGATCTTGCTGCCGGCCTGGTCGGGCAGGAACCGGCCGACCTTCTCCGTCGCGGGGACGTTGCCCAGGATGTTGGAGATCAGGAAGAAGAACGGCATCAGGATGCCCAGGGACAGCATCGGCGAGCGCAGCATCGCGGCGACGCCCATCGAGAACATCGCGATCAGCGTCATGTAGAGCCCGCCGCCGATGACCGCGCGCAGTACGCCCGGGTCACCGATCGACGCCTTCAGGTCACCGAGCATCGCCTGCCCCAGGAAGAACGTGGCGAAGCTGGTGATCATGCTGACGACCAGCGCGAGGGCGGTGGCCACCGCGATCTTGCTGAACAGGAAGGTGCCGCGCTTCGGCACGGCGGCCAGCGAGGTGCGGATCATGCCGGTGCTGTACTCGTTCGCCACCACCAGCACGCCGAACACGATCATCGCCAGCTGGCCGAGGCTCGTCCCGGCGAAGCTGATGAAGGTCGGGTCGAAGGTGAGCTGGTCCTCCCGGCCCATGTTGTCGAACTCGCTCTTCGACAGCGCCGAGATCAGCATGCCGAGGGCGATGGTGACGACCACGGCGAGGCCCAGCGTCCACACCGTGGACGCGACCGAACGGATCTTGGTCCACTCGGACCGGACGATTTGTGTCGCCGCCATGCTCATCCCTTCCTCCACTCGCTGCCCCACTGCTGCTGTTGCCGCTGCTGCTCCGGCGGCACCGGACCGGCCGGCTGTCCGTCGTGCGCGTGGTACTCCACCGACTCCGCCGTCAGCTGCAT
Source organism: Streptomyces sp. AC602_WCS936 (assembly GCF_019049125.1). Taxonomy (NCBI): domain Bacteria; kingdom Bacillati; phylum Actinomycetota; class Actinomycetes; order Kitasatosporales; family Streptomycetaceae; genus Streptomyces; species Streptomyces sp. AC602_WCS936. The sequence goes on along the minus strand of NZ_JAGMUF010000127.1, from coordinate 50,442 downwards.
GAACGCCTCCTCCAGCGAGGCCCGCTGCGGGCTCAGCTCGTGCAGCACGATCTGGTGCCGCGCCGCCAGCTCGCCGACGGCCTCCGCCTTGTCGCCGTCCACCTCCAGCACGTCGCCGGTCTCGACGACCGTGACGCCCTCGCCGTGCAGCACGTCGAGCAGCCGCTCGCGCTGCGGGGTGCGGACGCGGACGTAGCTGCGCGAGTTCTCCGCGATGAAGTCGGCCATCGAGGTGTCCGCCAGCAGCCTGCCCTGCCCGATGACGACCAGGTGGTCCGCCGTCAGTGCCATCTCGCTCATCAGGTGGGAGGAGACGAAGACCGTACGGCCCTGGGAGGCCAATGTCTTCATCAGGTTGCGAATCCAGTGGATGCCCTCGGGGTCGAGCCCGTTGACCGGCTCGTCGAACATCAGGATCCGCGGGTCGCCCAGCAGCGCCGCGGCGATGCCCAGCCGCTGACCCATGCCGAGGGAGAACCCCTTGGTCTTCTTCTTGGCGACCGCCGTGAGCCCGACCGTGTCCAGCACCTCGCGGACCCGCCTGCTCGGGATGCCGTTGCTCTGGGCGAGACACAGCAGGTGGTTGTAGGCGCTGCGCCCGCCGTGCCAGGCCTTCGCCTCCAGGAGCGCGCCGATGTACGTCAGCGGGTCCTTGAGCTGGTCGTAGTGCTTGCCGTCGATCCGGACGTCCCCGGCCGTCGGCCGGTCCAGGCCCAGCACCATCCGCATGGTGGTCGACTTGCCCGCACCGTTGGGGCCGAGGAAGCCCGTGATGATGCCCGGTCTGACGGTGAAGGAGAGATTGTTGACCGCCACCTTCTCGCCGTACCGCTTGGTCAGCCCCTCGAGCTCGATCATGGCGACCACGCTAGAACGGGACGAAGCCCTCTGCCACCCCGGTGACAGAAGGCTCCGCCCTTGTTCCGCGCTTGTTCGTGTTCCGCGCTCGTTCGGCCGGTGTACGCCCCGCGTCAGCGGGACTGCTGGGCCGGCACCCCGCGGGAGACCGGCTCCTCGTCGGCCGGCGTGCCGGCGGCGGCCACCGCGGCGCCCGTGAGGGTCGCCAGCATCTCGCGCACGTTGGTCAGCTGCGCGTTGATGGAGTCGCGGCGGTTGGTGAGGGCGGCGAGCTCGCGCTCCGATTCCGAACGGATCCGGTCGGCCTTGGCGTTGGCGTCGGCCACGATGTCCTCGGCCTGGCGCTGCGCCGTCTCGACGGTCTGGCGGGCGCGGCGCTCGGCGTCCGTGCGCAGCTTCTCCGCCTCCAGGCGCAGCTGCTCCGCGCGGTGCTCGATCTCCGCGAGCCGCTTCTCGGCCTTGGCCTGACGGGAGGCCAGGTCCCGCTCGGACTGCTCGCGGCGCTTGGCGAGGTTCGTCTCGAAGTCGGCGGCGGCCTGCGCGGCCTTCGCGCGGGTCTCCTCGAAGAGCGCGTCGGCCTCCTCACGCTTGGACTGCGCGTCCTTCTGCGCCTCGGAACGCAGCTGCGCGGCGTCGCCCTTGGCCTGCTCGACGATGCGGACGCCCTCGTCCTCGGCCTTGGCCTTGCGCTCCGCGGCGTACGACTCCGCGTCGTTGCGCACCTGCTGGGCCGCCGACTCGGCGAGCTCGCGGTGCTGCTCGGCCGCGCGCCGGGCCTCCTCGCGCAGGTCCTTCGCCTCTTCCTCGGCGAGACGCAGGATCTTCTCGACCCGGGCACCGAGACCGGCGTACGACGGCTCGGCGTCGTTCACCTGTGCCTGGGCGTTCTGGGTCTCGAGGTGGAGCTCCTCGATGCGCTTTTCCAGAGCGGTGATGCGGGCGAGAGCGCTGTCACGGTCGGAGACGAGCTTGGAGATCCGTTCGTCCACCTGAGCGCGGTCGTACCCACGCCGCACAAGCTCGAAGCCGTAGGGGGAAGTGTCGCTCATGGGGTTCCTGTCGAAAGAGACCGGGTGAGGTGATAGAGGGAATCCTAGGCGCCGATGCGGTGTGTCATCGAGCGGATGCACGTTTGATACGGAGAATGACACCTCTTTCGGGTGGCTGACACGCGGACGGCTTGCCAAAGTCTTGGTCAAGGGTTTGTCCGGTCGTATGCCAAAGATGTCCAGCAGACACCGAAAACGCCCCCGACGCTAGCCGTCTGACGACTTGCCACCCGAACGTGGGGCACCCACCGTGGCCCCGGCCTTGACCCCGTTCTCCTTGCCGCCGCCCGTGGGCGCCTCGAAGGACTCCAGCGCCTCCAGCACGTCCTGCACCCGGGAGATCTCGGCGTTGATGTCCTCGCGCCGCCGCACCAGGATCTCCAGCTCGCGCTTGCCCTCCTCGACCGTCTCCCGCGCCTCGCGGACGGCCTCGGCCTTCAGTTCCTCGGCCTCCCGGACCAGCGTCGCCTTCTTCTGCTCGGCCTCCTTGAGCAGCCCCTCGGCCTTCTTGACGGCGGCGATGCGCACCTTGCCGGCCTCGGAGTTGGCCTCCGACACCAGCTCCTTGGCCTTCGCCTCCGCCTTGGCGAGCTGCTCCTCGGCGGCCTTGACGAGCGCGTCGCAGCGGTCGCCGGCCGACTTCATCGTCTCCGCGGCCTCGCGGCGGGCGCGCTCGTGCAGCTCCTCGATCTCGGAGGTGAGGCGCTCGCGCAGCTCCTCCGCGCGCTCCCTTATGGCGGTCGCGTCCCGGCGGGCGCCGACCAGCAGCTCGTCCGCGTCCGTACGGGCCTTCTCCACCCGGGTGTTGCCCTCGACCGTCGCCTCCTGGACGATCCGGTCGGCCTCCGCGCGGGCCGCGCCGACCATCGTGTCGGCCTGCGACTCGGCGTCCGCGGTGGCCTTCTGGGCCTGCTGCTGGGCCTCGGTGAGCAGCTTGTCGGCCTCGGCGGTGGTCTCGGTGATGAGCGTGTCGACCTGCTCGGCCGCCTCCGAACGCCGCTTGTTGGCGTCCTTGCGGGCCTCGTCGAGGGTGCGCTCGGCCTCCTCGCGGGCGGCCGCGGTCATCCGCTCGGCCTCCGCCGCGGCCTCCGCCTGCACCCGCTCCGCCTCGGTGCGGACGCGCTCGGCGTGCTGCCGCGCGGAGCCGACCGTCTCCGCGGCCTCGGCGCGCAGCCGCTCGGCCTCGCCGGTGGCGTCCGACAGCAGCTGCTCGGCCCGGGCACCGGCCTCGGTCCGGACCCGGTCGGCCTCGGCGACCGACTCGGTCCGCAGCCGCTCGGCCTCCTCGGCCGCCGCCGACTGAACGCGCTCGGCCTCGTTCGCCGCCTCGGTGCGGACGCGCTCCGCCTCCGCGACGGTCTCCGTCCGGAGCCGGTCGGTATCGGTCACCGTCTCCGTGGTCAGCCGCTCCGCCTCGGAACGCGCCTCGGTGATCAGGGTGTCCGCCTGCGTCGCCGCGTCGGACCGGATGCGGTTGGCATCCTCGCGGGCGTCCGCCCGGGTGCGGGACGCGGACTGCTCGGCCTCGGCGATGGCGTCGGAGGCCTCGGTGCGCACCCGCTGGGCGTGCTCGGCGACGTCCGAGCGGATGCGCTCGGCCTCCGTGATGGCCTCGGACACGGTCCGCTCGGCCAGCGCCTTGGCGGCCTCCGTCTCCTCCTGCGCCTCGTGCCTCAGGCGCCCGGCGTCCTCGCTCGCCCGCTCCCGCTCCGCGTAGGCGTCGGCGCGGACCCGGTCCGCCTCCTCCTCGGCCTCGCGCCGGGCGCGCTCCGCCGCGTGCTCGGCGGCGCTGCGCAGCCCGGTGATCTCCTCCTGGGCCTGCTCGTGCAGCCCGGCGACCGACTCCCGTACCTGCGTCGCGTGCTGCTCGGCCGCCGACACCATCTCGGTGGCACGCCGGTCGGCCTCCTCGACCAGCCGGGTCGCCTCGGCCTGCGCCTCGTCCACGCGCTTGCGCGCCGAGGCCAGCAGCTCCTCGCTCTGCTCGCGGGCCCGCTCGCGCTCCTGGTCGGCCTCCTGCCGGGCATCGCCCAGCAGCTCCTCCGCCTCGCGGCGGCGCCGCGCCGCCTCATCCTGGGCGGCGGCCAGCGTCTCGGACGCCTCGGCGGCGATCCGCTCGGCGGCGCTCTGCGCCTCCGCCCGCACCCGGTCCGCGCTCTCCTGCGCCTCCGACTTCAGCCGCTCCGCCTCGCTGGAGGCCTCCGACCGCAGCCGTACGGCGACGGCCTCGCCCTCCGCGCGGGAGGCGGAGGCGTCGGCGGCGGCCTCGGTGCGCAGCCGCTCGGCCTCCGTCTCGGCCTGCTGCTGGAGCGTACGGATGCGCTCCGCGGCCTCGTTCCGCAGCCGCTCGCTCTCCTCCGCGGCCTCGCGGCGGATCCGCTCGCCCTCCTCGCGGGCCTCGGTCAGCGCCTGCTCGGCGGCCGTGCGCCGCTCCTCGGCCTCCGTCTGGAGCCGCGTCAGCTCCTCGGCGGCCTCCTCGCGGCGGGCCTCGACGGCTCGCTCGGTCTCCTCGCGCAGCTCGCGGGCGGCCCGCTCGGCCTCCGCCTGGAGCTCCTCGGCCCGTTCCTCGGCCTCCGCGCGGTGCCGCTCGGCCTCCGCGCGGGTGCGCTCCAGGGTCTCCTCGGCCTGCCGGCGCAGGGTCGTCGCCCGCTCGATGGCCTCGGCGCGGACCTTCTCGCCGTCCGCCGTCGCGGTCTGCCGCAGCTCGTCGGCGTCCGCCTTGGCCTTGGCGAGCAGCTCCTCGGCGGTCTTCGCCGCCTCCTCGATCTGCGCCACGGCCTCCTTGCGGGCCTCGGCGCGGATCTTCTCGCCCTCTTCGACCGCGTCGGCGCGCAGCTGCTCGGCCTCGCCGCGCAGTCGGCGCGCCTCCTCCTGCAGCTCGACCGTCTTGGCGCGGTACTCCTTGGTGTCGTCCTTCGCCGCGCCCTTGAGCTGCTCGGCGATGTCGTGCGCCTCGCCGCGCAGCCGGTCCGCCTCGGCCTCGGCCTCGGAGCGGATCCGCTCGGCCTCCTCGGCGGCGGCCTTCGTGGTGCGCTTGGCGTCCTCCGACGCCTTGTTCAGCACGTCCTCGGCGGTCTTGGCCGCCTTGGACAGCTGGGTCGCCGACTCCTCGGCGGTGATCGTGCGGGCCTTCTCGGCGGCCTCGGCGACGATCTTCTCGGCCTCGGCGCGGGCGTCCGCGACCAGCTGCTCGGCCTCGGACTTCGTCGACTCGGCGTCCTTGGTGGCCTCGCCGACCAGCCGGGCGACCTGCTCCTTGGCGGTGCGGGTGCGCTGCTCGTTGGTCTGCTCGGCGCTCGCGAGGGCCTTGGCGGCGGCCTCCTTCGCCTCGGCGACCACCTTCTCGGCCTCGGTCTGCGCCTTGCGCAGCGCCTCCTCGGCCTCGGTCATCCGCTCCTCGGCGGTCCGGCTCAGCTCCTGCGCCCGGCGCCGCGCGTCCTCGGACTCGGTCGCCGTGGAGCTGCGCAGCTGCTCGGCGTGGTCGGTGGCCTCCTGGGCCTGCGTGGAGGCGGCGTTCAGCAGCCGCTCGGCGTCCGCGCGGGCCCGGCGCAGGATCTGCTCGGCCTCCGCGCGGGCGCTCTCGGCGTCGCCGCGCAGCCGCTCCCGGGCCTCGGAGGTCAGCCGCTCGGCCTCCGCGCGGGCCGCGGTCAGGGACTGCTCGGCCTCCGCGCGGGACTCGTCGAGCAGCCGGCGGGCCTGCTGCTCGGTGCGGGCGCGCAGCTGCTCCGCCCACGCCACGTTCTCGTTGACGTGCGACTCGACGGTCTGCCGGCGCTCGGCCAGCTCCTGGTCGAGCTGCTGGCGCCGGGTCACCGCCTCCTGGTGCAGCTCGGCCTGGAGCCGGGCGGCCTGCTCGGCGTGCTCCTGGAGGATGCGCTGCGTCTGCGCCCGGGCCTGGCTCAGCTCGCGCTCGGCGTCCGAGCGCAGCTGGTCGGCCTGCGTCTGCGCGTTGCGCAGCAACTGCTCGGCCTGGTACCCGATGTCGCCGCCGTCGAAGGCGGGCCGGGACATGATGGTGCGCCGCGCCTCGTGCAGCTTGGCGCGCAGCACCTCGACCTGGTAGCCGAGGTCCTCGGCGTGCTGGATCGCCTTTTCCCGCTCGGTCTTCAGCCGCTTCATCTCGGCCTCGAACCGAGAGAGGTGGTCGACGTCAGCCGCCGGCTCTCGCTCCTGGCTCTCGTAGCCCCGCACTGCGCGGTCCCATCCGTCCCCTGGTCGCAAAAACTTCCGAACGAGCTCCGTCCGTCCACCGGACGGGGCCCCCGGGGAATGGTGTCAGATCAACGGCGGAGCACGTGCTTCTGCCCCGGCGTTCGCCCCCCGAAACACGGACCCCGGCAGTCCCGCCAGCACAGACGGCAGGACCGGGTCACCCCGGACTGGGCGGCGACCGCACCCAACCCTACCGGCCCATATGTACGAGGGTCAGTGCTCAGGTGACTCAACGGCCGCCGAAGTGACGAGTTCTGTCAGTACGCCATGGCAGTCCTTGGGGTGCAGGAAGGTGATCCGCGACCCCATCGAACCGCGCCGGGGCTCGTCGTACAGGACGCGTACGCCCTTGTCCCGGATGTCGGCGGCGTCGGCGTCCACGTCCGCCGTACCGAAGGCGATGTGGTGGACGCCCTCGCCGTTCTTGGCGAGCCACTTGCCGACCGCCGAGTCCTCGCGGGTCGGCTCCAGGAGCTGGAGGTAGGAGGCACCGCCGTCCGACGTATCGTTGATCTTGAGCATGGCCTCGCGGACGCCCTGCTCCTCGTTGACCTCGGTGTGGAACACCTCGAAGCCGTAGGTGGCACGGTAGAACTCGACGGTCGTGTCGAGGTCGCGGCAGGCGATTCCGATGTGGTCGATTCGCGTCAGCATGGATTCAGTGCAGCGCTCCGGAGGTGGTTACGCAACGTGCGCGCGATCACACCGACCGCCGGGTGACGGGCGGCATACCGCTCAGTACATTCGAGTAAACCCTCGTTCACTCCTCGGCCTGTGCGGGCCGGAAAAGGGGATCGCAGCTTATGTCTTCTGGAAACTCCGAAAGCTCTGGAAAGAACGGCACGACCTCCGTCATCGTCGCGGGTGCCCGCACCCCGATGGGGCGGCTGCTCGGCTCGCTGAAGTCCTTCTCCGGCGCCGACCTCGGCGGCTTCGCCATCAAGGCCGCCCTCGACCGCGCCGGGATCGGCGGCGACCAGGTCCAGTACGTGATCATGGGGCAGGTGCTCCAGGCCGGCGCCGGGCAGATCCCGGCCCGCCAGGCAGCCGTCAAGGCCGGCATCCCCATGAACGTCCCGGCGCTCACGATCAACAAGGTCTGCCTGTCGGGCCTGGACGCGATCGCGCTCGCCGACCAGCTCATTCGCGCCGGCGAATTCGACGTGGTCGTCGCCGGCGGCCAGGAGTCCATGACCAACGCCCCGCACCTGCTGCCGAAGTCCCGCGAGGGCTACAAGTACGGCGCGGTCCAGATGCTCGACGCCATGGCGCACGACGGGCTGACCGACTCCTTCGAGAACATCGCCATGGGCGAGTCCACGGAGAAGCACAACACCCGCCTCGGCATCGAGCGCCCCGCCCAGGACGAGATCGCCGCTCTCTCCCACCAGCGCGCCGCCGCCGCCCAGAAGAACGGGATCTACGAGGCCGAGATCACCCCGGTCGAGATCCCGCAGCGCAAGGGCGACCCGGTGCTGTTCAGCAAGGACGAGGGCATCCGCGGCGACACCACCGCCGAGTCGCTGGGCAAGCTGCGCCCGGCGTTCTCCAAGGACGGCACGATCACCGCGGGCTCGTCCTCGCAGATCTCCGACGGCGCGGCGGCCGTGGTCGTGATGAGCAAGGCCAAGGCGCAGGAGCTGGGCCTTCAGTGGATCGCGGAGATCGGCGCCCACGGCAACGTGGCCGGCCCGGACAACTCTTTGCAGTCGCAGCCGTCGAACGCCATCCAGCACGCCCTGAAGAAGGAGGGGCTGGACGTCGCGGACCTCGACCTGATCGAGATCAACGAGGCCTTCGCGGCCGTCGCCATGCAGTCAATGAAGGACCTCGGCGTCTCCACCGAAAAGGTGAACGTCAACGGCGGCGCGATCGCCCTGGGCCACCCCATCGGCATGTCCGGCGCCCGCCTCGTGCTGCACCTGGCGCTGGAGCTGAAGCGGCGCGGCGGCGGGGTCGGCGCGGCGGCGCTGTGCGGCGGCGGCGGCCAGGGCGACGCGCTGATCGTGCGGGTGCCCAAGGCCTGACTTCGGGTCACCGGGTAAGGACCCGGGTGACGACTTCTCACTGAACGGAGCTGTGATGCAGGACGTCTCCTCACTGGTGGCCCAGGCCAGGGAAGGCCGGCCGCGGGCCGTGGCCCGGCTGATCTCGCTGGTGGAGGGGGCGTCTCCGCAGCTCAGGGAGGTCATGGAGGCGCTGGCGCCGCTCACGGGCAACGCGTACGTCGTCGGCCTCACCGGCTCGCCGGGCGTCGGCAAGTCGACCTCCACCTCGGCTCTGGTGACGGCCTACCGCAAGCAGGGCAGGCGGGTCGGCGTCCTCGCCGTCGACCCGTCCTCCCCCTTCTCCGGCGGCGCCCTGCTCGGCGACCGCGTCCGGATGTCGGAGCACGCCTCCGACCCCGGCGTCTACATCCGCTCGATGGCCACCCGCGGCCACCTCGGCGGCCTCGCCTGGGCGGCACCGCAGGCGATCCGCGTCCTCGACGCGGCGGGCTGCGACGTGATCCTGGTCGAGACGGTCGGCGTCGGCCAGTCGGAGGTGGAGATCGCCTCCCAGGCCGACACCTCCGTCGTCCTCCTCGCCCCGGGCATGGGCGACGGCATCCAGGCCGCCAAGGCCGGCATCCTCGAGATCGGCGACGTCTACGTCGTCAACAAGGCCGACCGCGACGGCGCCGACGCCACCGCCCGCGAGCTGAACCACATGCTGGGCCTCGGCGAGGCGCGCGCCGCCGGCGACTGGCGCCCGCCCATCGTCAAGACGGTCGCCGCGCGCGCGGAAGGCGTCGACGAGGTCGTCGAGGCGCTGGAGAAGCACCGCGCGTGGATGGAGGAGCGGGACGTCCTGGCCGAACGCCGCCGCGCCCGTGCCGCCCGCGAGGTCGAGACCATCGCCGTCACCACCCTGCGCGAACGCATCGGCGACCTCCACGGCGACCGCCGCCTCGGCGCCCTCGCGGAACGCATCGTCGCGGGCGAACTGGACCCGTACCGCGCGGCGGACGAACTGGTGGCGGGGCTGACGAACGGCTGACGCCGGCCGTCGCCGGAAAAGGCCGCGCAGTCGCGCGGCCACCCTGCTACGTTGACGCGCGTGTTCCTCCTCTTGGCCTAGGACCCGCCCCGCACGCGACCGCCGCATCCGGCCGTCGCGCGCTTCGGCGTCCCCTGTCGCCTCCCTCTGAGGAACCTCTCGCGTGTCCACGCCCCCTCCGCGGCCCTCGTATGCCGCCGTGCTCCGTGTCCCCCATGCCCGCCGCACCTTCGCGGCCGCCCTCGTCGGCCGGCTGTCGTACGGCACGGTCTCCCTCGCCCTGATGCTCTCCCTGACCCGGTCCACCGGGTCGTACGCCGTGGCCGGCACGGTCATGGCCGTCTTCGGCGCCACCGGCGTCTTCGTCTCCCCGTACCGCGCGGCACTCGTCGACCGGCACGGCCTGCGCCGGGCCCTGATCCCCATGGCCCTGCTGTACGGCGGCCTGCTCTGTGCGCTGGCGGAACTCTGCCGGCGCCCCGGGGTGCCCGCGGCCGTGCTCGCCGTGGCCGCCGCGCTCGCCGGGGCCTGCACGCCGCCGCTCGGTTCCACGATGCGCGCGGTGTGGGCCGAAATGCTCCCCGACCGGCAGCTGTTGCAGCGCGCCTACAGCCTGGACGGCGTCGCCGAGGAACTGCTCTTCGTCTCCGGCCCGCTCCTGGTCGGCGCTGTCGTGGCCGTCGCCCCGCCGGCCGTCGGCGTCGTGCTCAGCGCGTTCCTGGTGGTGACGGGCACCCTCGCCTTCGTCTCCTCACCGGCGGCGGCCCTCCTGCGGCCGGCGGGGCCGGAGAAGGACGACGGCCCCGTACCCGGACGGGACGGCACCGGGCAGGGCCGGGCCCTGCTGCAACCCGTCGTCGTCGCCGCGTGCGTCGGTGTCTCGGTGAGCGCCGTCGACCTCCTCGTCGTCGCCTACGCGGGGGAGCGCGGCCTCGGGGACGGCGCCGTCGCCTGGGTGCTCGCGGCGCTGTCGGTGGGCAGCGCGGTCGGCGGTCTGCTCAACGGCGCCGTCGCCTGGAACTCGCCCACCCGCGCCCGGCTCCCCCTCTTCGCGGCGGGTCTCGGCCTCTGCCTCGCCGCCGCGGGTCTCGCGCCCGGCCTCGGCACGCTGATCCCGGCCGTCACGTGCGCGGGCCTGTTCGTGGCCCCGGCGCTGACCACGGCCTATCTGGTCGCCGACGAGAGCGCGGCCCCCGGTTTCCGGGTCCGCGCGGGCACCTGGTGCAACACCGCCGTCAACGCGGGCATGTCCGCCGGCGCCGCCGCCGTGGGCCTGCTGGTGGAGCGGCTGCCGCTGCCGGTGTGCTTCGCGTTGTCCGGCGCGGTCGCCGCGGCGGCGGCGCTGGTGCCGGGGCGCCGCCGCCGAGGGGCCGCCGGACGGCCGGGGCCCGTCAGTCGTCGTCCGAGCCGGAGTCGTCGGAGTCGTCGGAGTCGTCGGAGTCCGAGTGGTGCGAACGGTCGGCCGTGACCTTGCCGGTCTTCAGGTCGACGCGCCAGTCCTGCTCGCCCTTGCCGGAGGACGCGGTCTCGGCCTCCCAGGCGGCCTCGCCGTCCCCGTAGTAGCCGTCCTCGTCCAGCTCCACGGAGGTCACGGTCCCGCGGCCGGCGGCGGCCTTCGCGGCCTCGGCGGCGTCCACGGAGGCGCCCTTCAGCGCGGCCCGCACCTCGTCGGTGTCGTCCTCGTCGTCCGTCTCGGAGCCGAGCACCTTGCCGGAGCCCGGGTCGATCCGGACGCTGTGCCAGGTGCCGTCGCCGCCGAGGACGTCGACCTCCCAGACCGCGCGCTCGCGGTCGTCGCCGTCGTCGTCGCCGTCGTCGTCGCCGTCGTCGTCGTCCAGCTCGGCGGAGACGGCGGTGCCCGGGGCCTCCTTCAGGGCGGCGGCAACGGCCTCGGCCGCCGTCACCTTCGCGGAGGACGCGCGGGCGGCGTCATCGCGGTCGTCGTCGCGGTCGTCGTCCCGGTCGTCGTCCCGGTCGTCCGTGTCGTCGGCGGCATCCTGCGCGTCGTCGTCCTGCGCGTCGTCGCCCCGGTCCCGGACGTCCGACTGGCGCGTCGTACCCGGGTCGTCGTCGCCCGAGGTCGCCAGCGCCGTCGCCGTACCGCCCCCGATCAGTGCGGCGGCGGTGACGACGGCGATCACGATGTTGCGCTTCATGCGGAATCCTCCCGAGTCGTACAAGGTCGTTCGGTGTCGCTGTGTTTTCGACACCCTCACTGTCGGGGACGGACGCTGAGGCGGAGCTGAAGCCACCTGAAGGCTTCTTCAGCTACGTTTTGCGACTCTTTACGCATGCGCCTGTTGATCGTGGAGGACGAGAAGCGCCTCGCCGTGTCGCTCGCCAAGGGCCTCACCGCCGAGGGCTACGCCGTGGACGTCGTCCACGACGGCCGGGAGGGCCTGCACCGGGCCGGTGAGGGCGTGTACGACCTGGTCATCCTCGACATCATGCTGCCCGGCCTCAACGGCTACCGGGTCTGCGCCGCCCTGCGCGCCGCCGGCCACGACGTGCCGATCCTGATGCTCACCGCCAAGGACGGCGAGTACGACGAGGCGGAGGGGCTGGACACGGGCGCCGACGACTACCTCACCAAGCCCTTCTCGTACGTCGTCCTCGTCGCCCGCGTGAAGGCCCTGCTGCGGCGGCGGGCGCAGGGAGCCGGTGCCTCGCCCGTGCACGTCCACGGGGACCTGAAGGTCGACACCGCCGCCCGCCGGGTCTTCCTGGGCGAGCGTGAAGTGACCCTCACGGCGAAGGAGTTCGCCGTCCTGGAGCAGCTCGTGGTGCGGGCCGGGCAGGTGGTGTCCAAGGCCGAGATCCTGGAGCACGTCTGGGACTTCGCCTACGACGGCGACCCCAACATCGTCGAGGTCTACGTCAGCGCCCTGCGGCGCAAGCTGCGCGCGGCCCTCATCCGGACCGTGCGCGGCGCCGGCTACCGGCTGGAGGTCGAGCGATGAGCCGCCTCTTCGGGTCGGTCCGGGCCCGGGCCACGCTCGGCGCGACCCTCGTGGTCGCCGTCGCCCTGGTCGCGGCCGGCACCGCCGTCCTGCTGTCCCTGCGGTCCAACCTGCTCGGCGAGGCGGGCACCCAGGCGGAACGCTCCGCGCGCGAGGTCGCCACCGAACTGGCCATCGGGACGCCGTACGGCGAGCTGTCCCTGGACGTCGACGACCGCCCGCTGCAGATCGTCGACGAGGACGGCAGGCTCGTCGCCGCCAGCGAGGACCTGGAACGGATCAGCGGCACCGGCGTCGACGCGGTGAAGCCGCAGCCGGCCCCCACCGGCGACGCCGACGACGGCGACTCGGACGACGATGACGACTCCGGCGAGTCCCTCGAAGTCGGTGAGATCGGCGAGCGGACCACCGTCAGCGACGGCTCGGCGACGATCGACGGCGACACGGAGGACTACCGCTTCGCCGCCGTGCCCGTCGAGACCGACGAGCAGGGAAGGCTCACCGTCTGGGCCGGGGCCCCGCTGTCCGCCGAGCACGGCGCCGTGAACACCGCGCTGACCGTCATGCTGATCGGCTTCCCGCTGCTGCTCGTGGTCGTCGGATGGGTGACCTGGCTGGTCACCCGGCGCGCGCTGCGGCCCGTGGAAGGCATCCGCCGGGAGATGGCCGCGATCACCGCCAGCGAGGACCTGGCGCGCCGCGTCCCGGTGCCGGGCACGCACGACGAGGTGGCCAGGCTCGCCTCGACCACCAACGAGACGCTGGCCGCCCTGGAGTCCTCGGTGGAGCGGCAGCGGCGCTTCGTCGCCGACGCCTCGCACGAGCTGCGCAGCCCGATCGCCTCGCTGCGCACCCAGCTGGAGGTGGCCGCCGCCCACCCGGAGCTGCTCGACCTGGACGGCGCCGTGGAGGACACCGTACGGCTCCAGCGGCTCGCCGCCGACCTGCTGCTGCTGGCCCGGCTGGACGCGGGGGAGCGGCCCGCCGAAGCGCGCGTCGACCTCGCCGGGCTCGCGCGGGAGGAGGCCGGGGGCAGGGCCGGGGTGCGGGTGCGGGCCGAGGACGACGTGACGGTCGCCGGGTCGCGCGGGCAGCTGGGCCGGGTGCTGGCCAACCTGCTGGACAACGCGCAGCGGCACGCCCGCTCGGCCGTGGAGGTGTCCGTGCGGCGGGACGGGGAGGCGGCCGTGGTCGCGGTGGCCGACGACGGGGAGGGCGTGCCGGCGGCCGACCGCGAGCGGGTCTTCGAGCGGTTCGTACGGCTCGACGCCGCCCGCAGCCGCGACGACGGCGGGGCCGGGCTGGGGCTGGCCATCGCCCGCGACGTCGCCGTACGGCACGGCGGCACGCTCACGGTCCACGACGCTCCGGCAGGCGGCGCCCTGTTCGAGCTCCGCCTGCCGGGTGCCCAGTAGTGCTTCGTTACGTCAGGGGCGCCCGCGCTGTCCGCGCAGGTGCTCCGCGATCGGCTTGAGAGCCTTGTCCAGCTCCGTCAGGGCCTCGGGGGCCAGCAGGTCGATGAAGTGCCGGCGGACGGACGCCACGTGGTGCGGGGCGACCTTCCGCATCGTCTCCAGGCCGTGCTCGGTGAGGACGGCGTAGAGCCCGCGGCGGTCGGACTCGCAGTTCTCCCGCCGGACCAGGTCCGCGTTCTCCATGCGGGTGATCTGGTGGGAGAGGCGGCTCTTGGACTGCATCGTGGCGGTGGCCAGGTCGCTCATCCGCATGCGGTCGCCCTCCGACTCGGAGAGGTTCACCAGGATCTCGTAGTCGTTCATCGTCAGACCGAAGGGCTGAAGGTCCTTTTCGAGCTGGTGCGTCAACAGCCTGTTGACCTCCAGGTGGGTGCGCCAAGCACACTGCTCCGTATCGGTCAGCCAGCGGGTGGCCGTCTCGGTCTCCATGTATGAAGTCTACCTAAAATGTTGAAAGGCGAACTAGTGAGGGGTGATCCGTGACGGTGACGGTGCGCACGCGTTCGACGTCACACTCCGCAGATTACCGCTCACAGCCCGAAGCGGCGCTGGAGGTCCCCCAGCTGTCCGGGAAGCCCCGGTACGCCGGACCGGCCTCCCGGACCCCCGGAAGCGCCCCCTCCGGGCACCCCCGCCTGCTGCGGAGCGACCCCCGTGGCCTGCTCCGGCATCAGCGTCTCGCTCGACTGCAGCAGCACCGTCCCCGCGCCGACGAACTCGAACTGGTGCTCCTCCCCGGAGGCCCCGCCGAGCCCCGTCATCGCACGTAGACCGCCCAGCAGGCCGGTCATGTACCCGTGGTCGTAGTGGTGGCACGGGGACGGGCAGTCCGCCCAGCCGACCAGGGCCTGCGGGTCGACCCGGATCGGCGGCTCCATGAACACCACCGGGCCGTTCGACGCGGCCACGAACTTTCCGGTTCCGATCAGGGTCAGAAAACCCGGCACGATCGACTGCTTGAGAGCAAGACTTGGCTGAAAAGCAAGCAAGTTGCCCGAGCGAATGGTCAGGTTGCCGTCTTCGAGGTCATACGAATTCACATCGAATGCCCGGTCGGCGAGGAGCATCTTGCCCGAGCCCTCGGCGACGACCCAGTCGCTCGCGTGCAGAGGCGAATGGAACGACGTACGCAGCAGACGGTCCATCCGTCCGTGCCCGATCCCGTTGAACTCGATCGTCCCGTAGTAGGCGATCATCTTCCCCTTCTGCAGGAACCACTGGCTCCCCTTGAGCTCCACGCAGAAGGTGTACGGATTGACGTTGTCGTCCGCCGGCAGGGTCGCCGGGTCGTGGTGGACCGCGCTCACAACTTCTCCTCCGACGCCTGGACGAACACCGTGCCACTGCCGCTCAGCTCCAGCTGGAACGCCTCGCCGGAGCCGCGTCCCACCATGTCCCGCCAGCCCAGCGCCGTCGACAGCTTGTTGCGCACGTCGCCGTGGTGGGCGACGTACGCCTGCGGGTCCACGCGCACCGGCCGCTGCGGGGTGATGGGGACCTCGAAGACGCCGCCGTGCGCCATCACCGCCACCGAGCCGTGCCCCCGCAGCGTCGTCGTGAAGAGCCCCTGCCCGCTCACCTGGCCGCGCACCATGCCCATGACCCCGCCCTGCGAGCCGAGGAACACGGTGTTCTGCTCCAGCGTGCCCTCGAAGGCGAGCAGCCGGTCCGCCTCCACGTACAGGGTGTCGCCGGAGAGTTCGATCACCTGCACGTGGTGGCCGCCGTGCCCGAAGAGCACCGTGCCGCTGCCCTCGACGGTCATCAGCGGCGTGTCCTCGTTCGCCACCCGGCGCCCGATCATCGACATCACACCGCCCTGACCGCCGCGCATGTTCGGGGTGAAGGACACGTCCCCCTGGTAGGCGAGCATCGCCCCGCGCTGACTGAACAGCCGCTGCCCGGGCGCCACGGTCGCCTGCACCATCTTCGAGTTGATCTCCCGGAAGGCCATCTCACACATCCCCCGCGATCGTGTTCCGCTCGCTCGGCTGCACGTACACCAGCCCGTCCCCCTCGAAGCGGATCTGGAAGGCCTCCCCGCCGCCCTCACCGAAAAGCGTGCGGAAGGTCACACCCGACTGGAAGGACTGCCGCAGGTTCCCCTGATGCGCGACGTACGCCCCGGGGTCGACGGTCAGCGGGTACTGCGCGCTGACCCGCAGCACCACCGCCGGCCCGTCCGACATGATCGCCACCTGCCCGTGCCCCTCCACGGTCGTGGTGAACAGCCCGTTGCCCTGCGAGGCGCCGCGCGTCCCCGTGAAGCTGGTGCCGGTCCGCAGCCCGGCGTCGGCCGCCAGGAAGTTGCTCGACTCGACGTACAGCTTGTCGCCCTGGAGGCCGACGAGGTTGATCTCCGAGGCCCGGTCCGCGAACCAGCAGGTCCCGTGCCCCTTCACCTCCATCACCGTCATCTGCTCGCCGGTGATCCGCCGGGTCACCATGCCCCGGATGCCCTCACCGCCGCCGCTCAGCTTCTTGAAGGCCATCTCCCCGTCGTACGCGACCATCGAGCCGTTCTTCGCCTTCACGGCGTCCCCGGTCATGTCGACGGCGAGTACCTTGCTTCCTTGAAGTCGGAACATCGCCACAAATGTGAAGGTAGCCCGCCGGGCGGCTCCGCCGACAGGTCTCCGACCCCCTCGCCCGGGCGCGTCGGGGGACGGATCTGCCGAATGATGACTGCGCATGAGTGTGCCCTGGGGTGCGTGAGCGAGTACGTGGGTGAGATCGGATCGCTTCGCGTCCGGGTGGGAACGAAGGTGCGTCTGTCGAATGCGTGACCTGTGCTGGGTGGTCGTCGTTGAGTGTGGTGGAGCGGTTGTCACGGCTGAGCGGGGGTGCGGGGTGGGTGGTCTGCGGCAGCTTGCGGCGCCGTTCGTCGTGCCAGGACCGTCGGGAGTAGCGGTGCGGACCCGGCTCAAGCAGCTAAGCGCCGGGGATGTGGAGGTGCTGCGGCAGGTCGGCGCGCATCTGGGCTCGCTGGCGTCCCGTGACCTGAAGGCGCGCTGCAATGACGGCCTGAAGCATGACGCTGCGGCGTGGGCGGTACGCAAGCGGACGCTGACACCCGAATCGTCGGCCCGGTGGGCGGGTGCGATCACCAAGGCCACGCATGATCAGTGGGCGCTGGCCCGCAGGGGTGCCCATGCTTACGTCCAGTCGTTGGAGGCGGGGGTGCGGACCCTGCGGCACCGGCTGTCGCTGCCGGTGGGTGAGAAGGGGTCGAAGCGTGCTCCGGGTGGGTACCGCAGTCGGCGGGAGTGGCATGCCAAGGCCCGGCGCCTGCACGTCCTGGAGGGCCGGCTGGCACGGGCACGCGCGGACTGGACGGCCGGGCGGGTGCACGTGGTGCGGGGCGGCAAGCGGCTCGCCCGTGCCCGGCACCACCTGGCGGCCGCCGGGCTCACCGAGACGGCATGGCGTGCGCGGTGGGAAGCCGAACGGTGGTTCCTGCAGGCGGACGGGGAGTCCGGGAAGCGCTTCGGGAACGAGACGGTCCGGATCAGCCCGGACGGTGAGGTCAGCATCCGCCTCCCCGCCCCGCTCGCCCACCTGGCCAACGCCCCGCATGGCCGGTATGCCCTCACCGGCCGGGTCCGGTTCGCGCACCGGGGGCAGGAGTGGGCCGACCGTGTCGCGGCCAACCGAGCCGTCGCCTACCGCATCCACCACGACACGAGCCGTGGCCGCTGGTACGTCACCGCGTCCTGGCAGAAACCTGCCACCCCTACCGTCCCCCTCGCTGCGGCGCTGGCGGAGGGGGTGGTCGGGGTCGACATGAACGCCGACCACCTCGCCGCCTGGCACCTCGACACCCACGGCAACCCCACCGGCAACCCGCACCGCTTCTTCTACGACCTCACCGGCCCCGCCGAGCACTGCGACGCACAGATCCGCCACGCCCTCACCCGGCTCCTGCACTGGACCCGGACCTGCGGCGTGAAGGCGATCGCGGTCGAGAACCTGGACTTCGCCGCCGAGAAGTCCCGCGAGAAACACGGCGGCCGGAAACGGTTCCGGCAGCTGATCTCCGGCATGCCCACCGGACGGCTCCGCGCCCGCCTGACCTCCATGGCCGACGCCACCGGCGTCACCGTCATCGCCGTCGACCCCGCCTACACCAGCAAGTGGGGCGCCCAGCACTGGCAGAAACCACTCACCAGCACCACCCGTAAGACCACCCGGCACGATGCGGCGAGCATCGCGATCGGGCGACGCGCCCAGGGCTTTCCGGTCCGGCGTCGGACGGCACCGCCCCGCACCCACCAGAGGGATGGATGCGGGCATCGGACCGTCCAGGCCGACCGGCGTGCGCCCGGGCGTGAGGGACCCCCGTATCCCCGGACCACGGACACAATCCGTGCCCCCGGACACGGCGCGAACGCGGGCGACCAGGACACCCAACACCGTTCGGGGTGCCCGCAGTGCACAGGCATGGGCCCAAGACCCACTCCTGCACACTGCATAGGAACGGTTTGCCACAATGGACGCGCGCTAGCGCGTTCGTTCACAAACCGCCTGCTCGTCGGGCGTGCCCGAGTACCGCCCCCTCTCCCACCCGAAGGTGACCCGTGGACCTCAAGACCGCCTCCGCCCTCCGCCGCCTCCGCCTGGTCTCCAGCCCCGAGGCGATCTCGTTCCTGCTGCTGCTGGTCTGCTCCGTGCTGAAGCGGACCACCGACTTCAACGCGGTGCCCGTGATGGGCGCGGTCCACGGCTTCCTCTTCGTCCTGTACGTGATCTTCTGGGCGGACGCCTGGAACCGCGCCAAGTGGTCCTTCGGCACCGCCGCCTTCTACTTCGTCATGTCGGTCCTGCCGACCGGCGGCTTCTTCGCCGAGCGCAGGCTCAAGCGCGAGGCCGAGAGCGCGGTCATCGCCTCCCGCGCCCGCCAGGAAGGGGTCGTGGGCGCATGATCGTCGCCTTCTCCGTCACGCCGCTCGGCGTCGGCGAGGACGTGGGGGAGTACGTCGCCGACGCCGTCCGGGTGGTCCGCGAGTCGGGCCTGCCGAACCGCACCGACGCGATGTTCACGTCCGTCGAGGGCGAGTGGGACGAGGTCATGGACGTCGTCCGGCGCGCCGTCGCCGCCATCGAGGCCCGGGCGCCGCGCGTCTCCCTCGTCCTCAAGGCGGACATCCGGCCCGGCGTGACGGACGGCCTCACCTCCAAGGTGGAGACCGTGGAACGGCACCTCGCCGAGTAGCCGCGTGTCATACGTGGGGGTATCGAAGGGCGAGACGGGGCTGACCGGGATATGACCGGCCGGTAGGGTCTGATGCCGTGCCGAAGCCCCTCAGTCTCTCCTTCGACCCCATCGCCCGCGCCGACGAACTGTGGAAGCAGCGCTGGGGCGGCGTGCCGTCCATGGCCGCGATCACCTCGATCATGCGGGCGCACCAGATCCTGCTGGCCGAGGTGGACGCGGTGGTCAAGCCGTACGGGCTGACCTTCGCGCGCTACGAGGCGCTGGTGCTGCTCACCTTCTCCAAGTCGGGCGAGCTGCCGATGTCCAAGATCGGCGAGCGCCTGATGGTGCACCCGACCTCCGTGACGAACACCGTCGACCGGCTGGTGAGGTCCGGCCTGGTCGACAAGCGCCCCAACCCCAACGACGGCCGCGGCACCCTCGCCACCATCACCGACAAGGGCCGCGAGGTGGTCGAGTCGGCCACCCGCGACCTCATGGCGATGGACTTCGGCCTGGGCGCGTACGACGCGGAGGAGTGCGGCGAGATCTTCGCGATGCTGAGGCCGCTGCGGGTCGCCGCCGGCGACTTCGAGGACGTCTGAGCGAGTCGCCGGGCCCGCCCGAAGATCGCGCGAAACGGACGGTTAGGCTCGTTCCCATGAAAAAGAGCGTGCTGACCCGCTACCGGGTCATGGCGTACGTCACCGGTGTGCTGCTGATCCTGCTCTGCCTCGGCATGATCGCCAAGTACCTGCTGGACATGGACGGCGCGGCCGACTTCACCCGCGTCGTCAGCATCGCGCACGGCTGGCTGTACGTGGTCTACCTCGTCTTCGCCTTCGACCTGGGCGCAAAGGCGAAGTGGAAGGTCAGCAAGCAGCTGTGGGTGCTGCTGGCCGGCACCGTCCCGACCGCCGCGTTCTTCGTGGAACGCAGGATCAGCCGGGAGCTGGACGCCAAGGTCGCCACGGCCGAGGCACCCGCCGCCGCCAAGGCGTAGCGGTTCCTGTCAAGCCTTCTGACCGCCGTACGGGCACCCGTACGGCGGTACCCCATCGACATTTACTTGGACGCCCTAGTAAATTCGAGGGTATGGATGCTGACGCCATAGAGGAGGGCCGCCTTCGCTGGCAGGCCCGGTACGACGCGGCGCGCAAGCGCGACGCCGACTTCACCACGCTCTCCGGCGATCCCGTGGAGCCGGTGTACGGGCCCCGGCCCGGGGACGCCTACGAGGGCTTCGAGCGGATCGGCTGGCCGGGGGAGTACCCCTTCACCCGTGGGCTGCATCCGACCGGCTACCGGGGGCGTACGTGGACCATCCGGCAGTTCGCCGGGTTCGGCAACGCCGAGCAGACCAACGAGCGCTACAAGATGATCCTCCGTAACGGCGGCGGCGGGCTCTCGGTCGCCTTCGACATGCCGACCCTGATGGGCCGCGACTCCGACGACCCGCGCTCCCTCGGCGAGGTCGGGCACTGCGGCGTGGCCATCGACTCGGCCGCCGACATGGAGGTGCTGTTCCAGGACATCCCGCTCGGCGACGTGACGACCTCCATGACGATCAGCGGGCCCGCCGTGCCCGTGTTCTGCATGTACCTGGTCGCCGCCGAACGCCAGGGCGTGGACGCGTCCGTACTCAACGGCACGCTCCAGACCGACATTTTCAAGGAGTACATCGCGCAGAAGGAGTGGCTCTTCCAGCCCGAGCCGCACCTACGCCTGATCGGCGACCTGATGGAGTACTGCGCGGCCGGCATCCCCGCCTACAAGCCGCTCTCCGTCTCCGGCTACCACATCCGCGAGGCCGGGGCGACGGCCGCGCAGGAGCTGGCCTACACGCTGGCGGACGGCTTCGGGTACGTGGAGCTGGGGCTCAGCCGCGGACTGGACGTGGACGTCTTCGCGCCGGGGCTGTCCTTCTTCTTCGACGCGCACCTCGACTTCTTCGAGGAGATCGCCAAGTTCCGCGCGGCCCGCAGGATCTGGGCACGGTGGATGCGGGACGTGTACGGCGCGAAGTCCGACAAGGCGCAGTGGCTGCGCTTCCACACCCAGACCGCCGGTGTCTCGCTGACCGCGCAGCAGCCGTACAACAACGTGGTGCGTACGGCGGTGGAGGCGCTGGCGGCGGTGCTCGGCGGGACGAACTCCCTGCACACCAACGCGCTGGACGAGACCCTCGCGCTGCCCAGCGAGCAGGCCGCGGAGATCGCCCTGCGCACCCAGCAGGTGCTCATGGAGGAGACCGGCGTCGCCAACGTCGCCGACCCGCTGGGCGGCTCCTGGTTCATCGAGCAGCTGACGGACCGGATCGAGGCCGACGCGGAGAAGATCTTCGAGCAGATCAAAGAGCGGGGGCTGCGGGCCCATCCCGACGGGCAGCACCCCGTCGGGCCGATCACCTCCGGCCTCCTGCGCGGCATCGAGGACGGCTGGTTCACCGGCGAGATCGCCGAGTCCGCCTTCCGGTACCAGCAGTCCCTGGAGAAGGACGACAAGAAGGTCGTCGGCGTCAACGTCCACACCGGTTCCGTCACCGGTGACCTGGAGATCCTGCGGGTAAGCCACGAGGTGGAGCGCGAGCAGGTGCGGGTGCTGGGCGAGCGGAAGGCCGCCCGCGACGACGCGGCCGTGCGGGGTGCGCTGGACGCGATGCTGGCCGCCGCCCGCTCCGGCGGGAACATGATCGAGCCGATGCTGGACGCGGTGCGCGCGGAGGCGACGCTGGGTGAGATCTGTGGCGTGCTGCGGGAGGAGTGGGGGGTGTACACGGAGCCGGCGGGGTTCTAGGCGCCGGACTCGGTGGGCCGAGAGGCCAGACCCCACAGCAGCACCTGCGTGAAGCTCCGCACCCACTCGCCGTCCGCCGCCTCCGCGCTGACCAGGGTGCGGTGCACCACCGCGCCCGCCACCACGTCGAAGATGAGGTCCGCCGTGCGGGCGGCCTCCGCAGGGTCCGGCTCGGCGGGGAGTTCCCCCCTGGCATGGGCCCGCGCCCGGCCCTCCAGCACCAGGCGCTTCTGCCGCTCCACGATCGACGTACGGATGCGCTCGCGCAGGGCCTCGTCGCGCGTGGACTCGGCGACCACCGCCATCAGGCCGCTCTTGGCCTCCGGACGGGCCAGGATCGCCGCGAACTGGAGCACCACGCCCTCGATGTCGGCGGCCAGGGAGCCCCGGTCGGGCAGCCGCAGCTCGTCGAAGAGCTCGGCGACCGCGTCGACGACCAGTTCGTTCTTGCCCGCCCAGCGACGGTACAGCGTCGTCTTGGCAACCCCGGCCCGCGTCGCCACGTCCTGCAGGGTGAGCTTCGACCAGCCCAGTTCCACCAGGGCCGCCCGCGTCGCGGCCAGGATCGCGGTGTCCGCCGCGGCGCTGCGCGGGCGCCCGGCACGGCCGGCGTGGGTGCTGCTCTGCATTCCCCGACCTTAACCGGCGGGTAACGAACGGGCGTCCGTGAGGCAGATCACGAGGGAGGGCTGTTCCGGCGGCCCGCCCTGGTATTACGCTACGGGTCGTAGCGAAAGCACGGGCCTGCCCGTGCCCCAGCGACGACCACGGGCGTGGGGTGGGGACCCGGCGCCGGCACGACTGTCAGCAGCACACTTCCAGGCGGGCTTTGACCCCGCTTTTCACGCACACGCGCGGTACGGGGGAGGATAGACCCATGCAGCCACGGAACATGTCCATGAGCGGGGTCGTCGACCTCGCCGCGGTGAAGCAGGCCCAGGAGGCCAAGGCGAAGGCGGAGCAGGCGCGCGCCGAGGCGGCCCGGAACGGCGGGACGGGCGCCGTCTCCCCGGCCGACCTCGTCATCGACGTCGACGAGGCCCGCTTCGAGAGCGACGTCCTGCAGCGGTCCACCGAGGTCCCGGTCGTCATCGACTTCTGGGCCGAGTGGTGCGAGCCCTGCAAGCAGCTGAGCCCGGTCCTGGAGCGGCTCGCCGTCGAGTACAACGGGCGCTTCCTCCTCGCCAAGATCGACGTCGACGCCAACCAGATGCTGATGCAGCAGTTCGGCGTCCAGGGCATCCCGGCCGTCTTCGCGGTCGTGGCGGGGCAGGCGCTGCCGCTCTTCCAGGGTGCCGCGAGCGAGACGCAGATCCGCGAGACCCTCGACCAGCTGGTGCAGGTCGCCGAGCAGCGCTTCGGCCTGACCGGTCTCGCCGTCGACCCCGAGGCGGAGCCCGGCGCGGCACCGGCCGCCGCCCCCGAGCGCCCCGCCGGCCCGCACGACGCGGCGCTGGAGGCCGCCGTGCAGGCGCTGGACGCCGGTGACCTGGGCGGTGCCGTCCAGGCGTACAAGAACGTACTCAACGACGACCCGGGCAACACGGAGGCCAAACTGGGCCTCGCCCAGGCCGAGTTGCTCCAGCGCGTGCAGAACGCCGACCCGCAGCGGGTCCGTCAGGACGCGGCCGACAAGCCGGCTGACGCCCAGGCGCAGATCGCCGCCGCCGACCTGGATCTGGTGGGCGGTCACGTGGAGGACGCCTTCGGGCGCCTCATCGACGCGGTCCGCGTCACGGCCGGCGACGACCGGGACGCCGTACGGCTGCGGCTGCTGGAGCTGTTCGAGGTGGTCGGCGCCGACGACCCGCGGGTGGCGGTGGCCCGCAGGGCGCTGGCCCGCGCCCTGTTCTAGCGGGCGGTTCGACCGCCCTGCACCGCCCGGTCGCCCGCCGTTCGTCCGGGTGGTGCCCGTGTGAAAGAGCTGTCGCCGGTACGTCACTGCGGCCGCGCTTTGCCAAATCTTGGTAATCGCGGCCGCTGTTACTGCCAGTAAGTCGACGGCGCCGATCTGTCGGATTCTGTCCAGCGATCAATAGTTTTGTTCCGCCCGTATGACACACCCAGCGTCGCCGTCCGGGGCCGGTGCGTCGTGCCCCGGTTGTCCGGCCGTTACCAGCGAGTAACGAACCCCCTTGTGCCGACGGCGAGAATGCACCACGATCGGCGACGCTCGGTCCATTCCCGTACCCCGAAAGCCAGTCGGGTCGCGGGGGTTCCTGGGTCCCCACCGAGCAGAGTCGGCGGCAGTGGCGCCGGCTCTTGGGCAGGGGGGTCTTCGTCCACCCGGCGAAGCCTGTCCAGCAGGGTTGTGCGTGATGCGTGTCAGGCGCGACCAGTGGTTGTCGCTCGGGGGTGATCGCCGGTGATTCGGGCTCGTTCCATACGTGCCGCCGAGCGCGGGCGCTCTCCTTCCCGAGGACGTAGCACTTCTCCCATCCCTGCCGGGCCGAGTCGCCGACTGGCGACGGGGTCGAGGCCAGGAGATGTACGTCCGAGAAGGAGGAAATATGGAGTCCCAGGTGCGTGGCGGGACCAGATGGAAGCGGTTCGCCTTGGTGATGGTGCCAAGCGTGGCCGCCACGGCGGCCGTGGGTGTCGGACTGGCGCAGGGCGCCCTCGCGGCGTCGTTCAGCGTGTCCGGCCAGCAGTTCAAGGTGAGTGCCCAGCATCTCGAGGGATGGGGCTTCGCTCAGTACGGTGGCTTGGACACCACCTACACCTCGACAGAGGGTGGCAAGAAGGTCCAGCGTCCGGTCGCGATCTCGTCGTTCGACCGTGCCGAGATCACCAAGATGTGCCAGTCGGTCAAGACGGAGATCCCTCTCATAGGGAAGTCGGTCTACCTCCGTCTCGAGGCCGGCCCCAGCGAGGATCGGAAGGTGGAGGCCAAGAACCTCTACATCGACGTTGCTCAGCTTGAGGCCGACGCCACCTTCGAGGACATCGACATCGGTGTCGCGGCCGGGGACCTGACCCGCGGTCCGGAGGTGAAGGACCGGAGCGTCAAGGACGGCGCCTTCGCCCAGCAGGCCAGGAAGGCCGACCTCACCAAGGTCGAGCAGACGGCGTGGGCGACCTCGGCCGGCACCTTCAAGCTCAGCGGCCTGAACATGCGCCTCGGCACGGACCCCAAGATGGAGTGCTTCTGACGGTCTCCGTCACCGAGGTGACCTCGGTCGGCTGAGCGGCCGAGGAGGGGCGGGGAGGTTCGCCTCCCCGCCCCCCACGCCAGGACTCAGCCCATCCCGGCTTCTCCACGCCTGAGCCGAGCCGATACGTACGTTCAACGGACCAGGGAGCTGTTTTTTCATGAGTGCCGAGACTCCGGTCCAGAGCGCCGGTACCTTCACCCGGCTGCGTCTGCGATTCCGGGCATGGCGGGGCAGTCGGCCGTTCTGGGCAGGTCTGTTCACCGCGTTGGGCGGAGTGCCCATCGCCTACTTCCCCTATGCCACGCTCAAACTGGGCAACATGTCGATCGCCATGTCGACCACCGCCGGCGCGGGCTCGCTGATCATCGGAGTACTGCTGGTCACCCTCGGGATGACCCTCTGGTTCCAGAAGGCCACGCGCATCTTCGCCGGCGTCGCGGCGCTCCTGCTCGCCCTCGTGTCCCTGGTGGTCTCCAACATCGGCGGCTTCCTGGTGGGCTTTCTGCTCGCCATGATCGGTGGCGCGCTCGCCCTGTCCTGGGTGCCCGGCAAGGAGGCACCCGAGGAACCCGCGGAGGGCGGCGGTTCCGAAGCGCCCGCGGGAGAAGGCGCCACGCGCGACGAGCACGACACGCACGACGCGCCCGAAGGCCCCGCCGCCGGTCCCCACGAGCACGGCGACGACGGGGAGGCGGACGGTGTCCGGGCTGCAGCCCCGAACGGGGGGTACCGTGTCGGCTGACGAGGTGCGCGGGCCGCGTCATGCGGCTCCCAAAAAGCTGCTGTTCACCAGATTCCACGTACCGGGCGGCAAAGCGATAGCCCTGGCGGCCATGCCGACAGCCGTTCTCATGGGCCTGGGCTTCACACCGACCCTCGCCCTCGCGGACGGCAACGACAAGGGCGCGCCGCCGGCCAACAGCCTGACGGCCGAGGAGTACAAGGCCTGTGTGGAGGCCATGACGGGCGCCGACAAGGGATCGTCCGCGTCTCCCACACCCTCACCGTCGGCGACCGTCGAGGCGGACGACGGCAAGAGCGGCGAGGACAAGAGCGGCGAGGACAAGGGCGGTGACGGCGCGTCGGGCGGGAAGCAGCCCGCTCCTTCCGCCACGGCCGGGGAGCCCCAGGACGAGAAGGACACCGGCTCCACCTCTTCGTCGGATTCAGGTTCCGACGACAAGGCCGAGCCCGTCCCGGGCGCCTCCGCCTCGCAGGGGAAGGAGCCTCGGAGCGAGGAGGCGTCCCCTTCGGCGTCCGAGAGCGGCGGCGGCCTGCTCGATGGCATTGGCGACGCCATCGAGGGCATCTTCACCGGCGGCAAGAAGGCCGAGGAGAGCTCGGGCCCGACGCCGTCCCCCTCCGCGTCGGCGTCCGAGAGCGCCTCCGAAGACGCCTCCGACACTGCGAAGGACGCGACCGGCAAGGTCACCGACACGGCCGAGGGCACCGCGCAGGACACGACCGACGCGGCGTCCGAGGCAGCCGAGGACGCCAGGGAAACCGCGGGCGCCGCGGAAATGGACGCGGCGGAGAAGGACGCGGCGGAGGAGACCAGTGAGTCCACCGCCTCGGCGAGTCCCAGCCCCAGCCCGTCCCAGAGCGCTTCCGCGGAGCCGGAGGACTGCCCCGTCGCCACGGACGCGGTGGCCGGCGTCGACAACTCCATCCCGTTGCCGGAGGAACCCTGGCATCTCGAGGCCAGTTCGCTGCTGCTCAAGGGAGCCTCGTACGAGGGCATCGTCGAGGTGAAGACGGCGAGCGGCAACACCAAGAAGGTGCTGAAGTACGTCATATCGAACGGCACCGACATCGGCGACCTGCACCAGATCGTCAAGGACGAGCAGATCGGCAAGACCTATCACGTGCAGGCGGCCGAGGGATCGACGTCCACGATCCGCGACGGCGACACGGTGATGTACACGGAGAGCATCTCGGGCAACCTGCTCGGGCTGATCCCGATCACCTTCGACCCGGAGCACCCGCCGCCGCTGGACATTCCGCTGATCTACTTCACCGACGTGAAGGTGGTGCAGGCCGGTCAGTTCGGCGGGACCCTGCACATTCCCGGGATGCAGCAGTACATCACTGACTGAGACGGGCCGAGTACGTGCTGAGGGCGCCCCCTGCCACAGGGGGCGCCCTCAGCACATACGTGGGACGCGGGCCGTCAGCCGCGTCGCGTCTCGCCCAGGTGCAGGACCCGGACCATGTTGGTGGTGCCGGGCACGCCAGGGGGCGAACCGGCGGTGATCACGACGATGTCGCCGTCGCTGAACCGGCCGAGGCGGGCCGTCTCCTGGTCCACCAGGTCGACCATCTCGTCGGTGCTGTTGACGAACGGCACCACGTGCGGCTCCACGCCCCAGCTGAGCGCCAACTGGTTGCGGGTGGACTCGTCGGTGGTGAAGGCCAGGATCGGCTGGGCCGCGCGGTAGCGGGAGAGGCGGCGGGCGGTGTCGCCGGACTGGGTGAAGGCCACCAGGCCCTTGCCGCCCAAAAAGTCGGCGATCTCGGCGGCGGCGCGGGCCACCGAACCGCCCTGCGTGCGGGGCTTCTTGCCCGGCACCAGCGGCTGCAGGCCCTTGGACAGCAGCTCCTGCTCGGCGGCGGCGACGATCTTCGACATCGTCTTGACGGTCTCGATCGGGTACGCGCCCACCGACGACTCGGCGGACAGCATCACCGCGTCGGCACCGTCCAGGATCGCGTTGGCCACGTCGGAGGCCTCGGCGCGGGTCGGGCGGGAGTTGGTGATCATCGACTCCATCATCTGGGTCGCCACGATCACCGGCTTGGCGTTGCGGCGGCACAGCTCGATCAGCCGCTTCTGCACCATGGGGACCTTCTCGAGCGGGTACTCGACGGCCAGGTCGCCACGGGCGACCATGACGGCGTCGAAGGCCGCGACGACGTCCTCCATGTTCTCGACCGCCTGCGGCTTCTCCACCTTGGCGATGACGGGGACCCGGCGGCCCTCCTCGTCCATCACGCGGTGCACGTCGTCGACGTCCTTGGCGTCCCGGACGAAGGAGAGGGCGACCAGGTCGCAGCCCATGCGGAGGGCGAAACGGAGGTCCTCGACGTCCTTCTCGCTCAGCGCGGGGACGTTCACGGCCGCACCGGGCAGGTTGATGCCCTTGTGGTCGGAGATGACGCCGCCCTCGATGACGATCGTCTTCACCCGGGGGCCCTCGACCTCGGTGACCTTCAGCTCGACGTTGCCGTCGTTGATGAGCACCTGGTCGCCCTTGGTGACGTCACCGGGCAGGCCCTTGTAGGTCGTGCCGCAGATCGTCCGGTCGCCCGGCACGTCCTCGGTGGTGATGGTGAACTCGTCACCGCGCACCAGCTCGACGGGACCCTCGGCGAAGGTCTCCAGGCGGATCTTCGGGCCCTGGAGGTCGGCGAGGACACCGATGGCCCTGCCGGTCTCCTTGGCGGCGGCCCGGACACGGTCGTAACGGCCCTGGTGCTCGGCGTGCGTGCCGTGGCTGAAGTTGAAGCGGGCCACGTTCATGCCGGCCTCGATCAGCGCTACGAGCTGCTCGTGGGAGTCGACCGCGGGGCCGAGAGTACAGACGATTTTCGAACGGCGCATGGGTGCCATCCTATCGGTTTGTTTCGGCGCGGAATATTCCGTCTGGCGGAAAATACAAAAGGGCGGGATGCCGCTCAGGTGAGATTCCCCGAAGCAACTGAACCATCGGACTCATTTACCAGCGCGTAGGTTTGTGTCGCGATCTCCATTTCCTCGTCGGTCGGCACCACGGCCACCGCCACTCGCGCGTCCGCGGGCGAGATCAGCCGCGCCTCGTCGCCGCGTACGGCGTTCAGCTCGCCGTCCACCGCCAGGCCGAGCCCCTCCAGGCCCGCCACCGCAGCCTCCCGCACCGGCGCCGCGTTCTCGCCGACCCCGGCCGTGAAGGCCACCGCGTCCACCCGTCCGAGAACGGCGTAATAGGCACCGATGTACTTCTTCAGCCGGTGAATGTAGATGTCGAACGCCAGCCGCGCCCGCTCGTCGCCCTCGTCCACCCGGCGGCGGATCTCCCGCATGTCGTTGTCACCGCACAGACCGAACAGACCGCTCCTCTTGTTGAGGAAAGTGTCGATCTCGTCCGTGGACATTCCGCCAACGCGCTCCAAATGGAAGATGACCGCCGGGTCCAGGTCTCCCGACCGCGTACCCATCACCAGGCCCTCCAAGGGCGTCAGTCCCATGGACGTGTCCACGCACCGGCCGCCCTGGACCGCCGAGGCCGAGGCGCCGTTGCCGAGGTGGAGCACGATGACGTTGGCCTCCGACGGGTCCTTGCCCAGCAGCCGCGCGGTCTCGCGGGAGACGTACGCGTGCGAGGTGCCGTGGAAGCCGTAGCGGCGGATGCGGTACCGGTCGGCGATCTTCGGGTCGATCGCGTAGCGCGCCGCGGACTCCGGCATCGTGGTGTGGAACGCGGTGTCGAAGACCGCCACCTGCGGCAGGTCGGGGCGGAGCGCCTGCGCGGTGCGGATGCCGGTGAGGTTGGCCGGGTTGTGCAGC
The DNA here is from genome assembly GCF_019049125.1 of Streptomyces sp. AC602_WCS936. Lineage (NCBI taxonomy): Bacteria > Bacillati > Actinomycetota > Actinomycetes > Kitasatosporales > Streptomycetaceae > Streptomyces > Streptomyces sp. AC602_WCS936. The sequence goes on along the minus strand of NZ_JAGMUF010000127.1, from coordinate 21,161 downwards.
GGCGCGACCGGGACCAGCCGCTCGATCTCCGTGAGCACGTTCTCGTCGATGAGCGTGGGCTCGGTGAAGAACATGCCGCCGTGCACCACCCGGTGCCCGATCGCGGCCAGTTCCGGGGAGTCCAGGCCCAGGCCGTCCCGGCCCAGTTCCGCGGCGACCGCCTTCAGGGCGGCCTCGTGGTCGGCGATCGGACCGTTCTGCTCCCGGGTGTCGCCGTCGGCCACACGGGTGTGCTTCAGCCGCGAGGTCTGCTCCCCGATGCGCTCGACCAGCCCGACCGCCAGGCGCTCACCGCCGCGCATGTCGATGAGCTGGTACTTCACCGACGAGGAGCCGGAGTTGAGGACGAGGACACGCGTGGAACTCACTGGGCGGAGACCTTCTCGCTCGGGGACTGCTGGGCCTGGATCGCCGTGATGGCGACGGTGTTGACGATGTCCTGGACGAGCGCGCCCCGGGACAGGTCGTTGACCGGCTTGCGCAGCCCCTGGAGGACCGGGCCGACGGCGATCGCGCCGGCCGAGCGCTGCACGGCCTTGTAGGTGTTGTTGCCGGTGTTCAGGTCGGGGAAGATCAGCACGCTGGCCTGCCCGGCGACCTCCGAGCCCGGCAGCTTGGTCGCGGCGACCGACGGCTCCACGGCCGCGTCGTACTGGATCGGCCCCTCGATGCGCAGGTCGGGCCGGCCGGCGCGGACCAGCCCGGTCGCCTCGCGCACCTTGTCGACGTCGGCGCCGGAGCCGGACGTGCCCGTCGAGTACGACAGCATCGCGATCCGCGGGTCCACCCCGAACCGCGCCGCCGTGGCCGCCGACTGCGTGGCGATGTCGGCGAGCTGCTCGGCGTCCGGGTCCGGGTTGACCGCGCAGTCGCCGTAGACCAGCACCTTGTCGGCCAGGCACATGAAGAAGACCGACGACACGATCGAGGCTTCCGGCTTGGTCTTGATGATCTCGAACGCCGGACGGATCGTCGCCGCCGTCGAGTGCACCGAGCCCGACACCATCCCGTCGGCGAATCCTTCCTGCACCATCAGCGTGCCGAAGTAGTTGACGTCGGAGACCACGTCGTACGCCAGCTCCACGGTCACGCCCTTGTGGGCGCGCAGGGCCGCGTACTTCTCGGCGAAGGAGTCCCGCAGCTCGGAGACGGCCGGGTCGATCAGCTCGGCGCCCTCCAGGTCGATGCCCAGGTCGGCGGCCTTCTTGCGGATCTGCTCGACGGGACCGAGCAGCGTCAGCTCGCACACGCCCCGGCGCAGCAGCACCTCCGCCGCGTGCAGCACCCGCTCCTCGGTGCCCTCGGGGAGGACGACCCGGCGCAGGTCGGAGCGGGCCTGTTGCAGCAGCTTGTGCTCGAACATCATCGGCGTGACGCGGTCGCTGCTCGGCGCGGAGACCCGGTCGCTGAGGTCGGCGGTGTCGACGTACCGCTCGAAGAGGCCGAGGGCGGTCTCCGCCTTGCGCGGGGTGGCCGCGTTGAGCTTGCCCTCCAGGGAGAAGAGCTGCTCGGCGGTGGGGAAGCTGTTGCCGGTCACCGAGAGCACCGGGGTGCCGGGGGCCAGGCGGGCGGCGAGGGTGAGGATGCCGTCGCCCGGCACCTCGTTCAGCGTGAGCAGCACCCCGGCTATCGGCGGGGTGCCGGCGCTGTGCGCGGCCAGGGTGCCGACCACCAGGTCGGCGCGGTCGCCGGGGGTGATCACCAGGCAGCCCGGGGTCAGGGCGGCGAGCAGGTTCGGCAGCATGGCGCCGCCGAAGACGAAGTCCAGCGCGTCCCGGGCGAGCCCCGAGTCGTCGCCCAGGACCACCTTGGCGCCGAGGGTGTGCGCGATCTGCGAGACGGTCGGCGCGGACAGCGCGGGTTCGTCCGGCACCACCCAGCACGGCACCGGCAGCCGGCCGCCGAGCAGCCCGGCGATCTCGTCCCGGTCCTCGCGGGCGACCCGGTTGGTCACCATGGCCAGCACGTCGCAGCCCAGCCCGTCGTAGGCGCGGAAGGCGTTGACGGTCTCGGCGAGCACCGACTCGGCGGCCTGCCCCCGTCCGCCCACGACCGGGAGGACCGAGGCGCCGAACTCGTTGGCGAGCCGCGCGTTCAGCGACAGCTCGTCCGGGAGCTGGGTGGCGGCGAAGTCGGTGCCGAGGACGAGGACGACGTCGTAGTCCCGGGCGACCAGGTGGAAGCGGTCGACCAGCGCGGAGACCAGCTCGTCCGTGCCCTGCTCGGCCTGGAGGGCGGACGCCTCCTGGTAGTCCATGCCGTACACGGACGCGGGGTCCTGCGAGAGCCGGTAGCGGGACCGCAGCAGCTCGAAGAGCCGGTCGGGTCCGTCGTGGACCAGGGGACGGAAGACGCCGACCCGGTCGACCTGCCGGGTCAGGAGCTCCATGACCCCCAGTTCGACGACCTGGCGGCCGTCGCCGCGGTCGATACCGGTCACGTACACGCTGCGCGTCACGCGTGCTCTCCGTTTCGTCTGGTGGCGGCTGTCCCGTGCACAAAAATCGCCCACCGGGGTGAGCGGAACCCTCTTGACAATACCTCCGGCGATGGATAAGGCGCCCGTCAGCAATCGTCAGTGCCCGCCCGTGCCCGGACCGTGAAACAATTGGATCGGCTCACCGGTGTCAACAGCGAGCAGGAGACACAGCACGATGCGTATCGGCGTACTCACCGCAGGCGGCGACTGCCCCGGCCTGAACGCAGTGATCCGGTCGGTCGTGCACCGAGCGGTCGACAACTACGGCGACGAGGTCATCGGCTTCGAGGACGGCTACGCGGGCCTGCTCGACGGCCGCTACCGCGCCCTCGACCTCAACGCGGTCAGCGGCATCCTGGCCCGCGGCGGCACCATCCTCGGCTCCTCCCGCCTGGAGCGCGACCGGCTCCGCGAGGCCTGCGAGAACGCCGGCGACATGATCCAGAGCTTCGGCATCGACGCGCTCATCCCGATCGGCGGCGAGGGCACCCTCACGGCCGCCCGGATGCTGTCCGACGCCGGTCTCCCGGTGGTCGGCGTGCCGAAGACCATCGACAACGACATCTCCTCCACCGACCGCACCTTCGGCTTCGACACGGCGGTCGGCGTCGCCACCGAGGCGATGGACCGCCTCAAGACCACCGCCGAGTCCCACCAGCGCGTGATGGTCGTCGAGGTCATGGGCCGCCACGCGGGCTGGATCGCCCTGGAGTCCGGCATGGCCGCCGGCGCCCACGGCATCTGCCTGCCCGAGCGCCCCTTCGACCCGGCCGACCTGGTCAAGATGGTCGAGGAGCGGTTCTCCCGCGGCAAGAAGTTCGCCGTGGTCTGCGTCGCCGAGGGAGCCCACCCCGTCGAGGGCTCCATGGACTACGGCAAGGGCGCCATCGACAAGTTCGGCCACGAGCGCTTCCAGGGCATCGGCACCGCGCTCGCCTACGAGCTGGAGCGCCGGCTCGGCAAGGAGGCCAAGCCGGTCATCCTCGGCCACGTCCAGCGCGGCGGTGTGCCCACCGCGTACGACCGGGTCCTCGCCACCCGCTTCGGCTGGCACGCGGTGGAGGCCGCGCACCAGGGCGAGTTCGGCCGCATGACCGCGCTGCGCGGCACGGACGTCGTCATGGTGCCGCTGGCGGAGGCGGTCACCGAGCTGAAGACGGTGCCGAAGGACCGGATGGACGAGGCCGAGTCGGTCTTCTAGACACTCCGGGCCGCGGGTCACGGGTGCTTCTCGACCGCCGCCCAGAAGTGCTCCACGATCCGGTCCAGGAAGTCCCGGCCCGCCGCGCTGGAGTCGGGACCGCCGCCGCCCCAGCTGAGGGTGGCGGTCATGTGCCCCTGGTAGTCCTGGTGCAGCACCTGGAGGACGTTCTCCAGGACCCGCCGGTCCAGCGGCGCGATCTTGCCGACCGGCCGCACGTACCCCTGCCAGCGGGTGGTGACGGCACTGCTCAGCAGCTCGGCGAGCTTCTCCTCGCGCCCCGTGACGGTCACGAAGTCGGGCAGCGCGAGGTCCAGCACGTGGGCGAGCGCGGCCGACTGGCGGTCGGTGCCGCGCCAGGCGTCCGTCTCCTCCATCCGCAGGTAGGCCGCGAGCGCGACCCCGGCGGCACGGGCCACGTCCTCCGGCGCCAGACCGCGCGCGACGCGGTGTTCGCGCAGCGTCTGCGGTCGGCCTATCAGGTCGCCGGGCGAGCACCACAGCACCCCGGCGAGCGCGGTGAGCTCGGAAGCCGCGGGGGAGGCGACTCCGCGCTCCCAGGCGATGACGTGGTCGGGGGTGACGTACGGCAGTCCGTACGACACCCGCATGCCGTGGGCGACGTGCTCGGGCCCCATGTTGAGGGCGGCACGCAGCCGGCGGGCGGCGAGGGCGTTGAAGGGGGGACCCGACTGGTTCGGGTGAGGTGAGGGTCGGCGCACGCGCCACACCGTAGGGGTCCCGGCGGACCTTGACTACGGGCTGTTCAGCCAGCGATACGGATTGTAGGAAGGTACGGGCGCACGCGGGGCCCCCGCGCCCTCACCCCTTGACCGCCCCGCCCAGTGCGAACCCCCCGCCCAGCCGCCGCGAGATCAGCACGTACAGCAGGATCACCGGCGTCGAGTACACGATCGAGAACGCCGCGAGCTGCCCGTACGCCACCATGCCCCGGTTGCCGAAGAAGTCGTTGATGCTCACCGAGGCCGGCATCTGGTCCGGGGTGAGCAGCAGCATGAACGGGACGAAGAAGTTCCCCCACATCATCACGAACGAGAAGACGGTCACCACCGCCACGCCCGGCCCCATCAGTGGCAGCACGATCCGCAGCAGCGACTGGAACGACGACGCCCCGTCGGTCCACGCCGCCTCCTCCAGTTCCTTGGGCACGCCGTCCATGAAGTTCTTCATCAGCCAGATGGCGAACGGGAGCTGGGAGGCGGCGAAGAAGAAGATCGTCCCCTGCATGGTGTCGATCAGGTTCACCCGCACGAACAGGGCGTAGACCGGCACCATGATCGCTGTGATCGGCAGGCTGGTCGCGAACAGGATCGTCAGCAGGAACGGCCGGTTCAGCCGGGACCGGAAACGGGAGAGCGGATACGCCGCCAGCGCCGCGCACGCCACCGTCAGCGCCGTCGCGCCGCCGCACAGGACCAGACTGTTCAGCAGCGGCGTGAAGGTGATCTCCGGGGTGAGGATCGCGTCGAAGTTGTCCAGCGTCACCCCGTCGGGGACCTTCACCCTGAGGCTCGCGTGCGGGTCCAGGGCGGACAGCACCACCCAGGCCAGCGGCAGCACGAAGGCGGCGGCGGCCGCCAGCAGACCGGCGTCGGCGGCCAGCCGGCGCCTGCCCCGCCGGGCGGCCGAAGCGGGAGTGCGGCGGGGCGCGACCGTGGACGCCATCTCAGACCTCCGTCCGCAGCAGGCGCAGGTACACGACCGAGAACAGCGAGCCGATCAGCAACAGCAGCAGCGCCACCGCCGTGCCGTACCCGATCAGACTGTTCTGGAAGGCCTGCTCGTACATGAACAGCGGCAGCGTCTGGCTCCTGCCGCTCGGGCCGCCGCGCGTCATCACCCAGATCAGCCCGAAGACCGACAGGGTCTGCAGCGTGTTCAGCATGAGGTTGGTGCCGATGGAACGCCGGATCATCGGCAGCGTGATGTGCCACATCCGGCGCCAGCCGCTCGCCCCGTCCACCTCGGCGGCCTCGGTGACCTCCTTGGGGATCTCGTTCAGGGCGGCCGAGTACACCAGCATGGAGAAGGCGGTGCCCCGCCACACGTTGGCGAAGGACACCGCCAGGATCGGCAGCGTGAACAGCCAGTTCTGGGACGGCAGATGCAGCCAGTCCAGGATGGCGTTGAGGGTGCCCTCGCGGCGGAAGAAGGCGTACAGCAGGAAGCCCGCCACCACCTCCGGCAGCACCCACGCCGTGACGACGATGCCGCCGGTGAGCGTACGGACCGGCTTGGAGGCCCGCTGCATCAGCGAGGCCAGTGCCAGGCCCAGGGTGTTCTGCCCGATCAGCGACGACAGCACCGTGAACACCAGGGTCAGCCACACGGCGTTGAGGAACGCCTCGTCCTGGAAGGCGCGGGTGAAGTTCTCGAAGCCGACGAAGGACGACTCGGCCTGCCCGGTGAGCTGGAGGTCGGTGAAGGCGATGACCACGCAGTAGCCGATGGGGCCGGCGAGGAAGAGCAGCAGCAGGACGACGGCGGGGGAGACGGGCAGGACCCGGAACAGGGACCGGCGCACGGTGCCGGTCCGCCCCCCGGAGGCGGCCGGGGACGCCGGTTCCTTCCGCACCCCCGGCCCCGCGTGCTGCGGCGCGGTCGCCGTCACTTGCTCACCACCTGGTTGTCGGTCGCCTCCCTGAGCGCCTCGTCGTATCCGCGCGCCGCCTCCTCGACCGACATGTCACCGGTCGTCACGCCCTCCATCGCCTCCTGGATGGCGACGGACACCTTCGGGTACGCCGGGTAGGCGGGCCGGTAGTGGGTGACCTCGACGAGGTCGGTGAAGAACTTGATGCCGGGCTGCGCCTCGACGTACGCGGGATCGTTCGCCACGTCCTCGCGGACCGCGATGCCGGAGTTGGCGACGTACCACTTCTGGGCGTTGGCCTTGGTCTGCATCGTCTTGATGAACTCGAAGGCCAGGTCCGGGTTGCTCGCCTTGGCCGGGATCGACCAGGCCCACCCGCCGGACATGCTCACCTTGCCCGGCGCCTGCCCGTGCTGCGTGGGCATGGCGGCGAGCCCCAGCTCCTTCGACCACTCGGGCCACTCGTGTCCGCTGCCCTCCAGCCAGTCCTGCGGCAGCCAGGAGCCGTCCAGCGCGATCCCGAGCTTGCCCTGCGGGAGCAGCTCACCGCGCACCCTGGTCCCGAAGTTGGGGTCGAGCGCGTCGGAGACCTCCGGGCCGAGCTTCTCCTTGTACACCGTCTCGACGAACGCGAGGGAGTCCTCGAACCCCTGCCCCGCCGTGATCCACTTCTTGCTGTCCTTGTCGTACAGCGGGTCCGTGGTTCCGTCGTTCGTGCCGTACAGCAGCATCTGGAAGCCCTGCATGGTGGCGGCCTCACCGGCGGGCTTGCCGGTGTAGACGTTGATCGGTGTGACGCCGGGGACCTTCTCCTTGATGGTGCGGGCGGCGTCGAGGACCTCGTCCCAGGTCTTCGGCTGCCAGTCGGCGGGCAGCCCGGCCTCGGCGAACACGTCCTTGCTGAACCACAGGCCCCGGGTGTCCGTCCCGTCCGGGACGCCGTACGTCTTGCCGTCCTCGCCCCTGGCCGCCGCCTTCGCGGTGTCGACGAACTGGTCCCAGTCCTTCCACTTCGCCAGGTAGTCGTCGAGGGGCTTCAGATACCCGCTGGTGATGTCGGAGTTGATGAGGAAGGTGTCCTCGTAGACCAGGTCCGGCGCGGTCTTGGGGGAGCGGAGCATCTGCTGGAGCTTGGTGTAGTACTCCGAGTCCGGCGCCTTGATGGGGACGAGGTCGACCTTCTTCCCCGGGTTGGCCTTCTCGAACTGCTCCTTGATGTCGGCGAGATAGGTGTCCATCACCTTGATGGAGTTGTCCGTCGACTGCTTGAAGGAGACCTTCACCGTGTCCGGGTCGTCGCCGGAGCCGCTGCCGCAGGCGGCGAGTGCGGTGGAGGCGAGCGCGGTGAGGGTGAACAGGGCGGTGAACCGGACGGACCGGACGGTAGGACGCACGGGCAAGACCTCCTACGGGCACGACGCTGTGGCCGGGACGGCTGCTCGGCGAACGTAAGAGGAGTGGTCTAGTCAGGTCAATGCGTGTGCGGTGGACAAGTCGTGTTCAACGGCCCCGTTCGCTCTCCCGCACCCACCGGTACACCAACTCCGGCCGCCCCACCTGCCCGTACTGCGGTGCCCGCCCCGCCCGTCCCGAGTCCACCAGGTGCTCCAGGTAGCGGCGGGCCGTGATCCGCGAGATGCCCACCGTCTCCGCGACCCCGGCCGCCGTGAGGCCCTCGTCCGAGCCGCGCAGTGCGCCCGTCACCCGTTCCAGCGTCGGTCCGCTCAGCCCCTTCGGCAGCGCGGCCGGGCCGGGAGCCCGCAGTCTGGCCAGCGCCCGGTCCACCTCGTCCTGGCCACTCGCCTCCCCGGCGGCACCCCGGAACTCCGCGTACCGCACCAGCCGGTCGCGCAGGGTGGCGAAGGTGAACGGCTTCAGCACGTACTGCACGACGCCCAGCGACACCCCTTCCCGTACGACCGTCAGGTCCCGCGCCGACGTCACCGCTATCACGTCGGTGTGGTGCCCGGCCGCCCGCAGCGAACGGGCCAGCTGCAGCCCGTGCACGTCCGGCAGGTGCAGGTCGAGCAGGAGTAGGTCCACCGGCGTGCGGTCCAGCATGCGCCGGGCCTCGGCCCCGGTGTGCGCCTTGCCGACGGCCGTGAACCCCGGCACCCGGCCCACGTACATCACGTGCGCGTCGGCGGCGACGGGGTCGTCCTCGACGACCAGGACCCGGATGGGCTGCTCGGCGGTACTGCTCATACGGCACCCCCGGGCTCGTGTCTGCCCGCCAGGGCGTCCGGCGCCGGCGCGCGGCCCCCGGGGTCGCCCAGCGGCAGCCGCGCCTCGAAACGGGCGCCGCCGCCGTCCGCCTCCGTCACCGTCAGGGTGCCGCCGTGCCGCTGCACCGCCTGACTGACCAGCGCCAGCCCGAGGCCCCGGCCGCCCTCACCGGCCGGCTTCGTCGAGAAACCCCGCTGGAAGACCAGGTCGGCATGGGCGGGATCGACCCCGGCGCCGGTGTCCGACACGCGCAACACCAGCTCGGAACCGCCGCCGCCCCCGGCCGCCTCCGTGTACGCCGCCACCGTCACCCGCGACGGAACCCGGCCCTGCGCCGCGTCCACCGCGTTGTCGACCAGGTTGCCCAGGATCGTCACCAGGTCCCGGGCGGGCAGGGACGGCGGCAGCAGTCCGTCGTCCAGTCGGCTGTCGTGCGACACCACCAGCTCCACTCCCCGCTCGTTGGCCTGCGCCGTCTTGCCCAGCAGCAGCGCGGCCAGCACCGGCTCGCTCACCGCCGCCACCACCTGGTCGGTCAGTGCCTGCGCCAGTTCCAGTTCGGCCGTCGCGAAGTCCACGGCCTCCTCCGCCCGCCCCAGCTCGATCAGCGAGACGACCGTGTGCAGCCGGTTCGCCGCTTCGTGCGCCTGCGAGCGCAGTGCCTGCGTGAAGCCGCGCTCCGAGTTCAGCTCGCCCATCAGCGACTGCAGCTCGGTCACGTCCCGCAGTGTCACCACCGTGCCCCGGTGCTCGCCACCGGAGACCGGGGAGGTGTTCACCACCAGCACCCGCCGGTCGGTCAGGTGCACCTCGTCCACCCGAGGCTCGGAGGCCAGCAGCGCCCCCGTCAGCTGCGCCGGCAGCCCCAGGTCCGCGACGGAGGCGCCCACCACGTCACCGGTCACGCCCAGCAGCTCCCGTCCGCCGTCGTTGATCAACGCGACACGGTACTGCCCGTCCAGCATCAGCAGACCCTCCCGCACCGCGTGCAGCGCCGCCTGATGGTAGTCGTGCATCCGGCTCAGCTCGTCCGCGTTCATCCCGTGCGTGTGCCGGCGCAGCCGCGCGTTGATCACGTACGTGCCGACCGCGCCGAGCAGCAGCGCGCCGGCCGCCACCCCGAGCAGCGCCGTGAGCTGCTCCTGTGCCCGCTTGCTGATCTCCTCGACCTTGATCCCGGCGCTGACCAGTCCGACCACCCGCCCGTCGTCGTCCAGCACCGGCGTCACCGCCCGCACCGACGGCCCGAGCGTGCCCGTATAGGTCTCGGTGAAGGTCTGGCCCCGCTGCGCGCGCTCGATGTGCCCGCGGAAGGGATGGCCGATTTGCTTCGGGTCCGGGTGGGTCCAGCGGATGCCCTCCGGGTTCATGATCGTCACGAAGTCCACGTCGGTGTCCCGCATGACCCGCACCGCGTACGGCTGGAGCCGCGCCGTCGGATCGGGGGAGCGGATGGCCTCCAGCACGGACGGCGAGTCGGCTATCGCCAGGGTCACCGCCCTGGCCTGCCGCCCGGCCGCGTCCTGCGCCTGCCCCCGGTCGCTGATGTAGGTGAACAGCGCGTACCCGGCCACGACGACCGCTATCAGCACGGCCTGCATGGCGAACAGCTGACCGGCCAGGCTACGGGGTCTCGGGACGCGGAGGTGCATGCCGCAAGTCTCCCTCCTGGCTGGATTGTGAACTAAATGAACGCAAGGGTGACCGCGCTCACAGCGCGGGAGATAGTCGCCGCATCCCCGAAACAACCGCCCGGACGTGAGCCGCACGCCGGTGATGCCGACGACGTCGTCAAGGAGGGCCGCCGTGACCAGCAACGCCGCTACGGCACCAGCCGCACCCAAAGCCAAGCGGGACCGCACCCACTACCTCTACATCGCGGTGATCATCGCGGTCGCCCTCGGTATCGCCGTCGGTCTGATCGCGCCCGACTTCGCGACGGAGCTGAAGCCGCTCGGCACCGGCTTCGTGAACCTGATCAAGATGATGATCTCGCCGATCATCTTCTGCACGATCGTGCTGGGCATCGGCTCCGTCCGCAAGGCCGCCAAGGTCGGCGCGGTCGGCGGTATCGCGCTGGGCTACTTCCTGGTGATGTCGCTGGTGGCGCTCGCCATCGGCCTGGTCGTCGGCAACATCCTCGACCCGGGCACCGGCCTCGCGGTGACCGACGCCGTCAAGGAGACCGGTCAGGCGCAGGTCGACGCGGAGGCCAAGGGCACCGTCGACTTCCTGATGGGCATCATCCCGACCACGATCGTGTCGGCGTTCACCTCGGGCGAAGTCCTGCAGACCCTGCTGATCGCCCTGCTGTGCGGCTTCGCCCTGCAGGCCATGGGCAACGCCGGGCAGCCGGTGCTGCGCGGCATCGAGCACATCCAGCGGCTGGTCTTCCGCGTCCTGGCGATGATCATGTGGGCCGCTCCGGTCGGCGCCTTCGGTGCCATCGCCGCCGTCACCGGCTCGGCCGGCGTCGACGCCCTCAAGAGCCTGGCCGTCCTGATGCTCGGCTTCTACGTGACCTGCGTCCTCTTCCTCTTCGTGGTGCTGGGCACGCTGCTGCGCGTCATCGCCGGCGTCAACGTCTTCTCGCTCTTCAAGTACCTGGGCCGCGAGTTCCTGCTGATCCTGTCCACCTCCTCATCGGAGTCGGCGCTGCCGCGCCTCATCGCGAAGATGGAGCACCTGGGCATCAGCAAGCCGGTGGTCGGCATCACCGTCCCGACCGGCTACTCCTTCAACCTCGACGGCACCATGATCTACATGACCATGGCCTCGCTGTTCATCGCCGACGCCATGGGCACGCCGATGTCGATCGGCGAGCAGATCCCGCTGCTGCTCTTCCTGCTGGTCGCCTCGAAGGGCGCGGCCGGTGTCTCCGGCGCCGGTCTGGCCACGCTGGCCGGTGGTCTGTCCTCGCACAAGCCCGCCCTGGTGGACGGCATCGGCCTGATCGTCGGCATCGACCGCTTCATGAGCGAGGCCCGCGCCCTGACCAACTTCGGCGGCAACGCCGTCGCCACCGTCCTGATCGGCACCTGGACCAAGGAGATCGACAAGGTCCGGGTGAACGAGGTGCTCGCCGGCCGGATTCCGTTCGACGAGAAGACCCTGCTGGACGACGACCACGGCGCCGACGACGACGCCGGTGACGCGCCCGACCTGCCCGAACAGGGCGGCGAGAAGGAGCTGGCGCGGGCCTGACCGCGCCGCACACCCCGGGCGGCTGAGGTGCTCCCCCCGTTGCTCAGCCGCCCGGTCCCCCGAAGAAGCCCCGCGCCCCCGGCGCGGGGCTTCTTGCCTTGACGCCCGCGTCAAGGCTTACGTTCGTCCGCATGCGAATCGGCGAGCTGGCCGCACGCGCCGGGACCACGACGCGGACGCTGCGGTACTACGAGTCGCGGGGCCTGCTGCCCGCGCGGCGGGGCGAGAACGGCTACCGGACCTACGACGAGGACGACCTGAAGCTGCTGCGGCAGATCAGGACGCTCCAGGACTTCGGGTTCGACCTGGAGGAGACCCGCCCGTTCGTGGAGTGCCTGCGCGCCGGGCACCCCGAGGGCGACTCCTGCCCGGCGTCCCTCGTGGTCTACCGGCGCAAGCTGGCTGAGCTGGACACGCTGATCGAGCAGCTGACGTCGGTGCGGGCGCAGGTGGGCGCGCAGCTCGCGCGGGCCGAGGCGGCGGTTCCGGGGGGTCCGGAGCCCAAGTGCGAACTGGGAGGACACGCATGACGACAGTCACCGGGGTGCCGGAGGTGACGGACGCGGAGTTCGGCGAGGAGGTGCTGGGAAGCGAGCTGCCGGTGCTGGTGGAGTTCACGGCGGACTGGTGCCCGCCGTGCCGGCAGATGGCCCCGGTGCTCGCCGCCGTGGCCGCCGAGCAGGCCGGCCGGCTGAAAGTGGTGCAGCTGAACGTCGACCGGAACCCGGCGACCACCAACGCCTACAAGGTGCTGTCGATGCCGACGTTCATGGTCTTCCGCGGGGCTGAGCCGGTGAAGTCGATGGTGGGCGCGCGCCCCAAGCGGCGGCTGCTGGAGGAGCTGGCCGACGTGATCTGATCTGACTGACCGGATCACCACACAAGAAATCCCCCGGGCAATTGCGCTCGGGGGATTTCTCTGCGTATATTCGATGATTCGTGACTTCAAGAGAAAGAGGTCACGAAGAAGTTCAGTAGGCACAGTATATGCGGCCGGGAGTGGAATTGTCAAACACCGAATTTCCGGACGATGAATTGCGGCACGAGCAGGAATTCATCGACGGGCTGTACGCGCGTGTGGACGCGCTGCGCGGCGACGCCGAGGTATCGGTCACCGAGGCGCTCGCGCAGGGCAACACCCCCCAGCAGGCCAGGCTGGAGCGGGACATCCTGGTCGCCGAGCGCTCCGGGCTGCTCGCCGCGCTCAACGCGGTGGACGGCTCCCTCTGCTTCGGCCGGATCGACCTCACCTCCGGCACCGGCCACCACATCGGCCGCATCGGCCTGCGCGCCGACGACGCCGAACGCACCCCGGTCCTCATCGACTGGCGGGCCGACGTCGCCCGCCCCTTCTACCTGGCCACCGGCCACACCCCGATGGGTCTGCGCCGCCGCCGGCACATCGCGAGCGAGGGCCGCCGGGTCACCGCCCTGCACGACGAGTTCCTCGACGTCGGCGACGAGACCCGCACCGGCCACGAGGACCCGTCGGGCGACGCCGTGCTGCTGGCCGCGCTGAACTCGGCGCGCACCGGCCGCATGGGCGACATCGTGCAGACCATCCAGGCCGACCAGGACCGCATCATCCGCGCCCCGCACCGCGGCGTCCTGGTCGCCGAGGGCGGCCCCGGCACCGGCAAGACCGCCGTCGCCCTGCACCGCGCCGCCTACCTCCTCTACGAACACCGCGAACTGCTCGCCAAGCGCGCCGTCCTCATCGTCGGCCCCAACCCGGCCTTCCTCGGCTACATCGGCGAGGTGCTGCCCTCCCTGGGCGAGACCGGCGTGCTCCTCGCCACCGTCGGCGAACTGTTCCCCGGCGTGAAGGCCACCGCGACGGACACCCCCGAGGCGGCGGCGGTGAAGGGCCGCGCCGGCATGGCCGACGTACTCGCCGAGGTGGTCCGCGACCGGCAGGCGCTGCCCGACCCGGTGATCACGATCGAGCACGACCGCGAGGTCCTGATGCTGGACGACGGCCTCGTCGGCGTTGCCCGCGAACGCACCCGCGCCGCGAAGCTGCCGCACAACGCCGCCCGCGAGCACTTCGAGGGGCACATCCTCAACACGCTGACCGAGCTGTACGCCGAGCGCATCGGCACCGACCCCTTCGACGGCTCCAGCCTCCTCGACGCGAGCGACATCACCCAGATCCGCGACGAACTCGCCGAGAACCCCGAGGTCTGGTCCGCCGTCGACCAGCTCTGGCCCCGCCTCACCCCCCAGCGCCTGGTCGCCGACTTCCTCGCCGCCCCCGAGCCCTTCCTCCCCGCCGAGGACGCCGCCGCCGTCCGCCGTCCGGTCACCCGGCACTGGACCGTCGCCGACGTGCCCCTGCTGGACGAGGCCGCCGAACTCCTCGGCGTGGACGACCGGGTCGCCCGCACCCGCGCCGAACGCGAGCGGGAGGCGCAGATCGCCTACGCGCAGGGCGTGCTGGACGTGTCGTACGCCTCCCGGACCTACGAGTTCGAGGACAAGGACGAGGAGGACGCCGAGGTCCTGCTCGCCCACGACATCATCGACGCCGAGCGGTTCGCCGAACGCCAGGAGGCGGAGGACCACCGCAGCGCCGCCGAACGCGCCGCGGCCGACCGCACCTGGGCCTTCGGGCACATCATCGTGGACGAGGCGCAGGAGCTGTCCCCGATGGCCTGGCGGCTGCTGATGCGCCGCTGCCCCACCCGCTCGATGACCCTGGTCGGCGACCCGGCGCAGACCGCCGAGGCGGCCGGCGTCGGCTCCTGGTCGAAGATCCTCGCCCCCTACGTCGAGGACCGCTGGGAACACACCCGCCTGGGCGTCAACTACCGCACCCCGGCCGAGATCATGGACGTGGCGGCGGCGGTCGTCCGGGCCGAGGACCCGGCCTTCGCACCGCCGAGTTCGGTCCGGTCCACGGGCGTACGCCCCTGGATCCGCGCCACCGACGACCTGCCGGCCGCCGTCGCCGACGCCGCCCGCGAACTGACCCCCGAGGAGGGCCGCCTCGCCGTCATCGCCCCGCGCGACCTGCACCGGGCCCTCGCCGCCCGGCTGGACGGCGTCACGGCGGGCGCCGAGCCCGACCTGACCCACACGGTCGTCCTGCTCGACCCGCGCCAGGCCAAGGGCCTGGAGTTCGACTCCGTCCTGGTCGTCGAGCCCGGCCGCTACGGCACCAGCGACCTGTACGTGGCCCTCACCCGGGCCACCCAGCGACTCGGCGTCCTGCACACCGAGCCGCTGCCGAAGGGGCTGGTGGACGCTTAGGCCCGAGGACCCTCAGGCCGGACGCAGCCACACCGTCGCGAGGGGCGGCAGGGTCAGGCGGACGCTCGCCGCCCGGCCGTGCCACCCCCGCGCCTCCGGCTTGACCGGATCGGGACTGCCCACGCCACCGCCGCCGTACCGCACGGCGTCCGTGTTGAGCACCTCGTGCCAGGCGGGCACGTCGTCCGGGACGCCGAGGCGGTAGTCGTGCCGCACGACCGGGGCGAGGTTCGACACCGCGAGCAGCGGGGTGCCGTCGGCGTCCAGGCGCAGGAACGCGAGGACGTTGTCCTCGGCGGCGTCCCCGACCACCCACGCGAACCCGTCGGGGCGGGTGTCGAGCCGCCACAGGGCGGGCGTGGCCCGGTAGGCGGCGTTCAGGTCGCGGACCAGGTCCCGTACGCCCCGGTGGTCCGCCGCCGCCCCGTACTCCGGGTCGAGCAGCCACCAGTCGGGCCCGCGCGCCTCGGACCACTCCGCGCCCTGCGCGAACTCCTGCCCCATGAAGAGCAACTGCTTGCCGGGGTGGGCCCACATGAAGCCCAGGTACGCCCGCACATCGGCCCGCTGCTGCCACCAGTCGCCCGGCATCTTCGACACCAGCGACCTCTTCCCGTGCACCACCTCGTCGTGCGATATCGGCAGCACGTAGTTCTCGCTGTACGCGTACACCATGGAGAAGGTCATCTCCCCGTGGTGGTACTTGCGGTGCACCGGCTCGTGGCTCAGGTACTGGAGCGAGTCGTGCATCCAGCCCATGTTCCACTTCAGCCCGAACCCGAGCCCGCCGAACCCGCTCGGCCCCTTGTGGTGGGTGGCCCGCGTGACCCCGTCCCAGGCCGTCGACTCCTCCGCGACCGTCACCACGCCCGGCACCCGCCGGTACACCGTCGCGTTCATCTCCTGGAGGAACGCCACCGCGTCCAGGTTCTCCCGGCCGCCGTGCTCGTTCGGCGTCCACCGGCCCGGCTCGCGCGAGTAGTCCAGGTAGAGCATCGAGGCGACCGCGTCGACCCGCAGCCCGTCGAGGTGGAACTCCTCGCACCAGTACACGGCGTTGGCGACCAGGAAGTTGCGCACCTCCCGGCGCCCGAAGTCGAACTCCAGCGTCCCCCAGTCCGGGTGCGCCGCCCGCAGCGGATCGGCGTGCTCGTACAGCGGCCGCCCGTCGAACTCGGCCAGCGCCCAGTCGTCGCGCGGGAAGTGCGCCGGCACCCAGTCCATCAGGACGCCGATGCCGGCCTGGTGGAGCCGGTCGACCAGGTACTTGAAGTCGTCCGGGTCGCCTAGCCGGGCCGTCGGCGCATAGAAGCCGGTGACCTGGTAGCCCCAGGAGCCGCCGAAGGGGTGCTCGGCGACGGGCATCAGCTCGACGTGCGTGAAGCCCAGGTCGCCGACGTACGCGGGGAGTTGTTCGGCCAGCTCCCGGTACGTCAGTCCGGGCCGCCAGGACGGCAGGTGGACCTCGTACACCGACATCGGCGCCTCGTGCGCGGGCGCCTCCGCCCGCCGGGCCAGCCACTCCTCGTCGCCCCAGGTGTAGTCCGAGGCGTGCACGACCGAGGAGGTGGCCGGCGGCACCTCGGTACGGCGGGCCAGCGGGTCGGCGCGGAAGGTGCGCGAGCCGTCCGGCCGGGTGATCTCGAACTTGTACAGCTCGCCCGCGCCGATGCCGGGCAGGAACAGCTCCCACACCCCGGTGCCGCCCAGTGAGCGCATCGGGTGACCGGTGCCGTCCCAGAAGTTGAAGCCGCCGGCCACCCGCACCCCGCGCGCGTTCGGCGCCCACACCGTGAAGCGGGTGCCCGCCACGCCCTCGTGGACCGCCGGGTGCGCGCCGAGCGCCTGCCACAGCTGCTCGTGCCGGCCCTCGCCGATCAGATGCAGGTCCAGGTCGCCCAGCGTGGGCAGGAAGCGGTACGGGTCCTCCGCCTCCTGGGCCGTGTCCTCGTACGTCACCAGCAGCCGGTGGGCCGAGACCTCGCCCAGCGGCAGCAGGCCCGAGAAGAACCCGTCCCCGTCGTCGTGCAGTTCGGCCCGCAGCTCCCCGCAGAGGACGCTCACCGCGAGGGCGTACGGCCGGAAGGCCCGCAGGGCGATCCCGCCGGGCACCGGGTGGGCGCCCAGCACGGAGTGCGGGTCGTGGTGCGTGCCGGCGAGCAGCCGCTCCCGGTCGGCGGCGTCCAGGGCGGGGGAGACGGGGGCCTCGGAGGGACGGACGGCGGCGGGTACGGCCTTCTTGCTGGATGCCTTCTTGGCGACGGCCTTCTTCGCCGCGGTCTTCTTGGCTGCCGTCTTCTTGGCTGCGGTCTTCTTGGCCGCGGCCTTCTTCGTCGTCGCCTTCTTGCCGGTCGTCTCCTTCGCGGTCGCCTTCTTGGCGGCCGTCTTCTCCGGGTCGGGACCGCTGGACGCGGGGCGGGGGGTCACGGGCGGGGCCTCCTGGGCGCAGTGGGATCAAGAGGGGGGATCAAGAGGGGGATCAAGGGGTGGCCGTCATGCCGGTTCGGGCGTGGACAGGCGGCGCACCGCGGACAGGGGCACCGTCAGCCAGTCGGGACGGTGCCGCGCCTCGTACAGGACCTCGTAGACCGCCTTGTCCGTCTCGCAGGCGCGCAGCATCACCGGGTCGGTGCGCGGATCGTGTCCGCCGGCCTCCGCGTACCCGGTGCAGTACGCGGCCCGGCAGGACTCGGCCCAGCCGGGCGCCGGGGCGCCGGCCGAGTGCGCGGCGTAGTCGAAGGAGCGCAGCATCCCGGCGACGTCCCGCACCGGCGGCTGCGGCATCCGGCGCTCGGCCAGGGGCTTCGCCGGCTCCCCCTCGAAGTCGATCAGCGACCACTGCCCGGACGGCGAGCGCAGGCACTGGCCGAGGTGCAGGTCGCCGTGGACGCGCTGGGCGGTCCAGGTGCGGCCGTCGGCGGCCAGGTCGCCCAGCGCGGTGAACGCCGTACGCAGGGCGGGCGCGTACGGCCGCAGCAGCGGCACCGCCCGCGCCGCCTCCTCAAGCCGGCCGATCATGCCGTCGGCGAGCTGCCGGATCTGACCGAGGCCGAGGGTGACGGTCGGCAGCGCGCGGGCCAGCGCGGTGTGCACCTCGGCGGTGGCCCGCCCCAGCGCCCGCGCCTCGGCCACGAAGTCCTCGCCCTTCGCCAGTTCCCGCAGTGCCAGCTCCCAGCCGTCCGTCGCGCCCTGCACGTACGGCTGGAGCACACCCAGCACCCAGGTCCGGCCGGCCAGGTCGGCGACCATCCACCCGGCCGGCGCGGGCACCCGGGGGCAGTCCTCGCGGGCCAGCGCCAGGGGCAGCTCCAGATCGGGGTTGACGCCCGGCACGATCCGGCGCAGCAGCTTCAGAATGAACGTATCTCCATACACCACCGACGAGTTCGACTGCTCGGCGGTCATCAGCCGGGGCACCAGCCCCGTGCGTATCTCCGCCTCCCCCTCCCGCTCGAAGCGGAGCCCGCCGATGCGGGCCCTGGTGCGCAGCGCCTCCAGGAGCACCTCGGCGGGCCGGGTGTCGTACAGGGCGTCGTAGGCGGTGCGGCCGGCCAGCGGTCCCTCCGTCACGTGCCCGATCAGCGCGGGCGCCAGCCGGGGCGGCAGCGCCTCGCGCGTGCCTATGAGGAGCTGGTAGCAGTCGCCGGGCTCCTCGGGCCCGCCCGGGTCCGCGACGGGCTGCTGGTGGGCGCGGACCAGCACGTGGTGGAGGCCGAGGCGGGCCTCGGACGGGAGCAGGTCGGTGGCGGCGACCAGTGAGAACCCGGTGACCGGACGCCCCTTGCCCGCGAACCAGCGCCGGCGTGGCAGCCAGTCCCGCAGGAGTGGATCGAGTGACGCAAGGAGGCCCGGTGGGCTCGTGCTCGTGACGGTGCTCGTGACGGCTTCCGACATGGCGTCGCGTCCCTTCCCCGGGTCGTCGGGGTGTTACTGATGCGTGCCCCGGGCGGGGCGGCGGAAACCGCCCCGCGCCGGGGATCGGGCCCTGTGGCCTAGACGGCGTCCTTGCGGAGCCGGAACCAGTAGAAGCCGTGCCCGCCGAGGGTCAGCAGGTACGGCAGCTCGCCGACGGCCGGGAAGCGGACCCCGCCGGACAGCTCGACCGGATGGCGCCCCTCGAAGGCGCTCAGGTCCAGCTCGGTGGGCTGCGCGAACCGGGAGAAGTTGTGCACGCACAGCACCAGGTCGTCCTCGTACTCCCGCAGGAACGCGAGGACCGCCGGGTTGGAGGAGGGCAGTTCGGTGTAGGTGCCGAGGCCGAAGGCGGGGTTCTGCTTGCGGATCTCGATCACGCGGCGGGTCCAGTGCAGCAGGGAGGACGGCGAGGCCATGGACGCCTCGACGTTCGTCACCTGGTAGCCGTGGACCGGGTCCATGATCGTCGGCAGGAACAGGCGGCCGGGGTCGCACGACGAGAAGCCGGCGTTGCGGTCGGGCGTCCACTGCATCGGGGTCCGCACC
>NZ_JAGMUF010000127.1:303-1714 GCF_019049125.1 Streptomyces sp. AC602_WCS936 | reverse complement strand
TCTTCGTCGGTGACCATTTCGAGGGTCAGCTCGTCGTGGTTGCGCAGGAAGATGCCCCACTGGCAGCCGGACGGGATGGCCGGGGTCTTGGCGAGGATCTCGGAGACGGGGTAGCGGGACTCGCGGCGGACGGCCATGAAGATGCGGGGCATGACCGGGAAGTGGAAGGCCATGTGGCACTCGTCGCCGCCGGAGGCGAAGTCGCCGAAGTAGTCGACGACGTCCTCCGGCCACTGGTTGGCCTCCGCCAGTACGACCGTGTCCGGGTACTGCGCGTCGATCTCCTTGCGCACCCGCTTGAGGAAGGCGTGCGTCGCCGGAAGATTCTCGCAGTTGGTGCCCTCCTCCTGGTACAGGTACGGCACCGCGTCCAGCCGGAACCCGTCGATGCCGAGGTCCAGCCAGAACTTCAGGGCGGAGATCATCTCCTCCTGGACGGCCGGGTTCTCGTAGTTGAGGTCGGGCTGGTGGGAGAAGAAGCGGTGCCAGTAGTACTGCTTGCGCACCGGGTCGTAGGTCCAGTTGGACGCCTCGGTGTCGACGAAGATGATCCGCGCGTCCTGGAACTGCTTGTCGTCGTCCGCCCAGACGTAGTAGTCCCCGTACGGACCGTCGGGATTGGCCCGGGACTCCTGGAACCACGGGTGCTGGTCGCTGGTGTGGTTCATGACGAAGTCGATGATCACGCGCATGCCGCGCTGGTGGGCCGCGTCCACGAACTCGACGAAGTCGGCCAGGTCACCGAACTCGGGCAGTACGGCGGTGTAGTCGGAGACGTCGTAGCCGCCGTCCCGCAGGGGCGACTTGAAGAAGGGCGGCAGCCACAGGCAGTCCACGCCCAGCCATTGCAGGTAGTCCAGCTTGGCGGTCAGGCCCTTGAGGTCGCCGACGCCGTCGCCGTTGCTGTCCTGGAAGGAACGGACGAGGACCTCGTAGAAGACGGCCCGTTTGAACCAGTCCGGGTCGCGGTCCTTGGCCGGGGTGTCCTCGAAGGTGTCCGGCACGGGTTCGTTGAAGATCATGTGGTGGGTGACCCTCCGATCTGCGGTTGGGACGGTCGCAGAACCGTGCAGACGTGCGCGGGCGTCCGGCCCGGCTCCAGGCGCACATAGTTGGCCCTGCCCCAGTGGTAGGTCTCGCCGGTCAGCTCGTCGCGCACCGGCACCGACTCATGCCAGTCCAGGCCGAGTTGCGGCATGTCCAACGAGACCGTCGCCTCCTGGGTGTGGTGGGGGTCGAGGTTCACGACCACCAGAACCGTGTTCGACCCCT
The DNA here is from genome assembly GCF_019049125.1 of Streptomyces sp. AC602_WCS936. Classification (NCBI taxonomy): domain Bacteria; kingdom Bacillati; phylum Actinomycetota; class Actinomycetes; order Kitasatosporales; family Streptomycetaceae; genus Streptomyces; species Streptomyces sp. AC602_WCS936. The sequence continues at coordinate 442 of NZ_JAGMUF010000127.1, read as the reverse complement.
GCCGCTTCGAGTAGGCGATCACCTCCTCCTTGTCCGTGGGATGGAAGTGCAGATCGCGCAGTTGGCGGAGCGCCGGGTTCTCGCGCCGGATGGTGTTGAGTCGGGTGATGAGGGGGGCGATGGTGGTGCCCTCGCGGGC
>NZ_JAGMUF010000127.1:0-293 GCF_019049125.1 Streptomyces sp. AC602_WCS936 | reverse complement strand
AGCCAGATGTTGTCGCCCATGCCGATCTCGTCGCCGTAGTAGAGGATCGGCGAGCCCGGCAGGGAGAGCAGCAGCGCGGTGAACAGCTCGATCTGGTCGCGGTCGTTGTCCAGGAGCGGGGCCAGGCGCCGGCGGATGCCGATGTTGGCGCGCATGCGCGGGTCCTTGGCGTACTCCGCGTACATGTAGTCGCGCTCTTCGTCGGTGACCATTTCGAGGGTCAGCTCGTCGTGGTTGCGCAGGAAGATGCCCCACTGGCAGCCGGACGGGATGGCCGGGGTCTTGGCGAGGAT